>NZ_FSRS01000001.1:2892500-3192500 GCF_900142935.1 Rhodovulum sp. ES.010 | reverse complement strand
AGAGGGCGCCGAAGACCTGCCACCGGTCGTCGCGGCCGAGGGCGTGCCGCCGGGCTTCCTGTTCATGGATATCGCCCTCGCGCAGACGCTCTTGCGGGCCGAGGGCGAGGTCTCGCGCCTGCTGCTGGCCGAAGAACAGCCGCTGGGCCGACGGCCGCTGGACGAGATCGCCCCTGGGCTGGAGCGTCGCGCCCCGCAGGAAACCGCGGATGTGGCCGAACTGACCGGCAGCTTTCACCTGAACCTGACCGCGTTCGGGTTCCTGTCCTTCGCCGTGGGCCTGTTCATCGTCCATTCCGCCATCGGCCTTGCCTTCGAGCAGCGCCGGGCGATGTTCCGCACGCTGCGCGCGCTGGGGCTGCCGCTGAAGACCCTGGTGGGGCTTCTGGCCGCCGAGGTGATGCTGCTGGCGCTGGTCGCCGGGCTCGTTGGCATCGCGCTCGGCTACGTCATCGCGGCCGCACTGCTGCCCGATGTCGCCGCGACCCTGCGCGGGCTCTACGGCGCGACGCTGTCGGGCTCGCTGTCGCTCAGGCCGGAATGGTGGCTCGGCGGGCTCGCCATCGCGCTCATGGGGGCGGGCGTCGCGGCGGCGCAAAGCCTCTGGCGGCTCTGGCGGATGCCGCTGCTGGCCTCGGCCCAGCCACGGGCCTGGGCGCGGGCCTCGGCCCGCGCGCTTGCCTGGCAGGGGGGGCTCGCCGCGGCGCTGGCCGTGGTCGCGATCCTTGCCGGGCTATTCGGAACGGGCGTGGTCGGCGGCTTCGTCCTGCTCGGCGCGCTGCTTCTGTCGGCCGCGCTGGCCCTGCCCGTCGCGCTGGCGCTGGTCCTCGGCGGGGCAGAGCACGCCAGCCGCGGCGTCCTTTCGCAGTGGTTCTGGGCCGACACGCGCCAACAGCTTCCGGGCCTGTCGCTGGCGCTGATGGCGCTGTTGCTCGCGCTTTCGGCCAATATCGGCGTGGGCACGATGGTCGCGAGCTTCCGGCTGACCTTCACCGCCTGGCTCGACCAGCGCCTGCCCTCCGAGCTCTACGTGACCGCATCGACCGAGGCCGAGGCGGACCGCCTGCGCGCCTGGCTGGAGCCGCGCGTCGATGCGCTCCTGCCGATCTGGCGGGTCGAGGGGCCGGTGCTGGGCCAGCCGGTCGAGATCTACGGCGTGGCCGACCACCGGACCTATTCCGACAACTGGCCGATGCTCGTGACCGAGCCCGATGTCTGGGCGCGGCTGGCCCGCGGCGAGGGCGCCATCGTCAACGAACAGCTTTGGCGGCGCGAAGACCTTTCCTTGGGCGACCCGGTGCCGCTGCCGGGCGGCGCGATCCGCCCGCTGGTCGGCGTCTATTCCGATTACGGCAACCCGCGCGGGCAAGTCATCATCGGGGTGGACGATCTCGTGTCGCAATTCCCCGATCTCGACCGGCGCCGCTATGCCATCCGCATCGCCGACGATGCGGTGGGGGACCTGCGCGCCGGGCTCGTCGAGGAGTTCGGCCTGCCCGAAGACAACATGATCGACCAGCAGGCGGTGAAGGAGATCTCGCTCCGCGTCTTCGAGCGCACCTTCGCCGTGACCGCCGCGCTGAACGTGCTCACGATGGGGGTGGCGGGATTCGCGATGTTCACCAGCCTGCTCACGCTCTCGACCATGCGCTTGCCCCAGCTCGCTCCGGTCTGGGCGCTGGGGCTGACCCGCAGGCGCCTCGCCCGGCTGGAACTCCTCCGTGCGGTGCTGCTGGCGGCGCTGACGATGGTGCTTGCGGTGCCGGTGGGCCTGGTCCTCGCCTGGGTGCTGCTGGCCGTGGTCAATGTTGCGGCCTTCGGCTGGCGGCTGCCGATGCATGTCTTCCCGGCCGACTGGCTGTGGCTCGGCGCGCTGGCGCTGGCCGCGGGCGGGCTGGCCGCCGCCTGGCCCGCCTGGCGGCTGGCCCGGATCGAACCCGCGACGCTGGTCAAGGTGTTTGCCGATGAACGCTAGAGCCCTGATCCTGCTGCTTTTCCTGCCGCTGCCGGCGCTGGCCCAAGGGTTCGCCGGCCTCGGACAGACGTCCGACGGCTACACCCTGCCGCAGCGTGGCACGGAGCTCGAGTTCCCCCGCGATCACGGCCCGCATCCCGGGTTCCGGATCGAGTGGTGGTATCTGACGGCCAACCTGACCGGCGCCGACGGTCGGGACTACGGCGTTCAGTGGACGCTGTTCCGCAACGCGCTGGCCCCCGGCGACCCCGGCGCAGGCTGGCAGAAGGCGCGCGCCTGGATGGGGCATGCGGGGCTGACCACGCCCGAGCGGCACTTCTCGGCCGAGCGGCTGGGCCGGGGCGGGACGGGCCAGGCGGGCGTCACGCTGGACCCGTTTCGGGCGTGGATCGACGACTGGCGGATGGACAGCGCCGCGCCCCGCGACGTCGACCCGCTGTCCGCACTCGACCTCGCCGCGACGGGGACCGACTTCGCCTATGACCTTGCGCTGACGGCGACGGGTCCGCTGGTCCGCCACGGCGAGGACGGCTACTCGGTGAAATCCGAAAGCGGCACGGCCAGTTACTACTATTCCCAGCCTTTCTACCGTGTCGCGGGCACCCTCACCCTGCCGGACGGCCCGGTCGAGGTGACGGGCGAGGCCTGGCTCGACCGGGAATGGTCCAGCCAGCCGCTGGCCGGCGATCAGGAGGGGTGGGACTGGATTTCGCTGCATCTCGACGGCGGGGCGAAGCTGATGGCCTTCCGCCTGCGCGCGGACTCGGGCGACTACACCACCGGCACCTGGATCGCGCCGGACGGCGCGGCAACGCCGCTTGCGCCCGGCTCGGTGTCGCTTGCGCCCCTGGACACCGCGCAGGTGGCGGGGCGCGACATCCCGGTCCGCTGGCGCGTCACGATTCCGGACCGGGATGTCGACGTGACGCTGGACGCGCTGTACGCGGAGGCGTGGATGGATACGCTGGTTTCCTATTGGGAGGGGCCGGTCAAGGTAGCGGGGAGCCATGGCGGCCGCGGCTATCTGGAGATGACCGGCTATGAGTGATCCGCTGGCGACGCTGCCCGGCACGCTCGACGCGGTATGGGCGCGGCTGGAGGCCGGGCCGCGCGACCGCGCAGCCCCTGCCCGCCACCCGGTGCTCGCCACCGTCGGCACCTGCGGGGCGGAGGTGCGCATGGTGGTGCTGCGTGCCGCCGAGCGCGCCCAGGCGACAGTCGAGATTTTCACCGACCGGCGCAGCGCGAAAATACGCGATCTCGCCGCCGAACCGCGGGCCAGCCTGCTGGTCTGGGACCCGGACGCGCTGTTTCAGATCCGGCTGCGCGCACGGTTCCACCCCCTCGACGACCCGCCTGCCGCGGCGCGCTGGGACGCGCTTCCGGCGGCGGCCCGCGCGCTTTACGGCGCGATGCCGCCCCCCGGCACGCCCATCGGCCAGCCCGAAGAACACAACGCAAAAGCCGACCCGGCCGCGTTCTGCGCCCTGCAGGGCATGATCGACGAGATCGAGACGCTGCACCTGGCCGCCGCCCCCCACCGCCGCGCCCGGTTCCATGCCGAGGACGCTTGGGCGGGGCAATGGTGCGCACCCTGACGCCCGGCCCATTCGATCCCGCGGCGCCGGGCCGCCGCAGGCGCGCGCCTCGCGGCCCCTGTCTTCCGTAGACCGGACGGCCTATATCGGGGCCGAAGCAGTCACCGGAGCCCGCATGGACCACCCCCTGCCGCTGACCCGCGAACTCGTTCTGATCGGCGGGGGCCACACCCACGCGCTGGTGCTGCGCGCCTGGGGCATGACGCCGGTGCCGGGCGTGCGGCTGACCGTCATCAACCCGGGGCCCACCGCGCCCTATTCCGGAATGCTGCCGGGGCTGGTGGCGGGGCACTACCTGCGCGACCAGCTCGAGATCGACCTCGTGCCGCTTGCACGGCATGCCGGCGCCCGCCTTGTGGTCGGCCGCGCCGCAGGGATCGACCGCAAGGCGCGTCTCGTCCATGTGCCCGGGCGTCCGCCCATCCGGTACGACATCGCCTCGCTCGATATCGGGATCAGTTCCGACCTGCCGGACCTGCCGGGCTTTGCCGCCCATGCCGTGCCCGCCAAGCCGCTCGGGGCCTTCGCCGACGCCTGGGAGGCGTTCGTCGAAAGGGCGCAGCGCGCAGAGGTCGCCCCACGCGCGGCCGTGATCGGGGCAGGCGTCGCCGGGGTGGAACTCGCGCTCGCCGCGCGGCACCGGCTGGCGCGGGCGGGCCTTGCCCCCAAGATCACGCTGATCGACGCGGCCGACGAGGTGCTGCGCGACGTGCGCCCCGGCGCAAGGGCCGCGCTTATGGACAGCCTCGCGGCACAGGGCGTCACCCTCCGGACAGGGGCGCGCATCGCCCGGATCGCCGCCGAGGGGCCGGTGCTCGACAGCGGCGAGACGATTCCCGCCGGGCTTGTGATCGGCGCGGCGGGCGCCCGGCCGCAGGACTGGCTGGGCGGCACCGGCCTCGACCTGACCCGGGGCTTCGTCACGGTCGATGCCACGTTGCGCTCGGTCACCGACCCGCGCATCTTCGCCGTTGGCGACTGCGCGCACCTGTCACATGCGCCCCGGCCCAAGGCCGGAGTCTACGCGGTGCGCGAGGCGCCGGTACTGCTGGCCAACCTGCGCGCGGCCGCGACGGGCGCACGCATGCGCCGCTACCGCCCGCAGAAGGACTATCTGAAGCTCATCTCGATGGGGGCCAGACGGGCGGCCGCCGACCGGCTGAAGCTGCGCGTCGAGGGGCGCTGGGTCTGGTGGTGGAAGGACCGTATCGACCGCAAGTTCATGCGCAAGTTTCACGAGTTGCCACCAATGGACGCCGGCCCGAAGGTGCCCCGCGGCGCCGCCCTCGGCGTGGAGGAGCTTGCGGGCGGGGGCCAGCCGCCCTGTGGCGGCTGCGCGGCCAAGCCCGGCGCGGCGACGCTGTCCGGCGCGCTCTCGGGCCTTGCCCCACCGGCGCGGCCCGAGGTGGTGCGCGGGGCGGGCGACGACGCCGCGATCCTGGCCCATGGCGTGGGCGCGCAGGTGCTGACGACCGACCATCTGCGCGCGGTGACGGAGGACCCTTACGCCATGGCGCGGATCGCCGCGACGCACGCGTTGGGCGACATCTGGGCGATGGGGGCGACGCCACAGGCAGCCCTGTCCACGGTGATCCTGCCCCGGATGGCCGAGGCGATGGAGGCCGCCACCCTGCGCGAGATCCTTGCCGGGGCCGAGGAAGTCCTGCGCGCGGCCGGGGCCGATCTCGTCGGCGGGCACAGTTCCACCGGCGCGGAACTGACGATCGGGTTCATGGTGACGGGGCTTGTGGCGGGCGCGCCGCTTGGCCTGGAGGGGGCACGCCCCGGCGACGTGCTCATCCTCACGAAGCCGATCGGCAGCGGCACGATTCTCGCCGCTGAAATGCAAGGGCGCGCCGGAGGGGCCGAGGTGCTGGCCGCGCTCGATTCGATGCAGCAGGGCCAGGCCGACGCCGCGGCGGCTCTGGCCCCCAAGGCACACGCCATGACCGACGTGACGGGCTACGGGCTGGCCGGGCATCTGATGTCGATGCTGCGCGCCTCGGGCGTGGGGGCGGAGCTGCGGCCCAAGGATATCCCGCTGATGCCGGGCGCGCTGCGGCTCTCCCGCCTCGGCATCCGCTCGACGCTGTTTCCGCAGAACGCGGCGCTTGCGACCGGAATGGAAGGCGCGACCCTGGAGGACCCGCGCAGCGCCCTGCTGTTCGATCCGCAAACGGCGGGCGGCCTGCTCGCGGCGCTGCCCGCCGAGGCGGCCGGGGCGATCCTGGAACGCCTTGGGCCGGGCGCGGCGCGCGTCGGCACGATTACCGGCGGCCCACCCCGGATCACGCTGGGCTGAGCGCCTCGAGTGCCGCGACGATATCGGGCAGGGCCGCCGCGAGCCCCTCGGGGTCGAGCCGGTCGAGATGCACGGCGCGCGCGGGCCGGTCCTCGAAACGCGCCCTCTGGCGGCCATAGCGCGGGTCGTAATGCGCAGCCATCAGCCCGGCGGCCAGCGCCTCGAACGCACCCGCCTCCGCCTGCACCCGCCAGGTCTCGATCCGCTCGCGCGCATGCTGCGCGCCCAGGGCGTCGATGGTGGCGAGGAGCCGCGCGGGATCGTCGGTCAGGTCGCGGTAGCGCCGCGCCAGATAGGCGGCGCGGGCCTCCAGCGGCGCCTGCAGCACCAGCCGCGGCGCGGCCTTCATCGCTTCCCACAGGCCGGGCGGCAGGTTGATCCGGCCGATCTTGCTCGATTCCGCCTCGACCACCACCGCGCGGGCCGGGTCGAGACGATCCCGTGCCATGGCCAGCGCCGTCTCGAACCCCTTTTGCGCGGGCTGGCCGCCCGCAACCGCCCCGAACACCGACCCGCGGTGGTTCGCCAGCCCTTCGAGGTCGATCACCTGCACCCCCGCCGCATTCAGCAGCCCGAGGAGTTCGGTCTTGGCGGTGCCGGTATTGCCGTCCAGCACCACGACCGGCGACGGCCATGGCGCCTCGTAGAGCGCCGATTGCACCAGCCGGCGGTAGCTGCGCCACCCGCCCAGAACGGTGTCGGCCCGCCAGCCGATCTGGCCCAGGATCAGCGCGAAACTGCCCGAACGTTGCCCGCCCCGCCAGCAATAGACCAGCGGGCGCCAGGATTTCGGCCGGTCGGCAAGCGCGGTCTCGATATGGTGCGCGGCGTTGCGCGCCACCAGCGCTGCACCCAGCTTGCGCGCCTTGAACGGGCTTTCCCGCGTGTAGATCGTGCCGACGCGCGCGCGCTCTTCGTTCGACAGGACCGGCAAGGAAATGGCGCCGGGGATATGATCCTCGGCATATTCGGCGGGCGAACGGACATCGATGATCTCGTCGACATCCAGCGCGTCGAGATCGGACAGGGTGGAGAGCGTGACCGGCATGGCGCTCTTCTATAGGCGCCGCGCGGCCGCGACGAAAGGGGGCTCAGCCGCGGTAAAGGCAACCGCGGGGCAAGGGATGCGCCGCGCGGCCCGTCGCGCGATAGACCGCCAGCCCGACATATTCGCGAAAGCCCGTGTTGAACGCCTCCAGCCGACCGGCCGGGTCCCAGCTGAACGGCGCCCCGGCACGACTTCGGAAATCCACCGGATAGGGGGTGATGTCGCGCCAGCCCGCGGCGCAGAAGGTCTCGACCGCGCGCGGCATGTGAAACGCGCTCGTGACCAGCAGCCACTGGCCGTCGCGCTCGGGCGCCAGGTCTGCCGACAACCGCGCGTTCTCGGCGGTGTTGCGCGACGCGCCTTCCAGAAGCAGACGTTCCGGCGCAAGCCCGGCCCCGGTCAGCAGCGCCCGCGCCACCTCTGCCTCGGGAATCGCGGCGGGGATGAGCCGCCCGCTGCCGCCGGTGAAGATGACCGGCGCCTCTGGGAACCGCCGGGCAAGGTCCAGCGCCGCAAGGAACCGCTCGCCGGCCTCGTTGACGGACGGCTGCCCCCGGAGGGCCGTCGACACCGGGTCTTCGGCACCGCCGAGCAGGACGATTCCGGCAACTGGCCCGGAAATCCGGGGCACGGCGTGCCGGCGTTCGAGCGCTGCCAGCATCGCGCCCCCCAAGGGCGAGAGCGTCGCAACGGCCGCCACCAGAAGCGACAGGCTGACCAGTACCCGCCCCGTCTGCCAGGACCCAAGCCAAAGCGCCAGCGTCCCGACAAGCAGCAGGGCCAGGATCAGGCTGTCCACCCGCATCAGGCCCCAGGCGATCTTCGAGGCGACGAAGAACACGTCCCCCATCGCGCTAGTCCGCGAGACCGAAGCCCCGCCGGCCCACCGCGATATAGGCCTCGAACCCCGCCGTGCGAACGTCCTCGACGGGGTATATGTTGCGCAGATCCGCCATGCGCGGCGTGGCCATCGCGCCCGCCATCTGTGCAAGGTCGAGCCCGCGGAACTCGTTCCACTCGGTCAGCAGCACCACCGCGTCGGCCCCGCGGGCGGCCTCGTAGGGGTCGTCTTCCCAGCTCACGCCGGGCAACAGCGCCTCGCCCTCGCGCCGGCCCTGCGGGTCGACCACCCGCACACGCGCCCCGCCGCCGACCAGCGACGGCACGATGGTCAGCGCCGCCGCCTCGCGCATGTCGTCGGTATTGGGCTTGAAGGTCACGCCCAGCACGGCGACGATCTTGCCGTTGACCGTCCCGCCGCAAAGATCGACCACCTTGTCGACCATCCGCCGCTTGACCTTGTCGTTGACCTCGATGACCGTCTCGGTGATGTGACAGGGGCAGGAGTGATCCTGCCCGATCCGCGCGAGCGCCGAGGTGTCCTTGGGAAAGCAGGACCCGCCATAGCCGGGCCCGGCATGCAGGAACTTGTTGCCGATCCGGCCGTCCAGCCCCATGCCCTTGGACACCGCCTTGATGTCGGCGCCCACCTTCTCGCACAGCATCGCCATCTCGTTGATGAAGGTGATCTTGGCCGCGAGGAAGGCGTTGGCCGCATACTTGATCATCTCGGCGGATTCGAGGTCGGTGTAGACGATCGGGAATTCGCGCAGGAAAAGCGGCCGGTAGATGTCGGCCATCACGTCGCGGGCGCGGTCGGACTCGACGCCGACCACCACTCGGTCGGGGCGCATGAAATCGTCGATCGCCGCGCCCTCGCGCAGGAATTCGGGGTTGGAGGCCACGTCGAATTCGGCCGCGGGGTTGGCGGCCTTCACCGTGGCCGCGACCTGACTATTGGTGCCGACCGGAACGGTGGACTTGGTGACGATGACGCAATAGCCCGTCAGCGCGCGGGCGATTTCCTCGGCCGCCGCCATCACGTAGGTCAGGTCGGCGTGGCCGTCGCCGCGCCGGGTGGGCGTGCCCACCGCGATGAAGACCGCGTCCGCCCCGTCGACCGCCCGGGCCAGGTCCCCGGTGAAAGACAACCGCCCGCCGGCCACGTTCCGCGCCATCACCTCCTCGAGCCCGGGCTCGTAGATCGGCACCTCGCCGCGCTCCAGCATCTCGATCTTGCGCGGGTCCTTGTCCACGCAGACCACCTCGTGGCCGAAATCCGAGAAACACACGCCAGAGACGAGCCCGACATAGCCCGTCCCGATCATCGCGATCTTCATGGCAATACCCTGTTGCGAATGCAGACGCCCTGCCGATGCGACAGGGCGCGGCCCAAGTCAAGCGGGCCGGGCCATCGCGGGCTTGCCTGTGGCGGTCGGACACGCCAGCGTTGCCCGGGAATTGACATTCCGGCGCGGCCCTCGATTCTGGACCCCCACCGGACACGACCGGTCCCGCCCGCAAGATCCGAACCTGCCATGGTCCCTGCCATCTTCACCCTCGCCGCCGGCGCGGCCGGCGCCCTGCTCGCGACGCGCCTCGGCGTGCCGGCGCCATTCCTCACCGGCCCGGCCCTGACCGTGACGCTGCTGGCCCTCGCGGGGGGGCGGGTCGGGCTGCCGCCCTGGCTGCGCGATGCCTGTTTCGTGACCATCGGGGTCAACATGGGCGCAGGCGTCACGCCCGAGGCCATGGCCACCGCAACCCGCTGGCCGGTCAGCCTGCTGCTTCTCGCCGCGGCGCTGGCCGCGATCCTCGGCCTGGGCGCGCGACTCCTGCGCCGCCGCTTCGGCTTCGACCCGATGAGCGCCCTGCTCGCCGCGACGCCCGGCCATCTGAGCTTCGTGCTCAGCCTCTCGACCGACGTCCGGGCGGACCTGCCACGGGTGACGCTGATCCAGACGCTCCGGGTGCTGGCCCTCACGCTGCTGGTGCCCTTCCTCGCGCCGCTTCTAGTGGAGGGCACGCTGCCGACGACGCCGCCCGGCCCCGATCCGATGGCACTTGCGGCGCTGGGGCCGCTGGTGGCCGGCGCGGTGCTGCTGGGCCTTGGCTTCCGGAAACTGGGCATCCCGGCCGCGCTGCTGCTCGGCGGCATGGCCGTGTCGGCCAGCGGACACGCCAGCGGCCTGGTCGAGGGCGCGGTGCCGGCCTGGCTGTCGACCCCCGCCTTCGTGACCATGGGCATGCTGATCGGAACACGGTTTTCGGGCGTCACGCCGCGGATGGTGGTCTCTGCCCTCCGCGCCTCCGGCCTGCTGACCGGTTTCGCCGTGATCGTCTCGCTCGGCGCCGCGGCGCTGGTCTCCCGCCTGCTCGATATCCCGATGCTCACCGCACTCATCGCCTTCGCCCCGGGCGGCCTCGAAACGATGATGGCGATGTCCCTGCTCCTGAACGCAGATCCGGCCTATGTCGCGGCGCATCACGTGTTCCGGCTGCTCCTGCTCACCCTGGCCTTGCCGATCCTCGTCGCCCGGATGCGCAAGCTGCAGGACAGGCGGTGAGCCACCTTCTTCTTGGTCCCAATACTCCCGCCGGAGGCGCCGCGCGCACCAGCGTGCGGCCGGCCCAGAGCCGGGCGCAGCCCTATTCGCGCGCGCGCAACACGCGGGCGGGGCGCGCGGCCAGCGGGCGCCAGGCGAAGGCAAGGCCCGCCAGAAGGGTGGCGAGCGCGCCGCCCAACACGATGGCCAGGGCCGAAACGGGCTCGAAGTCATAGCCCCCCATCATCACGAATTCCATCACCGCCCAGCCGGCCAAGCCGCCCGCGACGATGGCCACCGCGCCCGCCGCCGCGCCCAGCATCGCCGAACGCAGTGCGAAATAGGCCAGCACCTGGCCCCGCACCGCCCCCACCGTCTTCAGCACCGCCGATTCGAACACCCGCGTGCGCTCTCCGGCCGCCGCGGCGCCGATCAGCACGATGATGCCGGTCACCAGCGTCGCCGAGGCGCCGTAGGTGATCGCCGCGGCCAGCGAGGCCAGCACCTCGCCCACCCGGTCGACCGCGTCGCGCACCCGGATCGCGGTGATGTTCGGATAGGCCGAGGCGAGGTCGCGCAGGATCGCGGCCTCGGCTTCCGGCTCCGCATAGACCGTGGCGATGTGGGTATGGGGCGCCGCCTGCAAGGCACCGGGGTTCATCGCGATCACGAAACCGATCCCGGCGGTGGAGAAATCCACTTCGCGGAAGCTCGTGACCTCCGCGGTGATATCTCGCCCGAGGATGTTCACCGTCACCTCGTCGCCGATCTCCAGACCGATCTCCTCGGCCTCCTCGTCGGCAAAGCTCATCACCGGCGGGCCGTCATAGTCGCCCGGCCACCACTCGCCGCCGTTCACGATGGTCCCCTCGGGGGGCGTCGCGGAATAGGTCACGCCCCGGTCGCCGCGGATCACCCAGTGATCGCCCGCGACCTCCTTGGCCGGCCGCCCGTTGATCCGCGTGATGACCCCCCGCAACATCGGCGCGGTCTCGACACGGCTCACGCCCGGGTCGGTCTCCAGCCGGTCGAGGAACCCGTCGAGTTGATCGCCCTGGATGTCGACCACGAAATAGGAGGGCGCGACCTCGGGCAGTTCCTGCTGGATGGCGCTGCGCAGGTTCGCGTCGATCTGGCCGACCGCCGCCAGGATCGACAGCCCCAGCCCCAGCGACAGGACAACCGAGGTCGTCTCCCCCGCCGGTCCGCCGACCGCGCCAAGCGCAAGCCGCAGCGCCGTCCGCCCGCGCACCGCGCGCGCCCGCGCCAGCCGCCGGGCAAGCCGGCGCAAGCCCCAGGCCGCCAGCACCAGGAGCCCAAGCGCCGCGACGATCCCGAAGGCCGACCAGAGCGCCAGTTCCGGCACCCCGGAGAACCAGGCCGCCACCCCGATCAGCGCCGCGGCCAGCGCCACCGTGGCGCCGACATAGACCGGCCGCGGCCAGGCCCGCACCCGACCGGACACGTCGCGGAAAAGCGCCGCGGCCCGCACCTCCTCGGTCCGTGCGAGCGGCCAGAGCGTGAACAGCAGCGCCGTCAGCGCCCCGTAAAGCGCCGCCTCGGCCAACGGCCCCACATGCACGGTCATCTCTGCCGGCACCGGTAGCCGCGCCTGGATGAACGGCGCGAAGGCCAGCGGCGCCAGCGCGCCCAGCACCAGGCCGATCGCGATGCCCAGGCCCGCGAGCGCCCCGATCTGCATCAGATAGGCCAGCATGATCGTCCGCCCTTCGGCCCCGAGTGTCTTGAGCGTTGCGATCACTTCGGTCTTGCCGTCGAGATAGGCGCGCACGGCGGCCGACACGCCGACACCACCCACGGCAAGCCCGGCAAGCCCCACCAGCACCAGGAAGGACCCCATCCGGTCGACGAAACGGGTCATTCCCGGCGCGCCATTCCGCGCATCGCGCCAGCGCATGCCCTTGTCGGCGAAGGCCGCGTCGGCACGCGCCTCCAGCGCCGCCATGTCCGCCCCCTCGGGCAGGGCGAGGCGGTATTTCGTCTCGAAGAGCGTGCCGGGCTGAAGCAGCCCCGAGCCCTCCAGCGCCTCGGTGCGCAGGATCAGCCGCGGCCCAAGCCCGAACCCGTCGCCGGCGCCGTCGGGCTCGCGCAGCAGCACCGCCGAAAGCGTGTAATCCGCGGTGCCCAGCCGGAAGCCGTCGCCGGGCACCAGCCCCAGCCGGTCGGCCAGCACGCGTTCCATGACCGCGCCGTCGCCCGCCAGCGCCGCGCCCAGCGGCATCGCCGGCTCCAGGTCGACCGCCCCGTAGAGCGGATAGGCATCGTCCACGCCCTTGACCTGCGTCAGCCCGCGCTCGGTCTCGCCGTCGCGCTCGACCACCACCATCGAGCGGAAGTCGACGACCTCGGACAGCTCCGTCGAGACCTCCTCCATCCAGGCGCGTTCCGCGGGTTCGGCATAGCGGTACGTCAGCGACATCTCCGCATCGCCGCCGAGCAGCACCGCGCCTTCGCGCTTCAACCCGGCCTCGATGCTCTCGCGCACCGATCCCACGGCAGCAATGGCAGCAACGCCCAGCGCGAGGCAGGCGAGGAAGATGTAGAACCCCCTCAGTCCCCCGCGCAACTCGCGCCGGGCGATCCGGGCCGCGACGGCGAGGGTCATTCCGCCGCCCTCCGTGCCTCTTCGCCCGAAATGCGCCCGTCGGCCAGGCCCACCACCCGGTCGCAGCGCCCGGCAAGGTCGGGCGCATGGGTCACAAGGACCAGCGTCGCGCCATGCCGGTCGCGCAACCCGAAGAGCAGATCCATGATCGCCGCGCCGTTCGCGCCGTCGAGGTTGCCGGTGGGCTCGTCGGCCAGAAGGATATGCGGCCGCGGCGCGGCGGCGCGGGCCAGGGCCACGCGCTGCTGCTCGCCGCCCGACATCTGGCTGGGATAGTGGTCGATACGCGGCCCGAGCCCCACGGCGCGCAACTCCTCCTCGGCCCGGTCGAAGGCATCGCGGTGGCCGGCAAGTTCCAGCGGAGTGGCCACGTTTTCCAGCGCCGTCATCGTCGGGATCAGGTGGAAAGACTGGAACACCACGCCCATATGATCCCTGCGAAACCGGGCGAGCGCATCCTCGTTCATCGCGGTCAGGTCCCGGCCCAGCGCCATGACCCGGCCCGAACTGGCGCGTTCCAGCCCGCCCATGAGCATCAGGAGCGACGACTTGCCCGACCCCGACGGCCCGATCAGGCCCAGCGTTTCACCCTTCGCCACGTTCAGCGAAATGCCGTGCAGGATCTCGACCGGCCCGGCATTCCCGGCAAGGGTCAGGGTGACGTCGGACAGCGAAAGGACAGGGTCTGTCATGGAAGGCCTTCTGGGGATTGCACGTCTTCTGGGATATGGGGCATGGACGCGCGCGCTCAAGCTTGCCCTGGCCATCAGCCTCGCGGCGAGCGCCACCGCGGCGCAGGCCGAAGAGGTCACGATTGCCGCGCTCGGCGACAGCCTGACCCAGGGCTACGGGCTGCCCCAGGGCGAAGGCTTCGTGCCGCAGCTCGAAGCCTGGCTGGCAGCGCAAGGGGCCGATGTCGAGGTTCTGAACGCAGGCGTCTCGGGCGACACCACCGCGGGCGGGCTGTCGCGGGTCGCGTGGACGCTGACGCCCGAGGTGGACGCGATCATCGTGGCGCTGGGGGGGAACGATCTGTTGCGCGGAATCGACCCGGCCGCCTCACGCGCCAACCTGGAAGGCATCCTGACCGCGGCGCGGAAGGCCGGGGTCGAGGTTCTGCTTGTCGGCCTCGACGCGCCGGGCAATTACGGCCCGGACTACAAGGCCGCCTTCGACTCGATGTACCCGGATCTCGCCGAAGACTATGACGCCCTCTATTTCGAAAGCTTCCTCAAGGGGTTGAGCGACCTGCCCGACCGCGGACAGGCGATGCGCGACTACATGCAGGAGGACGGCATCCACCCCTCCGCGAAAGGCGTCGCCCTGATCGTCGAGGCGATGGGGCCGACGGTGCTGGAGCTTGTCGAACGGGCGCGGTAGGCGCCGAAAGCGCGGAGTCGCGGCATCGGAATTCCATCGGACTTTCATCGGAATTCCGTCGGACTTTTTTCGGACCGGCCCGGCCCAACCCCGCCGCGGAAAGGCTGGCCCCGGCCCCGGCGCGGGTCTAGAAAACGCCGCGAGCGATGGCGGCGGAGACCAGCATGAGCCCCGATGACACGAGCCCGGCCCAGGACGGGCGCGAGACCGCGCAGACCCACCTCGTCGCCTCGGTGCCGACCGCACGCCCCGAGACCCGCGCCGCCGACCTCATCGCGGCGCTGGGCGGGCAGCATTTCGACTGCGCCGACACGATCCTCGTCACCGATGCCGACACGCGGCTGATCGGCATCGTCCGCATCAACGATCTCTTCGCCAATGCCGGGCGACTGATCGGCGAGATCATGGAGCCCGAACACGAGGCCGTCACCGTCGAGGCCGACCAGGAGGAGATCGCGACACTGGCGATCCGGCTGAACATGATCGTGGTGCCGGTGGTGGACGAGACCGGCCGCCTGATCGGCGCGGTGCCGCCCGAGGCGCTGTTCCGCATCCTGCGCGACGAGCACATGGAGGACCTCCAGCGGCTGGCCGGGATCGGCGCGCATCAGGGCGGGCCGGCGGCGGCGCTGGACGCGCCGATTCGCGACCGGCTGTCGCGGCGGCTGCCCTGGCTGGTGCTGGGCCTCGCGGCCTCGACCGTGGTCACGCTGGTGATGGTCGGATTCGAGGAGGCGCTGGCCGCGAACGTGGCCGTGGCGTTCTTCGTCCCGGCCCTCGTCTATATCGCGGGCGCGATCGGCACCCAGGCGGTGTCGGTCTCGGTCCGGGCGCTCTCGACCTCGGATGTCGCGCTCCGGCCTCTGATGCGCGACGAGGCGCTGATCGGCCTCGGGATCGGCGCGGCGCTCGGCACCATCGCGGGGCTCGGCGTGCTGGCCAGCTTCGGCGACGGGCTGCTGGCGCTGGCCGTGGGTCTCGCCGTGCTGGGCGGCGGCGCGGTGTCCTCGGTGGTCGGCTTCGCCCTGCCCTGGGCGTTCCAGCGGATCGGGTCGGACCCGGCGATGGGCTCGGGGCCGATCTGCACGGTGATCCAGGACGCCGCGAGCCTCGCGATCTATTTCCTCGCCGTCCGCGTGCTGATCCTGTGACCGGGGCGGCGCGCCCGCCCGAGGGACCGGCCGCAAGGCCGGGCCCGAGAGGAAGGGAATGCGCCGAAGGCGCGCATTCTGGCAGGCGTCACCACCTCAGCCCGTAGCGCAGCGCATCGTAGATCCCCGCATGGATGTTGCGCGCGGCGATGGCGTCGCCGATCCGGTAGAGCAGGAAGGCGCCCTCCGGGTTCTTCTCGGGGAACGGGTCGCCCTGCCCGGTCAGGGCGGGGTAGTCGACCGCGCCCAGATTGCGCGCCTCGGGCCTGAGCGCGTGGTAGAGTTCGTCCAGCGCCTCGGTGCCGTGCTCCACCACCACCCGGTCCACCCGGCGCGCGTCGGACCAGCCGGGGGCGTAGTCCGAGCCCAGCTCCGCGACCAGTTCGTTGCCCTCGCGTCGGAGGGCGGTCACCCGCGTGTTGATCGTCACCCGCGTGCCGGTCTCGGCAAAGCTCGCGGCATAGGGCACGTGGTTCATGCCGCCCATCTCGGGCGCGAAGAACCGTTCCGGGCTGACCAGTTCCACCTCGGCGCCCGCCCGGCCCAGCACCTCGGCCGCGCTCATCCCCGCATGGCCGCCATGGTCGTCATAGACCAGCACCCGGCCCGCCGGCTTCACCTCGCCCGAGAGGATGTCCCAGGACGAGACCGCGAGCCCGGCGCCCGCGATCTCGGGCGGCTGGGGCAGCCCGCCGGTGGCGATCACCACCACCTCGGGGTCCAGCGCCCGCAGGTCGTCGGCCTCGGCATAGGTGTTGTAGCGGATCTCGACGCCCAGCCGGTCCAGTTCCGCCACCCGCCAGTCGACGATTCCCGCCATCTCGCGGCGGCGCGGATTGCCGGTCAGCAGGTTGATCTGCCCGCCCGCCCGGTCGGCCGCCTCGAAAAGCGTCACCCGGTGGCCGCGTTCGGCGGCGACGCGGGCGGCCTCCAGTCCAGCGGGCCCGGCGCCGACGATCACCGCGCGGCGCGGCGTGTCGGCCTTGGGAATGTCGTGCGGCATCCAGCCCTCGCGCCCGGTCGCGGCGTTGTGCACGCACAGCGCCTCGCCGCCCTCGTAGATCCGGTCGAGGCAATAGGTGGCGCCCACGCAGGGGCGGATGCGCGTCTCCTGCCCGGCGGCGATCTTGCGGCCGATATGGGGGTCGGCCATGTGGGCGCGGGTCATCCCCACCATGTCGAGCTTGCCCTCGGCGACGGCGTGGCGCGCGGTCGCGACGTCGGAGATCTTGGCGGCGTGGAACACCGCGAGGCCGGTTTCGGCCCGGACCTCTCCGGCGAAGTCCAGATGCGGGGCCGAGGCCATGCCCTGGATCGGGATCACCCTGGTCAGCTCGGCATCGGTTGCGATGCGGCCGCGGATCAGGTTGAGGAAATCGACCTTGCCGCTCGCGGCCAGCCGCCGGGCGATCTCCATCCCCTCGGCGCGGCTGAGCCCCTTCTCGAACTGCTCGTCGGCCACCATCCGGAGCCCGACGATGAACTCCGGCCCCACCGCCGCGCGGACCCCGTCGATCACCGCCCAGGTGAAGCGCATCCGGTTGTCGAGCGACCCGCCCCACGCGTCCGCGCGCCGGTTCTGGTGGGGCGACCAGAAGGCATCCAGCAGGTGGCCATAGGCCTCGATCTCGATCCCGTCGAGCCCGGCCGCCTGCATCCGCTGGGCGGCGGCCGCGAAATCGGCCACCACGCGGTCGATATCCCAGTCCTCCATCGCCTTGGCGAAGGCGCGGTGGGCGGGTTCGCGCAGCGCGGACGGCGCGATCACCGGCAGCCAGTCGCCCTTGTTCCAGCCGGTGCGCCAGCCCAGATGGGTGAGCTGGATCATCACCGCCGTGCCGTGGGCGTGGCAGGCGTCGGTCAACTCGGCCAGCCAGGGCACGATCTCGTCCTTGTAGGCCAGGAGGTTGCCGAACGCCTCGGGGCTGTCCTGAGAGACCACCGCGGACCCGGCCGTCATCGTCAGCGCGATGCCGCCTTTCGCCTTTTCCGCGTGGTAGAGCCGGTAGCGCGCCTTCGGCATCCCGTCCTCGGAATAGGCGGGCTCGTGCGCCGTGGACATCAGCCGGTTCTTCAGCGTCAGGTGCTTCAGGCGGTAGGGCGTCAGCAGCGGATCGGTGGACATGGGCGGCCTCCTTCCCGGTCAGGCTAGGGGCGCGCCTCGGGCGTCTCTGGTCAGGGCGCGACCCTTGCCGGTGCCTCCTGCGACATCCGCGAAAGGAAAGGCGCCGGGGCGGGCTTGCCGCTCCGGCGCCATCGAGAGCTGCGGGGAAGAGCGGGTCTCAGTCCTCGATCCAGTCGAAGAAGCCTTCGCCCGCCTGCTCGCGCAGCCGCTTGCCCAGCGCCCAGCCCATCTCGGCGGCGTCCGCGATCGGCGCGCGGTCCTCGCCCTGGATGCTCTCGGAGCCGTCGGGGCGCAGGATCTCGCCGCGCAGCCAGATATTCCCGCCCTCGTGGCGGGCGAGCCCGCCGATGGGCGTCTCGCACGAGCCGTCCAGCGCGGCGAGGAAGGCGCGTTCGCAGGCCATCTGCTCGCCGGTCTCGCGGTCGTGCAGCGCCTCCAGCATGTGGGCGGCGGTCGCGTCGTCCGCGCGCCGCTCGATCCCGATGGCGCCCTGCGCGACGGCGGACAGCATTTCCTCGGGTTCGATGGCCGATTGCGCGACATGGCTCATGTTCAGCCGGTTCAGGCCGGCCATGGCGAGGAAGCTGGCCACCGCCACGCCGTCCTCCAGCTTCTTCAGCCGGGTCTGCACGTTGCCGCGAAACTCCACCACCTTCAGGTCCGGGCGCCGGTTGAGCAGTTGCGCCCGGCGCCGCAGCGACGAGGTGCCCACCACCGCGCCCTCCTCCAGGTCCGCGATTCCCGTCACCTTGTGCGAGATGAAGGCGTCGCGGAAATCCTCGCGCGGGAGGTAGGTGTCGAGCACCAGCCCCTCGGGCTGTTCCACCGCCATGTCCTTGGTCGAGTGCACCGCGATGTCGATGCGGCCCTCCAGCATGGCGTCCTCGATCTCCTTGGTGAACAACCCCTTGCCGCCGATTTCCTTCAGCGCCCGGTCCAGCACCTTGTCGGCGATGGTCTGGATCACCACGATCTCGAACGCGTCCTCGGGCAGGTCGAAGGCCGCCATCAGCCGGTCGCGCGTTTCGTGCGCCTGGGCCAGCGCCAGCGGCGAGCCGCGGGTGCCGATCTTCAGGGGTGAAGCGGGGGAAGGAAGTGTGATAGCCATGCGCCGAACCTCTAATCGCGTCACGTCGTCCTGACAACTCGCCCCGTCTTGACATGCCGACGCAGTCAGGGGACGACAGGCCGCACCAATAAACGGGGAAGACGATGGCGGAAACCAAAAAACTGTTGCGGTCGCTGGCGGGGGAAGTTCAGGACGTGCCGCCCGCATGGCTGATGCGGCAGGCGGGCCGCTACCTGCCCGAATACCGCGCCACCCGGGCCGAGGCGGGCGACTTCCTGTCGCTGTGCTACAATTCCGAGCTGGCCGCCGAGGTGACGCTGCAGCCGATCCGCCGCTACGGCTTCGACGCGGCGATCCTGTTCGCCGACATCCTGCTGCTTCCCCAGGCGCTGGGCGCCGACCTGTGGTTCGTCACGGGCGAGGGCCCGCGGCTGTCGACGATCACCGGCGCCGAGGGGCTGGCGCCCCTCAAGGGCAAGGACGACATCCACGAGCACATGGCGCCGGTCTACGAAACCGTGCGCATCCTGTCGCGCGAACTGCCGAAGGAAACCACGCTGATCGGATTCGCCGGCGCGCCCTGGACGGTGGCGACCTACATGATCGCCGGGCGCGGCACGCCGGACCAGGCCCCCGCGCACAAGCTGAAGGCCGAGGACCGGGAAACCTTCGACGCGCTGATGGAGCTGTTGACCGCGTCGACCATCGAATACCTGTCCAAGCAGGTCGAGGCCGGCGCCGAGGTGGTCAAGATCTTCGACAGCTGGGCCGGGTCGCTGAAGGGCGAGGATTTCACCCGCTACGCGCTGGAACCGGCCAAGCGGATCATCGCCGAACTGAAATCGCGCCATCCCGGCCTGCCCTGCATCGCCTTCCCGCGCGAGGCGGGCGAGCAGTATGTCGGCTTCGCCAAGGCGACGGGGGCGGATTGCGTGGCGCTGGACAACTCGGTCGATGCGGGCTGGGCGGCCGAGAACGTGCAGGTAGACGGCTGCGTGCAGGGCAACATGGACCCGAAGCTGATGGTCACCGGCGGGCAGAAGCTGATCGACGAGACCAAGCGGATCAAGGAAGCCTTTTCCAAGGGCCCGCACATCTTCAACCTCGGCCACGGAATCACGCCCGACGCCGACCCCGAGAACGTCACCGTGATGCTGGAGGCGCTGCGCGGCTGACACAGGCCCGCAGGACCGGACAATCGGGCACCCCGGGCCTTTGGGTCCGGGGTGCTTGTTTTGTGGGGCGGCTGATTTGAGCCCGAAGTCCCGTGTGCTGCGCCGTTGACGAGGGGCGGCAAGGCGCAGGCCCCGGGCTTTGCCGAATGCCCTTGCATGACCCGGATGGCCCCGAAGGCGTCTTCGGATTCTGCTGCGCAGCGCGCCGATGAAGACCGTCTTTGCGCCTGCGGAATGCGATCGCAGGCCAATGCCCGCAGCGTGGGGCAGGTCAGCGCTTCGCACGCGGACGACGAATGGCAGAAGATGCCATCGAGGCATCGGGGGGACCCGTTTCCCCTGTCAGCCCGCAGCCGATCAACGGACGCAACCTTCCCCTTGCGATGGCATCGGAGCGATCAAGCCGGACGAGGGCCTGTCGAAGTGGTGCGCGGAAACCAGGCTGAATGGTCGCCATTCGCCGCGCGACACAGATCCTCCCAAGGGTGCTACGACCGGATCGGATCGGCCAGCAGCCGCAGGCCGTTCAGAACGACGAGCACGGTGCCGCCCTCGTGACCGACCACGGCGACCGGCAGCGGCAGGTGGAAGAACAGCCCCGTGATGACCAGGACGGCCATGGCGCCCATCGCGAAGACCAGGTTCTGGCGGATGATCCGCGCCGTCCGGCGCGACAGCGCGTGCGCCGCGGCGAGCCGGCCCAGATCCTCGGACAAGAGCGCCACGTCGGCCGCCTGCAGCGCCACCTCGGACCCCGCCGTGCCCATCGCGATGCCCACATCGGCCCGTGCCAGCGCGGCGGCGTCGTTCACCCCGTCGCCGACGAAGGCCACCCGGCCCCGGGCGGCGAGATCGGCGACGATGCGGACCTTGTCCTCGGGGCGGAGGTCGGCATGGACGTCACCCGCCGCGATCCCGAGATCGGCGGCCACGCGTTCGGCCACCGCGCGGCGGTCGCCGGTCAGCATGGCGATGGTCGGAACGCCGCGGGCGCGCAAAGCGGCGAGCCCGGGGCGCGCGGTGTCGCGCTGGCGGTCCTCGACGGCGACCGCGCCCAGCACCTTTGCCCCGCGGCCCAGAAGCACCAGCGTCTGCGGCGTCGCGTGCAGCCGGGCGACGAGTTCGGGCAGCGCGTCGCCTTCGCCGTGGGCGCCCATCCGGGCGGCGAGCCGGGCGTTCCCGGCCCAGATCATCCCCTCGTCGTCGAGCCCCACCATCCCCTCGCCCGGCACCGCGCGCGCCTCGCGCACCGTGACGGGCGCGATCTGCCGCGCCTCGGCCGCGCGGCGGATCGCGTCGGCGATGGGGTGTTCGGAATGCGCCTCGAGCCCGGCGAGGCGGGCGAGAAACGCCGCCTCGTCGCCCTCGCAGTGCAGATCGACCACCTCCTGCCGCCCGGTGGTGAGCGTGCCGGTCTTGTCGAACGCGAAGCTGTCGACCCGGGCCAGCGTCTCGAGCGCTGCGCCGCCCTTGAAGAGAACCCCGCCCCGCGCTGCGACCGACAGCGCCGAAAGGATCGCGGCGGGGACCGAGATCACGATGGCGCAGGGGCTGGCCGCGACGAGCAGCGTCGCCGCCTTGTAGAGCGCCGCGCTCCAGCCGAGGCCGATGCCAAGGAACACCGCAAAGGCCAGAACGGCGCCCACCAGCACCGCGACGGTATAGCGCTGGCCGAACCATTCGGAGAACCGTTCGGACGGCGCCCGGGCGGCCTGCGCCTCGGTCACCAGCGCGATCATCCGCGCCACGGTGCTTTCCGAAAGCGGCCGGGCCACTTCGACGGCGAGGACGCCGTGCATGTTGACCGTCGCCTCGAAGACCAGCGCGCCCGGCGCCTTGTGCTCGGGCACCGATTCCCCGGTGATGGTGGATTCGTCGAGCGCGCCCTCGCCCTCGACGATCACCCCGTCCACGGGCACCCGCGCGCCGGGGCGCAGGATCACCACCTCGCCGGGGGAGAGATCCTCGACCGGAACCTCCTCGGTGCCCTCGGCGGTGCGGCGCAGCGCGCGGTCGGGGCGCAGTTCCATCAGCGCCTCGATGGCGCGGCGCGCCCGGCCCATCGCGCGGTGTTCCAGCGTGGTCGACAGGCTGAAAAGCGTCAGCAGAACGCCGCCCTCGAACGGCGCGCCGACGGCCGCCGCGGCGAGCGCCGCGATCACCATCAGCAGGTCGATATCGAGTTCGCGCTCCTGCCAGAGGGCGGCGAGCGCCCGCGCCCCCGCCGGGAGGCCGCCCGCCGCGTAGACCGCCAGCAGCGCCGCGCCCAGCAGAGCCTGCGTCCAGGGGCCGTCGGGCAGCGCCCAATGCGCGACCGCGGCCAGCACCATGCCCGCCAGCGTCACGCCGGTCAGCACCAGCGGCCATGTCTCTTCGTTCAGCTTCGGCATCCCGCTCCACTCACCACGCGCATCCGCACATACCGACGCCCCGGCGACTCCCTCGAAGTCGCCGGGGCGGTATAGCCCGATCCGGTGCGTGCGTCAGTCGTCTTCGAAATAGCCGCGTTCGGCGCCGCGATGGCAGGCCGCGCAATTCGCCATCGACTTGGCCTTCCGCATCATGCGCTGGCTGACCTCCTCGCGGTGCTCGTGCTTGAACCAGGGCAATTCGCTGATCCGAAGCGGCGTCTGGTTCTCGGAGACGCCGCGGATGCGCGGTGCGGCGTTGCCGACGAGATAGGCCTCGATCTCGGCGCGGGTGGCCGCGTCGAGCTGGGCGTTCTCGCCGAAATGGTTCTTCAGGTCGCCCATGATCGCCACCCAGGACCGCCGGGGCAGGAATCCCGCGGGATAGGCCATGTGGCAGGCGGAGCATTCCTCCAGCGTGGCGGGATGGGTCACCGGCGGCATGTAGTCGTCGTCGGCGAGCGCCGGCGCGGCGGCAAGGGCCAGCGCGACTGTCAGGAAACGGGTCATATTTTCTCCTTTCGTGTCATAGGCTTGCAAGCCATGCGATGATGTCGGCCTTTTCCGCGGCGCTGCATTCGCGCCCCAGCACGCTGTCGCAGTTGCGGCCCAGCCATTTCTCGACCTCCTTGGTTTCGGTCAGACGCGCGGGGTTGGCCGAGGGGGCGAGCGGCTCGATCGTCTTGCCGGTGCGGGCCTGTCCCGCGGCGCGGGGATCCTTGGTGTGGCAGGTGGTGCAGGCGGGCGTCTCGGGCTTGCCGCCCGCGTGCTGCGCCATGAAGAACGCCTTGCCCGCAGACGGGTCGGCGGCGCGGCCGGCCTGGGACTCGTAGCTGGCAATCAGTTGCGCGGGCGAGGTGTCCTGCGCCAGCGCGGGCACGGCGGGCACGAGGGCCGCGAGGAAGATCAGGTGTCTCATTCGGTCTTCTCCTTTGGAATGGAAATGGCAAAGGGGCTGAAGCGGCCCGACCCGGCATCGGCGTGACAGGCGGCGCAATTGGCACGGCTGAAGACCGGCGCGCCCTCGAAGAGCGTGTCGGGCAGGTCGCCGTGCAGACGTTTCCAGGCCGGCGTTTCGGTCAGCGTGGCCGGGGCGTCGGGATCGGTGCGGGCGAACATCCGCGCGGGCGCGGTGTCCACGGTTTCGGCGGCGTGCGCGGTCAGCCAGGCCTCGATCTCCGCGGCATCGCCCGCGTCGATCCAGGCGTTCTCGCCGAAATGGTCGTCGAGCCCGGCGACCAGCGCCTCCCACGAGGCGGCCGGCAGCAGGCTGGGGTGGTAGACCATGTGGCACGCGCCGCATTCCTCGGCGGTGAGCGGGTCGATCCGCGACACCGGCATGTCCGGCACCGGGCGGGCCGAAAGCGCGGCCGCGGCAAGAACGAGGATTCCGGCAATCGTGGCGACGACCTTGACTGCGCGGCGGCCCTGCGGGCGGGCCTCGACGGGGCGGGCGTCGCCGGGGCGCGCCTCCTTGCGGCCGGTCAGCATCGCGCCCGCCAGGTTCTCGCGCGCGCGGCGGCTTTCGAAGATCACGCCGCCGACATGGAGGGCGATCATCCCGAGAAGGGCGAAGGCGACGATCTCGTGCAACTCGCGCGCGGCGCGGCCCGTCTGGGTGCCGAGATCCGCGGCGAGCGGTCCGAGCCTGAGCCAGCCGCCCAGAACGACAAGCCCGGTGCCGGCGAGCGCGAGGACGGCGGCGAAGAGCGCGAACACCATCAGCGCGCCCAGCGGGTTGTGGCCGCGATGGCGGCCGCCCGCACCGCGCAGATGCGCGAGCAGCGCCGAAGGCCGCGGCAGGAAATCGGCGAATCGCGCGTGGGCGGTGCCGAAAAGGCCCCAGACGATCCGCGCGACGACGAGGGCGGCGGCGGCCAGCCCGAAGCCGAGATGCCACCCGGCCCAGCGTGCATCGGCGAGAAAGCCGGTGAGGACCGCCCCGCCGATGCAGAGGACAAGCGCCCAGTGGAAAAGGCGCACCCAGATGTCCCAGACGGGAACGCGGGGAAACGGGGAGAGACTCGTTCGGAACGACATGGGTGTGGGGCTTCCTCCGGGCGACCGTGAGACCGTGAGACCGTCATCGCACGGGGTGGCTGACACCGGGCTGACCCGGGGTGTCAGCGATCTGTCAGGACGCTGTCGGCTGCGGGCAGGGACAGGCGCGCCTCGAGCCCGGGCGAGGCCGGGCGCAGCGTGATCGTGCCGTCCAGCGCCTCGGCGATGTCGCGCGCGATGGCGAGGCCGAGGCCGGAGCCGCGGGTGTCGGCCCGCGCGCCGCGCGCCATCAGCGCCTCGATCCGGTCGGGCGGGATGCCGGGGCCGTCGTCGCGGAGGACGATCTGGACCCGGCCCCCGCGGGGCTGCGCGCCGATCTCGACCCGCGTGCGGGCATGGCGCGCGGCGTTTTCGATCAGCGCCCCCAGCGCCTCGGAGAGGTCGCCGGGATCGGCGGCGACCGCGAGACCTTCGGGCAGGTCCACGCGCCAGTCGCACCGCGCCCCTTCCCCGGTGCGGCGCATGACCCGCACGAGCCCCGCGACGACATCGGCAAGGTCGGCGCGGCCCTGGCGCCCCCGCATGGCGACGCGGGTGCGCGCAAGCTCGCGGTCGACATGGGCGCGCATCGCGCCGGCGATCTCCTCGACCGCGTCGGCCGCGGCACCGCGCCCCTCGGCCCGGAGCCGCCCGGCCTCGCCCATCAGCGCCTGGAGCGGCGTCTTGAGCCCGTGCGCGAGGTCGCCCGCCCGGGTGCGGGCGCGCGCGACCTCCTGTTCGCGGGCGGCCAGCAGGCCGTCGACCTCGGCGGCGAGCGGCTGCACCTCGGCGGGGACATCGCCCCCCACGCGACGCGCCCGGCCGGTGCGGATATCGGCCACGCGGGCGCGGATCGCGCCGAGCGGGCGGAGACCCACGGCGATCTGCGCCCAGCCCGCGAGGATCAGCGCCGCCGCGAGCAGCGCCGAATAGGGGATGAGGTCGCGCAGGAACCCGGCGCGCGCGGCGGCGAGGTCCGTCCGGTCCATCGCCACGGCCGCGCGCATCGCGTCGCCGCCCAGCCGGTCGGGCAGGGTCACGCTGCGCTCGATCGCCAGCAGCGGCTGGCCCGCCGGGCCCGGCAGGTCGTGCACATGCTCGGCCCCGTCGCCCAGCGTGTCGGCGGGCAGCGGGATTTCGTAATCCCAGAGCGCGCGCGCGCGCAGCACCTGCCCGCCCGCCTCGATCTGCCAGTAGAGCCCGCCATAGACCTGCCGGAAGCGCGGATCGGCGGGGGCGGTCGTCAGTTCCAGCGTGCCGTCGGGGGCGCGCTCGACCCCGGCCAGCACCTGGTCGAGCTGCACCGAGAGTTCGGCCAGCGCGCGGCGTTCGACATGCGCGCCGAAGAGCGCGGCGAGCCCCAGCGAGGACAAGAGGATCGCGAGCGTCACCGCGACCGCCCCGGCCAGCGCCAGCCGCAGCCGCAGCGACAGCCGCCTCACGGCGCGGGCGCCCCGGCTTCGAGGAAATAGCCGAAGCCGCGGCGCGTGCCGATCACGCCCGCGCCCAGCTTGCGCCGCAGCCGCGCCACCAGCGCCTCCAGCGCGTTGGCCTCGCGCGCATCGTCGTCGCCGTAGAGGTGTTCCAGCAGTTCCGTGGGCGGCACCACGCGGTCGCGGTTGAGCATCAGGTAGGCGAGCAGGCGATACTCCAGCGCCGTGGTCTGCACCGGCACGCCGCGCAAGCTGACCGCCATGCGGGTCGTGTCGAGCGCGAGCGCGCCCGCCTCCTGCAGCGCGCTGCCGCGCCCCGCCGAGCGGCGCACCAGCGCGCGGGCGCGGGCCACCAGCTCCTCCATCCGGAACGGTTTGGGCAGGTAGTCGTCGGCGCCGGCGTCGATGCCCTCGACGCGTTCCGTCCAGGTGCCGCGCGCGGTCAGCACCAGAACCGGCATCTCGCGCCCGTTCGCGCGCCAGCGTTTCAGGACCGTCAGCCCGTCGAGCCCCGGCAGGCCGAGATCCAGAACCACCAGCCCGTACGCCTCGGTATCGCCCAGGAACCACGCCTCCTCGCCATCGGCGCAGGTTTCCACGCGGAACCCCGCGGCTTCCAGCGCGGCCGACAGGTCGGCCGCGATCCGCGGGTCGTCCTCGACGGCGAGCACGCGCATCAGTCGTCGTCCTCGATCTCGTGCTCCAGCACCTGGCCCGAGGCGGCGTCGACGAGCACCTCCAGAAGTCGTCCGTCCCGCGTGATCAGTTCCATCTCGTAGACCAGGCGGCCCTCCTCGCGTTCCAGCTCGACCTCCAGAAGCCGCGCGTCGAAACGGTCTTCCACCTCGGGCAGGATTCTGTGCAGGGGCCGGATCTCGCCCCGTTCAAGGGCGCGGCGCGCGCGGTCGTGATCGCGCTCGGCCGGCGCGGGCGCGGCGAGGACCAGGATCGAGGCGAGGAGAGCGAACCGTTTCATGGTGACGGCGCTACTCTGCCCCGCCTGACAGGGCGCTGACAAGCGCGGTCAGGCCGGCGTCAGGCGCCTGCGGATAGACCGGTCCCATCGCAGCCGGTCCACGTGCCGGCAAGGTGAAACCAAGCACGGGAGACCCCCATGAAACGCACGATCCTGTTCACCGCCGCCCTGGCTTCCGCCGCGGGCCTGGTCGCCCTCGGCGAGGCGCAAGCCTCGCCCGAAACCGCACCCGCGATGGCCCAGCCCGCCCGGTGGATGCCGCTCGGCGAGCTGATCGCGAAACTGGAGAGCCAGGGCTACACCGTCCTCGAGGCCGAGCGCGAGGACGGCCGCTACTGGGAGGTCAAGATGCGCGACGCCAACGGGATGGTGGTCGAGGCCTATCTGGATCCGGCCACCGGCGCCCCCGCGACCCGCCTCGGCCGGGACGACGACTGATGGCGGAGCAGACGGCGCAAGCCGAGGCGCGCGTCCGGGTCTGGGACCCGGTGGTGCGCGTCGGGCACTGGGTCCTGGTGGCGGGTTTCGCCACCGCCTACCTCACCGAGGGCGAGCCGGAATGGCTCCATGTCTGGGCCGGCTACGCGATCGCGGCCACGGTGACGCTGCGCATCTTCTGGGGCCTCGTGGGGCCCGAGCGCGCGCGCTTCTCCGACTTCGTGACCGGGCCCGGCAAGGTCGTCGCCTATCTCAAGCGGCTGGTCGCGGGCTCGGCCGAACGCCATATAGGCCACAGCCCCGCCGGCGGCGCGATGACCGTGGCGCTCCTGGTCATGCTGGGCGCCACCGCGTTTTCCGGCATGGCGGTGCTGGCCGAAGAGGAAGGCGAAGGTCCGCTGGCCGGGCTGATCGCGCAGAGCGAGAGCGGCGGCGAGGGCGGCGTCGCAAGCTACGAGCGCCAGGAACATGAGGAACGCGAGGGCCACGCGGGCGGCGAGACCGCGTGGGAGGACATCCACGAGACCGCCGCGAACCTCTCCGTGCTCTTGATCCTGCTGCATGTCGGCGGCGTGGCCTGGGCCAGCATGGTCCATCGCGAAAACCTCGCCCACGCGATGATCACCGGAGACAAGCGCGCCTGAACGCGAAACATGGCAAACCGCGGGCCAACCGCCCGCGGTCCGCATGAACCGGGCGGCCAGGTTGGAAGCCCGGGATTCGGCGTCGAAATTCACTCGAGTGTTTCTGTTGGATGTGGCTCTCCGGACATCGGGACGTGGACTTGCGCAGGTCTGCTCCGCGCGACCGGAGCGATGCGCGCGTCTTGCACTTCGCTGTCGGGGGCGGAAACAAGTGACGGAGCGCAAGCCGTCCGGGCGTCCACTTTCGAGCGCCGACCCGAGAAAGCGCGCGCCTGCATCGGTCGAGGTCAATGGGGACTCCGTCCCGCCGAGCCCCCCTACGGCCAGCTTGCCAGCGGCGGCATGCTCATCAGGACCGCGTCGGGGTCGTGGCCGGTTTCCAGGCCGAACCTGGTGCCGCGGTCGTAAAGCAGGTTGTATTCCGCGTAGAGCCCGCGATGGGCGAGTTGCGCGGCGCGGTCGGCCTCGGTCCAGGGGGTGTCGCGGCGGCGCTCGACGATCGGGACGAAGGCCGGAAGGAAGGCGCGGCCGACCTCCTGGGTGAAGGCGAAATCGGCCTCCCAGTCGCCGGTGTTGTGGTCGTCGAAGAAGATGCCGCCCACCCCGCGCGCCCGGCCGCGATGGGGCACATAGAAATACTCGTCGGCCCAGGCCTTGTAGCGGGGATAGTGGCTGAGGTCGTGCCGGTCGCAATGCGCCTTCAGCACGCCGTGAAACGCCTGGGTATCCTCGTCATGGGGCAGGCTGGGGTTCAGGTCGGTGCCGCCGCCGAACCACCAGCCATGCGGCGTCCAGAACATCCGCGTGTTCAGGTGCACCGCCGGGGTGTGCGGGTTCTGCATGTGCGCCACAAGACTGATCCCGCTGGCCCAGAAGCGCGGGTCCTCGGCCATGCCGGGCATGTCCTTGCGGGCCATCATCGCGGCCCGGGCGCGCGGGTTGAGCGTGCCGTAGACGGTCGAGACGTTGACGCCGACCTTCTCGAACACCCGGCCGCCGCGCATCACGCTCATCAGCCCGCCGCCGGCATCCGAGCCGTCCTCGGCGGTGCGGCGGGTTTCGCTCACCTCGAACCGGCCGGCGGAGGCGTCCTTGAACGGGCCGGTCCGCTGCGCGTCTTCCAGCGCCTCGAAGGCGGCCACGATCTCGTCGCGGAGCGCGCGGAACCATGCCGCGGCGCGGGTCTTGTGGTCGTCGAATTGCTCGGTCATGTCGCCTCCCTCCTGCTGGGCAATGACTAGCAGCTTCACCCGCGCCACGCCACACCATCGCATGCTTTGGCAGCGGCCCGGCGGCGGCGTATGCTGGGCGAAATCAACCAGGAATCGCCCCCATGCGCCTTTTCGCCCTGCTCTGCCTGCTGACGCTTGCCGCCTGCGCCACCCCGCGCCAGGCCTGCGAACGCAACGCGATGTACGACCTGATGCTGCTCGACCGGCTGGTTCTGGAAACCGAGCAGACGCTGGCGCGCGGCTATGCGCTGGAGCGCGAGCCCTATCGGCGCACCAGCCTGGAGATGTGCTATGGCCGCGGCTTCGGCGACGACGGCAGCGGGCTCGGCTTCGTCTGGTGCAACCGCCCCGATATCGGCTTCCGCGAGCGCCCGGTCGCGGTCGACCTGCGCGCCGAACGGCAGAAGCTCGCCGACCTCCGGGCCAAGCGGCGCGAGGTGGCGCGCGACGCCGCGCGGGCGATGGCCGCCTGCCGCGCCCGCTACCCCGAGGGGTGACGCGCTCAGTGCGCCGGCGCGTTCACCGGGTCGAGCAGCGTCCGCCCGCCATCCACGGTCATGATCTGGCCGGTGATGAACTGCGCGCCGTCCGAGGCGAGGAACTGCACCGCCTCGGCGAGTTCCGAGGGCTTGGCGATCCGCCCGAGCGGCGTGTGGTCGCGGATGTCCTCGCGGTAATCGGCGTGCTCTTTCAGAACGCCTTGCAGGCTGGCCGAGAGGACCGAGCCGAAGGCCACCGCGTTCACCCGGATCCGGTGCGGCGCCAGCGCCACCGCCATCGACCGGGTCAGCTGGTCGAGGGCCGCGGAACTGACCGAGTAGCCCAGAAGCGCGGGATGGGTGCGCCGCGCCGCGATCGACGAAAGATTGACGATGGCCCCGGCCGAGCCCTCTTCGAGCCCGGCCTCCTCGGCCTGGCGGATCATCCGCCGGGCGACGATCTGGCTCAGCCGCAGGCTGGTGATGAGGTTCTGCGCCAGAAGCGTCTCGACCGCGTCGCCATCGGGGTCGAGCGGGTCGGACGGCGCCATCTGGCGCGAGGCGTTCACCAGGATGTCGATCCGGTCATAGGCGTCGATCGTGGCCGAGAGCAGGTTCGCCACGGTCAGCCGTTCGCGCAGGTCGCCGGCGAAGTAGCGCATCGTGCCTTCGCCCTCGGTGTTCTTGCCGCATTCGTCGACCAGCCGCGCCTCGTCGATATCGGCCATCATCACGTTGGCGCCGCGGTCCACGAAATGCCGGGCGATGGCCAGGCCCACGCCGTTGGCCGCGCCGGTCACGATGGCGGTCTTGCCTGCGATCGAGAAGGACATGCGGGAAAACTCCTGATTCGGGGGCGGAACCTAGGCGATTTTACCGCCCCCCGCGAGCCGTCCCCCACGAGCCGCCCGCCGGGGCCGCGCGGCGCGGATGATCTTGTAGCCCGGATCGTCGCCGATCTCCTGCACCTCGCCGAAGAGGGAAACGAGGTCGCGTTCGTAGGGCAGGTGCCGGTTGGCCACGATGAACGCGGACCCGTGGGGGGCGAGCATCCGGGCCGCCGCCGCGAGAAACGCGCGCCCCAGCGCGGGGTCGGGCGCGCGCCCGGTGTGGAACGGCGGGTTCATCAGGACGTGGTCGAAGGGCGCATCGGGCACGAAACGCGCGACATCGGCCCAGTGGAGGCGCGCGCGCGTGTCCTGCACCCCGGCGCTGGCGCAGAGGAGGGAGACGTAATCCGCCTCGACGAGGTGCATCTCGGCGATGTCCGGGTTGGCGGCCAGCGCCTCGCCCGCGAGAAACCCCCAGCCGGCGCCGAGATCGGCCACCCGCCCGCGAAGCCCCCGCGGAAGCGCGCGCACCAGCAGCGCCGAGCCGGGATCGACGCCGTCGGCCGAAAAGACCCCCGGCGTCGTGCGATAGCGCCCGTCGAGCAGGATCGCACCCTCCGCGATCCAGTGCGCGAACAGCTCGGGGTCCGCCTGGACGCTGAACAGCTTGCCATGGGCCTTGGCGAAGGCCGCCGAGACCTCGGCGCCGGTCCGGCGGGCGGCCTTGTGAAGGCTGTCGATCCCGTGGGCCTTGGGGCCGTCGACGATGACCGGACCGCCCGAGGTCAGTTCCAGTGCCTGGGCCACCATCGCGCGGGCGGCCAGTTTGGCCCGCGGGGTGAACACAACGGCGCCGGCAAAATCGCCTTCGGGTTCGACGACGACATCCCAGCCCCGCTCCTCCCAGGCGTGGTGATCGGGGGCGAAGCCCTGCACGATCTGCACCCGCGCCTTGGGCAGCGCGGACAGATCGGCCTCTGCCGGGGCGTCGAACACCGCAAGCCGCCCCGCGGCAGGCAGGCTGGCCGCGCCTGATTCGAGCGCAAGGGTCAGTCGGGTGTCGGGCATGGGCGGGCGTTGCGCCCTATTCCTTTTCCATGGTGCACTGCAACGGGTGCTGGTGGCGGCGGGCGAAATCCATCACCTGCGCGACCTTGGTCTCGGCCACCTCGAAGCTGAAGACACCGACCACGGCAACCCCCTTCTTGTGCACCATCAGCATCACCTCGAACGCCTGGGCGTGGCTCATGCCGAAGAACCGCTCGAGCACGTGCACGACGAATTCCATCGGCGTGTAGTCGTCGTTCAGAAGCAGCACCTTGTAAAGCGGCGGGCGCTGCGTCCTGGGCTTGGTCTTGGTGATGACCTCCGACTCGCTGTCGGGGTCGTCGCCCATCGCGGCCATCATCAGAGGGTCGGTCGTCACGGCTGCCCGTCCTTGGCAAATCGGGTGGTGTTCGGCTTCAGCCCCTTTATATATTCGCCGCGCCCCGTCTGAAAAGGGGCGGTCAGGGACGGAAGGGGCGCCATGGACGGCAAGCTTACCACCATCGCCTTCGATGCCGACGACACGCTCTGGCAGAACGAGCGGTTCTTTCGCATGACCCAGGACCGATTCGCCGACCTGCTGTCGGACCACGTCGATCCCGACCACCTGATGGAGCGGCTTCTGGAGGCCGAGCGGCGCAATCTCGGGCATTACGGATTCGGCATCAAGGGCTTCGTTCTGTCGATGATCGAGACGGCCATCGACGTGACCGACGAGCGGGTGCCGGCAGGCGTGATCCGCGCGCTTCTGGAGGCCGGGCAGGAGATGCTGCGCCACCCGATCGAACTGATGCCCCAGGCGCGCGAGGCCGTGACCGCGCTGGCCGACCGCTTCCGCATTCTGCTGATCACCAAGGGCGACCTGCTGGACCAGGAGCGCAAGCTGGCGCAGTCGGGGCTGGGCGAGCTTTTCGACGGGGTCGAGATCGTCTCGGACAAGACCGCGCCGCGCTACGACGCGATCTTCGCCGCCCATGGCGAGGGCGCGGGGCGGGCGATGATGGTGGGCAACTCGCTCCGGTCGGACGTGATCCCCGCGATCGAGGCGGGCGCCTGGGGCGTGTTCGTCCCGCACGACCTGACCTGGGAACTGGAGCACGCAGAACCGCCGCGCGACCAGGCCCGTTTTGCCGAACTGCAACACCTGGGCGAATTGCCCGCGCTGGTCGCCGCGCTCGATTGAGGCCGGATCGCAGCGATTGTGGCCGGCGGCCGCGCGGCCCCGATATATCGATCAACCTGAGCTTTACCTTCGTTACCCTTGAAACATTGGTATTTTCGCGGCTGTGCCGCTGTGGTATGGTAACGATGAAATGATCGCCCGGGCAGACAAATACGGGCGGCGAGAGGCAGTGAAAAGGCAGGCGACGTGCAACCACTGGGGCAGTACGTCCGGCACGTACTTTTTCTATCCATGCTCGCGATCGGCATGGCCGTTCTGACGTCGGGGGCGCGGGCCGCCCCCTACGCCGCGATGGTGGTCGACGCGCGATCCGGCGAGGTGCTGCATTCGCGGAATGCCGATACGCGGCTGCACCCGGCCTCGCTGACCAAGATGATGACGCTCTACATCGCCTTCGAGGCGGTGGAGCATGGCGAGATCGGGCTCGACGACTACGTCACGATCTCGAAGCGCGCCGCGGCCGAGCCGCCGTCGAAGCTGGGGCTGCGCGCGGGCACGAAGATCCGCTTTCGCTACCTGATCCGGGCGGCGGCGGTGAAATCGGCCAACGATGCCGCCACCGCCATCGCCGAGGCCATCGAAGGCTCCGAGGCGGCCTTCGCGCGGCGGATGAACCGCACCGCCAAGGCGATGGGCATGACGCGGACCACCTTCAAGAACGCCCACGGCCTGACCGAAGCGGGACACATGTCGACCGCGCGGGACATGACGACGCTGGGCCGGCACATGTTCTACGACTACCCGGAATACTATAACCTCTTCTCGCGCCGCTCGACGGATGCGGGCCTGCGCTCCGTCTCCAACACCAACCGGCGATTCCTCGGCAGCTATCGCGGCGCCGACGGCATCAAGACGGGCTACACGCGGGCGGCCGGCTTCAACCTCGTCGCCTCGGCGGAGCGGAACGGGGAACGCATCATCGCCACGATGTTCGGCGGAACGTCGTCGGCCGCGCGGAACGCGCGGGTCGCGGAACTCCTGAACATGGGCTTCGAGCGCGCGCCGCGCCGGGTGGCCGTGCGCAAGCCGGCCAAACCGCCCTACGGCGCCGCCGGCCGAACCGTCCGGCTGTCGATGACGCTCGACAGGTCGCCCCGGCCCGCGCAACGCCCGGCCGGGTCGCCCGCCGAAGAGGTGCTCATCGCGCTGAGCGAAGGCGTGGCGACCGCGCTGGAAGCGGCGCAGACCGAGCTTGCCGCGGCCGCCGTGGCCGCGACCCCGCCCGACACGCGGCTGCCGCAGGGCTCGGCCGCACCGGACGTGCCCGACATCGCGCCCCAACCCCGGCCCCGGGGCCTTGCGGCGGGGGCGGACCCGGCGCGGGCTGCGCCGGCGGCACGGGCAACCCCGCAGCCGGTGGAGCAGGAAATCGTCACGCGGCTGTCCTCGTCCGGCGGACGGCACTGGGGCATCAATGTGGGCCGCTACGGGTCGCGCTACCAGGCCGAGCGGGTGCTCTTGAAGACCGCGCTGCAGGAGCTTGGCACGCTGGACGACGCGCTGCGCAAGGTGGTGCATCACCCCCGCGGCTACGAGGCGAATTTCGTCGGCCTCACCGAGAACGAGGCGGCGCTGGCCTGCCGGCGGCTGCAATCCCACGGCACCGACTGCACGCCCATCGGCCCCCGGTCGTGACGCGCTACGCCATCGCCGCGCCCGAACGGCCCTCGGTCGCCATCGCCGGCGCCGAGGCGCGCTTCCCGGTGCGCCGCATCTTCTGCGTCGGCCGGAACTATGCCGAGCACGTGCGCGAAATGGGCAATGACGAGCGCGAGCCGCCGTTCTTCTTCACCAAGCCCGCCGATGCGCTGGTCGGGGACGGCGCGACGGTCCCCTACCCGCCCGCGACCGCGGACCTGCATCACGAGGCCGAACTGGTGGCCGCGATCGGGCTGGGCGGCGCCGCGATTCCCGAGGCCGACGCGCTGTCGCATGTCTGGGGCTATGCGCCGGGCAACGACCTCACCCGCCGCGACCTGCAGGCCGAGGCGAAATCGATGGGCCGGCCCTGGGACATGGCCAAGGGCTTCGACGCGTCGGCCGTCTGCGGCGCCCTGGTACCGGCGGCGCGTCTCGGCCATCCGGCGGCCGGACGCATCCTCTGCACCGTGAACGGCGCGCCGCGGCAGGACGGCGACCTGTCGGAGATGATCTGGCCGCTGCCGGCGATCCTTGCCCATCTCTCGCGGCTGGTGACGCTCGCCCCGGGCGATCTGATCTATACCGGCACCCCGGCGGGGGTCGGGCCGCTTGCCCCCGGCGAAACCTGCAGCGTGGAGATCCGCGGCATCGGGCGGGTCACAACGCAGATCGCGTGACGCGCACACCCCTGTTCTTCTGGCCGGAAATATCCTCGGGGGTCCGGGGGCAGACAGCCCCCGGCCTCAGGGCTTCGGGTGATCGTCCCAGTCGTCGGTGAGGATGCGGCGGGAGTCCCCTTCGGGGTCGTCGAACTGGTGCGATCTCAGCGCCCAGAAGAAGGCCGCGAGGCCCAGCCCGCCAAGGAACAGCGCGATCGGGATCAGGTAGGCGAGCACTTCCATCGGGGCTACCTCAGGCGCAGCGCGTTGAGCGACACGGTGATCGAGGAGGCCGACATCGCCAGCGCCGCGGCCAGCGGCGTGGCGAAGCCCAGAAGCGCGATCGGCACGGCGATCAGGTTGTAAAGCGCCGAGATCGCGAAGTTCTCGTTGATCCGGCGGACCGATTTGCGCGCGGTCCCCACCGCCTCGCCCAGCGGCGCGAGGTCGTGGCCCAGGAGCACGATGTCGGAGGCGACGCGGGCGGCATCGAGCGCGGTCGCGGGCGACACGGAGGCATGCGCGGCGGCCAGCGCCGCGGTGTCGTTCAGCCCGTCGCCCACCATCAGCACCTTGGCGCCCGCCTCCCCCAGCTCCTGCACCTGCGCGGCCTTCTCGGCCGGCAGCGCCTCGGCCGTCCAGTCCTCGATCCCGAGCCGCGCCGCAAGGTCGGCCACCGGGGCCGGCGCATCGCCCGAGACAAGACGCACCGCCAGCCCCTGCCGCTTGAGCGCGGCCACGGCCTGCTCGGCACCGGGGCGCAGCCGGTCGGCGAAGGTAAACGCGATGGGCCGCGCGGTGCCGACGCGCAGCCAGGCGGCGGTCTGCCGGCCCGCCTCGGCCCCGACCCAGGCCGCGCGGCCGAAGCGCACGGGCTCGCCCCCCAGCCGCCCCTCGACGCCGTGGCCCGGCACCTCGCGGATCTCGGTCAGGCGCGCGGGGTGGAGCCCGGCGCTGCGGGCGGCCTCGGCCAGGGCGCGCGCGAGCGGGTGTTCCGACGCCTCGGCCAGCGCCAGCGCGATTTCCAGGTCGCGGCGGGCATGATCGCCCAGGTTGGTGGGGTCCGGCGCCCCCAGCGTCAGCGTGCCGGTCTTGTCGAAGACCACCGTGTCGACCTCGGCCAGCCGTTCCAGCGCGGTGCCGTCCTTGATCAGCATGCCCCGCTTGAAGAGCCGCCCCGAGGCCGCGGTCGTCACCGCGGGCACCGCGAGGCCCAGCGCGCAGGGGCAGGTGATGATCAGCACCGCCACCGCGATGTTCAGCGCCAGCCGCATGTCGCCGCCGGAAACCCACAGCCAGCCCAGGAAGGCCGCGAGCGCCAGCAGGTGGACGCCGGGCGCGTAGACCCGCGCCGCGCGGTCGGCGAGCGAGGTATAGCGGTTCTTCGAGCTTTCGGCGACCGCGACGAGATCGGCCATCCGATGGAGCGAGCTGTCCTCGCCGGCCGCCGTCACGGTGACGGCGAGCGGGCCGGTGAGGTTCACCTCACCGGCCGACAGCGCCATCCCCGGGCCGGCATAGGCGGGCAGGCTTTCGCCCGTCAGCAGCGAGCGGTCGATTTCCGACTGGCCCTCGGCGATGAGCCCGTCCACGGGCACCCGCGCGCCGGGTTTGACGCGGACGGTGTCGCCCACGGCGATCTCGGCGATGGGCACGGTCTCCTCGGTGCCGTCGGCACGCAGGCGCAGCGCCCGGGGCACTTCGAGCGCGGCCAGTTCCTCGGCCGCGGAGCGGGCCACGGCGCGGGTGCGGTGATCGAGATAGCGGCCGGCGAGCAGGAAGAAGGTCAGCGAGAGCGCCGCGTCGAAATAGGCGTGCGGCCCGTGCTGCCAGGTCTCGTAAAGCGACATGCCCGCGGCGAGCACGATCGCCAGCGAGATCGGCACGTCCATGTTCAGACGGGCGTGCCGGAGCACCTTGGCCGCGTTGCGGAAGAAGGGCTGCGCCGCGAAGGCGATGGTCGGCAGCGCGATCATCGCGGAAATCCAGTGGAACATGTCGCGGGTGAAATCCGACGCCCCGGACCAGACGGCCACCGACAGGAGCATCACGTTCATCATCGCGAAGCCGGAAACCGCGATGCGCATCAGCAGGTCGCGCCCCGCCTTGTCGGTCGCGGTCGCCGCGATCACGCCCGGGTCGAGTTCGTGCGCCTCGTACCCGATGCCGTCGAGCACGCCGATCAGGTCCGCGGCGCTCACCTGCGGGTCGGCCTCGACCGCGACGCGCTTCAGCGTCAGGTTCACCCGTGCCGCGTGCACGCCGGGCGTCGCGTTCAGCGCGCGTTCGACCGCCGAGATGCAGCCCGCGCAGTGGATCGTCGGCAGCGACAGGAACAGGCGCGCGTCCCGCGGCTGGCCCGCTTCGGACAGGTCCTCGGCGGCCGGCGCCACGGCGCAGGCCGGGCAGGCCGAGGGCCGGGAGGAGAGCGCCGTCGTCATCGCCTAGCCCCGGACGTAGAGTTCCAGCCGCTGACGGAACTGCGTGCCGTCGGCGGCCCGCGCCAGCAGCCGGACGGTCCAGTAGCCCCCGTCCAGCGCAAGCGGCGCCGAGAACTCGCCGTTGTAGTAGAGCAGTTCGGGCGTCCGGTCGTCGCGGTTCGAGGTCTTCCGGCCGATGGTGACGGCCACCTCCGGCACTTCCACCGGGTCGCCCTCGGCATCGGTGAAGCGCAGCAGGAACAGGCCCGCGTCGGTGTCGTAATCGGCGGCCACCGTCCAGCCCAGCGCCTCTTGCGCGTCGCGCATCGCGTCGAATTGCTGGCTGGCGACGTAGGAATTGTCGACCTCGAGGCCGGGGAACGTGCTGACCGCCTGGTAGGCGAGAAGCAGGTTCACGCCGATCACGACGGTGAAGGCCGAAACCACGATGATCAGCACCTTGCGGCCGGTCAGCTCCTTCTGGCTCATCGCGCCACCCTCCCGTTGAAGACGGTGTCCGAATAGGCCCGTTCCTCGGCCGCGATGTCCTTCAGCCAGATGCGCAACGGCGTGCTCTGGCTCTGCGCGGGCGCGCTGTCGGGCGATGCGATCACGTAGACGCGCTTGAGGTCGGTTTCGTCGGCCGGGACGGTGAAGGTGCCGGTCTCGGCGCCCTCCACCTCGACCTGGAACACGTCGCCCGGCGTCACGCTGATCGCGAAATCGCGCGCCTCGCCCTGCATGTTGCGCACCCGCACCTCGTAGGCGTTACGGATCGAACCGTCCGACAGCGTCACGTAGATCGGATTGCGCACCGGCGACACCGTCAGGTCGATCTCGGAGCGTACGAACAGGGCCACGATCAGGCCAACGCCGACCGCCGACCAGAGCGCGGTATAGAGCAGCGTGCGCACCCGCAGGATGTGCTTCCACGCCGGCTTGGGCTCTGCGCCCGCGCGCTCGCGCGCCTCGTCCGACAGCGCCATGTAGTCAATCAGGCCGCGCGGCTTGCCGGTCTTTTCCATCACCTCGTCGCAGGCGTCGATGCACAGCCCGCAGGTGATGCAGGCCAGTTGCTGGCCGTCGCGGATGTCGATGCCCACCGGGCAGACGTTCACGCAGGCGTAGCAGTCGATGCAATCGCCCAGGAGTTCCGCGCCCTCGGACTTGCGGTGCTTGCCGCGCGGCTCGCCCCGCCATTCGCGGTAGCCGATGGTCAGGGTGTCCTCGTCCATCATCGCGGCCTGGATGCGCGGCCAGGGGCACATGTAGATGCAGACCTGTTCGCGCATGAAGCCGCCGAGGATGAGGGTGGTCAGCGTGAGGACCAGGATGGTCGCGTAGGCCACCGGCGCGGCCTGCAGGGTGAACAGGTTGCCCAGGAGCGTCGGCGCATCTGCGAAATAGAACACCCAGGCGCCGCCGGTGGCCACCGAGATCAGCACCCAGAGCGCCCATTTCGTCACCCGCAGCCGGGTCTTGTGGAAATCCCACTTGGCGTTCCAGAGCTTCACACGCTTGTTGCGGTCGCCCTCGATCCAGCGCTCGGTGAGCACGAAGAGATCGGTCCAGACCGTCTGCGGGCACAGATAGCCGCACCAGACCCTGCCCAGCGCCGAGGTGAACAGGAACAGGCCCAGCCCGGCCATGATCAGGAGGCCCGCCACGAAATAGAACTCGTGCGGCCAGATCTCGATCCAGAAAAAGAAGAACCGCCGGTTCGCGAGGTCGAGAAGCACCGCCTGGTCGGGCAGGTTCGGCCCCCGGTCCCATCGGATCCAGGGCAGCAGGTAGTAGATGCCGAGGCAGACCGCCAGAATCCACCACTTGAGCGTGCGGAACGGGCCCGAGACGCGACGCGGGAAAACCGGCTCGCGGGCGGTATAGAGGCGATCGGGGCTCTGGTCTGTCGAGCTCAAAGGGCTCACTCCGTTTCGGCTGGGGCGGGCGGGAGAAGCGGCCGGCCGGCACGCGCCCCTTGGTGGTTCAAGCTAAACCTTGCGGCCGTCGATTGTAAGTGCGGGGCCCGATCACATCGGGCGCTGCCTGCTGCGAATCGCGCGGCGCGGCGATCTCGAATGAGAAAAGTTCCAATTCGGTGCGCAGATGCACAGGCAGGTCTCAGGTGATGCGCTGGACGGAGTCGGGGGCTTGGGCGATTATAGACACCGGCCCCCGTGGAAACGCGCGAACAGGATGGGGGCCGGTGCCATCGACCGGGGGCCTTGCGGCCCCCGGAAGCCTTTGTATCACTCGCCGCCGCCAAGCTGGTGGACGTAGGTCGCAACGGCCCGCCGCTCCGCTTCGCTGAGACGCTCCTTGTGGCTCGGCATGACGCCGAACCGCGCGTTGTAGACCGTCTCTGTCAGCGTCTCGACATCCCCGCCGTAAAGCCAGATCGCGTCCGTCAGGTTGGGCGCGCCCTGGTAGCGGTCGCCGGTGCCGTCCTCCATGTGACATGCAGCACAGTTATAGAGGAAAACCTCTTCGCCCGCGCTTGCCAATGCGGCATCATGTTCCTGTCCGGATATTTTCCGCACATATTGGACGACCTGGTCTATTTCCTCATCGCTCAGCAACTCGTCGGCGCCGAAGGCGGGCATCTGCGACCAGCGCGCATCGGGGTTGTCCTCGTTGCGGATGCCGTTGGTGACGGTGTAGTGAATCTCCTCCAGCGAGCCGCCCCAGAGCCAGTCGTCGTCGAGCAGGCTGGGATAGCCCGAGGCCTGCACGCCGTTGGCCCCGGCGCCATGGCATTGGGCGCACCAGGTGCGGAACACCGCCGCGCCCCCCTGCACCGCGTAGTTGTAGAGGTCCGGCTCGGCGCGGATCGCCTCGGGGTCCAGTTCGACCTCGGTCAGCCTGGCAATGAGATCGCCGTTGGCTTCCTCGAACCGCTGGATGTCGCGCGCAACATCGGCCCGCGTCGAGTAGCCGAGAAGCCCGGGCGTCGCGCCGTTCCGCAGCGGAATCGCCGGGTAGAGCAGAACGTAGATCACCGCGACGACGATGGTCCCGTAAAAGGTCCAGAGCCACCAGCGCGGCAGCGGGTTGTTGAACTCCTCGATGCCGTCCCAGCTGTGGCCGGTCGTCTCGACCTCGTGCTCGGTCTTCTTGTCCTCGGTCGTCATGTCCGCGCCTCCTCTTGGCACGTGGCCCCCGCGTCGGGGTCTGCCGGTTCGTCTTCATGCCGGAACGGGATGTCCGCGCTGTCGCGGTGCACCCTGGCGCTGCCCGGCCGCAGGGCCCAGGCGATCACGCCCAGGAAGAACAGCGTCAGGAACAGCAGCATCCAGCTGTCGGCGAATTCGCGCATTGCGGAATAGGTCTCCATGGGGTCCCTTCCTCAGCGGCTCGCGTCCGGCTCGAAGGTCGAGAAATCGACCAGCGTGCCCAGCATCTGCAGGTAGGCGACGAGCGCATCCATTTCGGAAATGCCCGGATTGCCGTCGAAATTGCGGACCTGCGCCTTGGGATAGCGTTCCATCAGACCGTCGACACCGTCGGCATAGGGATCGATCTGCGCGTTGAAGTCCGACACCGCGTTCTCGATCATCCCGTCGGTGTAGGGCACGCCCACCATGCGGTGCACGCGCATCTTGTCGGCGATGTCCTCGGGGTCGATCATCCGGTTCTCGAGGAAGCCGTATTTCGGCATCACCGATTCCGGCACCACCGATTGCGGGTCGCGCAGGTGCTGCACGTGCCAGTCGTCGGAATAGCGCCCGCCGACGCGGGCGAGGTCGGGCCCGGTCCGCTTCGAGCCCCACTGGAACGGGTGGTCGTACATCGACTCCGCCGCCAGGCTGTAATGGCCGTAGCGTTCCACCTCGTCCCGCATCGGGCGGATCATCTGGCTGTGGCAGACGTAGCACCCTTCGCGCACGTAGATGTCGCGCCCCTCGAGTTCCATCGGGGAATAGGGGCGCACGCCCTCCACCTCCTCGATGGTGTTCTCCAGGTAGAAGAGCGGCGCGATCTCGACCAGGCCGCCGACGGTCACCACCAGGAAACTGAAGACGAGCAGCAGCGACGCGTTCTTCTCAAGGATCTTGTGTTTTTCGAGAATAGCCATGTCTGCCGTCCCTATTCAGCCGGGGCCGCGACCGGGGTCGCCTGCTTGGTGGGCGCCGAGGTTGCGGTCTTCCAGATGTTGAAGCACATGATCAGCCCGCCGAGCACGTAGAGCCCGCCGCCGATGGCACGCACCACATACATCGGAAACTTGGCGTCGACCGTGTCTGCGAAGCTGTTGACCAGGAAGCCCTGGTCGTCGACCTCGCGCCACATCAGCCCTTCCATGATGCCCGAGACCCACATCGAGGCGGCGTAGAGCACGATCCCGATGGTGGCGAGCCAGAAGTGCCAGGAGACGAGCGCCGTCGAGTAGAGCCGCTCCTTGCCCCAGAGCCTGGGCGCCAGGAAGTAGAGCGCGCCGAAGGTGATCATGCCGTTCCAGCCCAGCGCGCCGGAATGCACGTGGCCGATCGTCCAGTCGGTGTAGTGCGACAGCGAGTTGACGGCCTTGATCGACATCATCGGCCCTTCGAAGGTCGACATGCCGTAGAAGCCGACCGCGACCACCATCATCCGGATGATCGGGTCGGTGCGGAGCTTGTCCCAGGCGCCCGAGAGCGTCATCAGGCCGTTGATCATGCCGCCCCAGGAGGGCATCCACAGCATGATCGAGAACACCATCCCCAGCGTCGACGCCCAGTCGGGCAGCGCGGTGTAGTGCAGGTGGTGCGGACCGGCCCAGATATACAGGAAGATCAGCGCCCAGAAGTGGATGATCGACAGCTTGTAGCTGTAGACCGGGCGTTCGGCCTGTTTCGGCACGAAATAGTACATCATCCCCAGGAAGCCCGCGGTCAGGAAGAAGCCCACCGCGTTGTGGCCGTACCACCACTGGGTCATCGCGTCCTGCACGCCCGAGAAGACCTGCACCGACTTGGAGCCGAAGAGCGAGACCGGGATCGACATGTTGTTGACGATATGGAGCATCGCCACGGTCACGATGAAGGACAGGTAGAACCAGTTCGCCACGTAGATGTGGGGCTCCTTGCGGCGGAAGATGGTGCCCATGAAGATCGCCAGATAGGCGACCCAGATGATCGTCAGCCACCAATCGACATACCACTCGGGCTCGGCATATTCCTTGGATTGCGTCGCGCCCATCAGATAGCCGGTCGCCGCCAGCACGATGAAGAGCTGGTAGCCCCAGAACACGAACCAGGCGAGGTTGCCGCCCCACAGCCGCGCGGCCGAGGTGCGTTGGACCACGTAGAAGGACGTCGCGATCAAGGCATTGCCGCCGAAGGCGAAAATCACCGCCGAGGTGTGCAGGGGCCGCAGCCGGCCGAAGTTCAGATAGCCCTGGGCCCAGTCGAAATTGAGCCACGGGAAGGCCAGCTGGCTGGCGATGAAGGTGCCGGCGGCAAAGCCGACCACCCCCCAGAACGCGGTCGCGATCACGCCCGCGCGCACCACATCGTCCATGTAGCCGGTCTCGGGCGCCGGCCTGGGCTCGTCGGTGCGGCGCACCGTCCACAGGAACAGCCCGGCCGCGACCAGCATCACGATCACCGCGTGCACCTGGTAGGCGAAGTCGCGCGCGTAACTGGCCGCGATCGCGGCACACACCGCGATCACGCCGTAGACGGCGATCTTAACGTAGTCCCACATTTAAAGTCCCTTCGTCTCATCCGGTCGAGCGTGCTCGGCCGACTCCCTCATTCTGCGCTGTATCCGATCGTATGCAAAGATATGCATTGATCCATGTCAAGGCATGTTTGAATTGCTCCAAATCCAGATTGATCCTTGTCAAAGTCTCCGCGGCGTCTTGCGCCCTAGAGTTCTTGCAACGACGGCAGGTTCGACCCCAAGGAGATTCCAGGTGGCCTACAAGACCATTCTCACGATCATCACGGACACCGACATATCCGACTCTGCGCTGGAGCCGGCGATCACGCTGGCCACGCGCGAGGACGCGCATCTGGACGTGCTTTGCATGGGCGTGGACCGCACCCAGACGGGATATTACTACGCCGGCACCAACGCCTTCATCCAGCAGGAGACGCTGCACAAGGCGCAGGAGGATTCCGAGACGATCGAGACCGCGGTCAAGGACCGGCTGAACCGGGAGGGAATCGCCTGGACCAGCGAGGCCGCCGTCGCGCAGATTGCCGGGCTCAGCCACCTCGTGGCACAGCGGGCGCGTTTCTCGGACCTGGTGGTGATGCCGCGCCCCTATGGCGAGGGCCGGGGCATCGAGGACGAGGCCGCGACCGAGGCGGTGCTGTTCGACGGGCACGCGCCGCTGCTGATCGTCCCCGAAGGCGCGGACACCGCCGTGATCGGCCAGAAGATCCTGCTGGGCTGGAACCAGAGCCACGAGGCGATGGCCGCCATCAAGCAATCGCTGCCGCTGATGCAGCACGCCGAACTGGTCAACATCGCCATCGTCGATCCGCCCAAGCACGGCTCGGACCGCTCCGACCCGGGCGGGGCGCTGTCGCAGATGCTGGCGCGCCACGGCGTGAAGACGGAGATCTCGGTTCTGGCCAAGACGATGCCGCGGATTTCGGACGTGCTTCAGCGCCATGCGCAGGACATCGACGCCGATCTGATGATCATGGGGGCCTATGGGCATTCGCGCTTCCGCGAGGCGATTCTGGGCGGCGCGACGCGGGACATGCTGGAGCGCACCGAGATTCCGATCCTGATGGCCCACTGAGAGGCGGGGCCCCGGCCCCGCACCCTACCTCACGCCGGCATGCCGCCGTCGGCGTCGTCGCCTGTTTCGTTCAGCAGACGGTCGAAATCGGGAACGGTCACATGACGCTTGCCTTCCAGAACGATCACCCCGTCGCGCTTCAGCGCCGAGATCTGCCGGCTGACCGTTTCCAGCGTGAGGCCCAGGTAGTCGGCCATGGCCTCGCGCGTGAGCGGCAGGTCGAAGACGATCCGGCCGCGCGGGTTGGCCAGTTTCAGCGTCGCGTCGCGGCGCGCGATGATGGTCAGCAGGCTCGCGATCTTCTCGCGCGCCGTCTTGCGGCCCAGGAGCAGCATCCATTCCCGCGCGGCGTCGAGTTCGTCCAGCGTCATTTCCAGAAGCCGCTGGCCGATATGCGGCGTGCGCAGCATCATCTCCTCGAAAGGCTTCTTGCGGAAGCAGCACATGGTCAGCGGCGTCGTCGCCACCACGTCGTAGGCGGCCGTCTCGCGCCCCGGACGGCCGACGAAATCCGACGGCAGCAGCAGGCCCACCATCTGCGTCCGCCCGTCCTCCATCGTCTGGCTGAGCGTGGCGATGCCCTCGATCACCGAGGCCACGAAATCCATCCGGTCACCCGACCAGATGACCGTCTGCCCCGCATCGTAGCTGCGGTAGTACTTCATCGCCTCGAGGCTGGAGAGTTCGTCCGTCTCGCAGCGGGCGCAGACCGCGCGATGCCGGATCGGGCAATCGACGCAATCGGTTTGGGTCAGGGGGGGATCGGTTACGGCCATTCCGCGTCCAAGTTTGACATCGATCAAGGAGCGAACCCTTGGGTGAAAATAACGCTAGTGCAATGAGCACCGAATCGCAACTCACGCGTCTCGGTCTATTCGATGCGAAGGTCCCGCGCTATACCAGCTACCCCACGGCGCCGCATTTCAACGCATCGGTGGACGACGGAGACTTCGCCGGCTGGATCGACCAGATCGAGCCCGGTTCGCAGATTTCCCTGTATCTTCACGTGCCGTTCTGCCGCCGGCTGTGCTGGTTCTGCGCCTGCCGGACGCAGGGCACGCGCTCGGACTCGCCGGTCCGCGCCTATCTCGAGACGCTGAAGACCGAGGTGGGCATGCTGGGCCGGCGGCTGCCGGAGGGCGTGACGCTGTCGCGGCTGCACTGGGGCGGCGGCACGCCGACCCTTCTGGCCGCGGACATGATGAAGGAGCTGACCGAGGCCATCTTCGAGGCCGCGCCGCTGCACGAGACCGGCGAGTTCTCGGTCGAGATCGACCCCAACGAGATCGACGAGGCCCGGCTGGACGTCCTTGCCGAGGCCGGCATGAACCGCGCGTCCATCGGCATCCAGGATTTCGACCCCCAGATCCAGTCGGTGATCGGCCGGATCCAGAGCTATGACGTGACCCGCGACGCGGTGGACATGATCCGCGCCCGCGGCATCCCCAGCCTCAACGCCGACATCCTCTACGGGCTGCCGCACCAGTCGAACGAGCGGATCGCCGAATCGGTGCAGAAGCTGATGTCGCTCTCGCCCGACCGGGTGGCGCTTTACGGCTATGCCCACGTGCCGTGGATGGCGCGGCGCCAGTCGATGATCCCGGCCGAGGCGCTGCCCACGCCCGAGGCGCGGCTGAAGCTCTACGAGACCGCGAAGGAGCTGTTCCTGTGGGACGGCTACCGCGAGATCGGGATCGACCACTTCGCCCGGCCCGAGGACGGGCTGGCGGTGGCGCTGGATGCGGGCGAGTTGCGCCGGAACTTCCAGGGCTATACCGACGACACCGCGCCCGCGCTCATCGGGCTGGGGGCGTCCTCGATCTCGAAATTCCCGCAGGGCTACGCGCAGAACCTGTCCGGCACGTCGGACTACACCGCGCGTATCCGCGACGGGCGCTTCGCCACGGGCCGGGGCCATGTGTTCACCCAGGAGGACAACATGCGCTCGCGCATGATCGAGCAGTTGATGTGCGAGTTCCGCATCGACCGCGCGGAAATCTGCGACACGTTCGGCATCTCGAAATCCGAGATCAACGCGATGTTCCAGGAGGTCGTCGACCAGTTCGCCGGCTTCGTGGACCTGACCAATGACGGGCTCTCGATCCCCGAGCACGGCAAGCCGCTCACACGGATGATCGCGCGCGGGTTCGACGCCTACGACCTGTCGAAAGCCGGGCACAGCTCGGCCATCTGATCCCCACCGGCCGGGGCGCGCCCGCGCGGCCCGACCGATACCGGAGCAATTTGGCTCCGCAGGACGCCCGCCCCTCCCCCCCGGGGCGGGCGTTCTCTTTCGCAAGGGGCGGCTACCGGGCGGCCAATTCCGCCCTGGCCGGCGCGCCGGGCATGCCGAAGGCCGCGCGCATGAGGGTGCGGGTATAGTCCGTCTCGGGCGCGTCGAAGATCGCCTGCACCGCGCCCGCCTCGACGATATCGCCCTGCTTCATCACGATCACCTTGTGGCTCAGCGCGCGGACCACGCGCAGATCGTGGCTGATGAACAGGTAGGCGAGGTCGTATTTCCGCTGCAGATCGCGCAACAGGTTCACGATCTGGACCTGAACGGTCATGTCCAGCGCCGAGGTCGGCTCGTCCAGCACCAGCAGGCGGGGGCGCAGGATCATGGCGCGCGCGATGGCGATGCGCTGGCGCTGGCCGCCGGAAAACTCGTGCGGGTAGCGGTGCATCATCGCGGGGTCGAGGCCGACCTCGGACAGCATCTGCGCCACTTCCTCGCGCTTGGAATGGCCGGGCTCCACCCCGTGCACGCCCAACCCCTCGGCCACGATCTGCTCGACCGTCATGCGCGGGCTGAGGCTGCCGAACGGGTCCTGGAACACGATCTGCATGTCGCGGCGCAGGGGGCGCATCCTGCGCGATTTCAACTCGTCGATGTTCCGGCCCTGAAAGACGATCCGCCCCTCGGACGAGATCAGCCGCATGATCGCGAGGGCGAGCGTCGTCTTGCCCGAGCCGGACTCGCCCACGATCCCCAGCGTCTCGCCCGCCCGCACGGAAATGTCGGCACCGTTCACCGCCTTGATGTGCCCGACCGTGCGGCGCAGGAAGCCGCGCTGGACCGGAAACCACACCTTCAGCCCGTCCGTGCGCACGATCTCTTCGGCCTGCGGCTTCACCGGGCCCGGCACGCCGGTCGCGTCGGCGGCCAGAAGCTTCTGGGTGTAGGGGTGCCTGGGCGCGCGGAATATCTCCTCGGTCCGCCCGGTCTCGACGATCTCGCCATCCTTCATCACGCAGACCCGGTCGGCGATCCGGCGCACCACGTTCAGGTCGTGGGTGATGAACAGCAGGCTCAACCCCTCGTCGCGCTTCAGTTCGGCCAGCAATTCGAGGATCTGCGCCTCGATGGTCACGTCGAGCGCGGTTGTGGGCTCGTCCGCGATCAGCAGGTCCGGGCCGTTGGCCAGCGCCATCGCGATCATCACCCGCTGGCGCTGCCCGCCCGAGAGCTGGTGGGGATAGTCCTTGAGCCGGCTTTCCGGGTCGTGGATGCCCACCCGGCCGAGCAGTTCCAGGATGCGCTGGCGCGCGGGGGCGCCGGTCAGCCCCTGGTGCAGCGCGATGCTTTCGGAAAGCTGCTTTTCCAGCGTATGCAGCGGGTTCAGCGAGGTCATCGGCTCTTGGAAGATGAAGCTGATGTCGTTGCCCCGCACCTCGCGCAGGCGCGCCTCGGAGGCGCCGACCATCTCCTCGCCCTCATACCGGATGGAGCCCCCGACCTGCGCGCTCTCGGGCAGGAGCGCGACGCTGGACAAGGCGGTCACCGATTTGCCGGAGCCGGACTCCCCCACCAGCGCGACCGTTTCGCCCCGCCCGATATCGAAGCTGACACCGCGCACGGCATCGGTCACGGTGCCGTCCTGGTTGAACTGGACGGTCAGGTCGCGGAACGACAGGATGGGATCGGCTGTCACGCTCATGCCGTGCCCGCCTTTTCTTGCGCGCTTTTGGCGGCCGGCTTGGCGGCGGCGCCGGAGACCGAACTGCCCGAGAAGGTCTTGCGCGGGTCGAAGGCGTCGCGCACGCCCTCGAAGATGAACACCAAGAGCGACAGCATGATCGCGAAGGTGAAGAACGCGGTGAAGGCCAGCCAGGGCGCCTGGAGGTTCTGCTTGGCCTGAAGGGTCAGTTCCCCCAGCGACGGCGCGGACGACGGCAGGCCGAAGCCGAGGAAGTCGAGGCTGGCGAGCGTGCCGATGGTGCCGGTGATGATGAAGGGCAGCATGGTCAGCGTCGCGACCATGGCGTTGGGCAGCATGTGGCGGAACATGATCTTCCAGTTGGAGACACCGAGGGCGCGGGCCGCGCGGACGTATTCGAGGTTGCGCGCGCGCAGGAATTCCGCCCGCACCACGCCGACCAGCGCCGGCCAGCCGAACAGCGCCGTCAGGAACACCAGGAGCCAGAAGCTGCGGCCCAGCACCGCGAACAGGATGATGATGATGTAAAGCTGCGGCGTCGACGTCCAGATCTCGATCACCCGCTGGAAGATGAGGTCCGTCAGCCCGCCGAAAAAGCCCTGCACCGCGCCCGCGACGATGCCGATGACCGAGGCTATGCCGGTGACGATCAGGGTGAAGAAGATCGACAGCCGGAACCCGTAGATCACGCGGGCCAGCACGTCGCGCGCGGTGTCGTCGGTGCCCAGCCAGTGATGTTCGTTGGGCGGCGAGGGCGCAGTTCCCTCGATATCCGAGATCGTGTTGTAGCTGTAGGGGATCAGCGGCCAGATCACGGTGCCCCTGGCGATCTCCTCCCCCGCGATCACCCCGTCCTGCGCGTCCTCGATCAGCTCTTCGGGGGTGTCCCAGCAGTCGATCAGCCCACCGGTGACGATCAGGCATTCCACCTCGATGTCGCGATAGACCGCCTCGGTGCGCAAATCGCCGCCAAAGGCGGTTTCGGGGTAGAAGCTGTAGATCGGAAAGAAGCTCTCGCCCTGATAGCGGACATAGATCGGCTTGTCGTTCGCGATGAGTTCGGCAAAGAGTGTCAGACCGAACAGGATCGAGAAGATGATGAGCGACCAGTAGGCGCGGCGATTGCGCTTGAAGTTGCGCCAGCGGCGCTGGTTGAGCGGCGAGAGCGTGAACACGTCAGGTCTCCCGGCTTTCGAAGTCGATCCGGGGATCGACCAGCACATACATCAGGTCGGACAACAGCCCCACCAAGAGACCGATCAGCCCGAACACGTAGAGCGTGGCGAAAATCACGGGATAGTCGCGCGCCACCGCCGCCTCGAAGCCGAGCCGGCCGAGCCCGTCGAGCGAGAAGATCGTCTCGATGATGATGGACGCGCCGAAGAACACCCCGATGAACATGCCCGGAAAGCCCGCGATCACGATCAGCATCGCGTTGCGGAACACGTGGCCGTAGAGGACCCGGGATTCGGTCAGCCCCTTGGCCTTGGCGGTGATCACGTATTGCTTCTTGATCTCGTCGAGGAACGAGTTCTTGGTCAGCAGCGTCAGCGTCGCGAAGCTGGAGATCGTGGAGGCCAGCACCGGCAGGGTGATGTGCCAGAAATAGTCGCCGACCTTGCCGATGGGGCTGAGTTCCTCCCAGTTGTCCGAGGTCAGGCCCCTGAGCGGGAACCATTGCAGGTAGGACCCGCCCGCGAAGACCACCAGCAGCAGCACCGCGAAGAGGAAGCCCGGGATCGCGTAGCCGATGATGATCGCCCCGCTGGTCCAGGTGTCGAAGGGCGTGCCGTCCTTCACCGCCTTGCGGATGCCCAAGGGCAGCGAGACCAGATAGGCGAGCAGCGTCGACCACAGCCCCAGCGTGATCGAGACGGGCATCTTTTCCAGCACGAGGTCGATCACCGAGACCGAGCGGAAATAGCTCTGGCCGAAATCGAAGCGGATATAGTTCCACATCATCTCGCCGAACCGCTGCAAGGGCGGCTTGTCGAAGCCGAATTCGCGTTCCAGTTCCTCGATGAATTCGGGCGGCAGCCCGCGGGAGCCGACATAGCGGTCGTCGCCACCGGCCTCGAAGGATTCGCCCACATCGCCGCCGCCGGCGATGCCCTGGAAAACGTCGCCCTGTCCCTCCATCTGGGCGATGATCTGTTCGATCGGGCCGCCGGGGACGAACTGGGTCAGCGTGAAGTTGATCACCATGATCCCGAACAGCGTCGGGATGATCAGCAGCAATCGCCGCAGGATATAGGCGCCCATGGCCCGGCCCGCCCCGCTACCGGATCGCGCCGGCGGCGCGCAGCGCCTCGGCCTTTTCGGGATTGTACCACCAGAAGTCGAGGTTGCCCAAGGCGTAGGGCGGCAGCGGCTCGGGGTGCTCGTACATGTCGTAATAGGCCACGGTGTGCATGTCCTTGTACCATTGCGGCACCCAGAAACGGAGCGACCGCAGCACCCGGTCCAGCGCCTTGACCCGCGTGGTCAGCCCGTCCTCGCTGTCGGCGGCGAGGACCTGTTCGATCAGCCGGTCCACCGCCTCGTTCTTCAACCCCATGATGTTGAACACCGAACCGTCGGCGGTTTCCGAGCCGAAATACTGCCGCAGCCCCGAGCCGGGGATGTAGGTCATCGGGAACCGCGCCGTGACCATGTCGAAATCGTAGGAGCGTTCGCGGTTGGTGGCCTGGGCATTGTCCACACGGGTCAGCGACGCATCCACGCCGAGGCGCCGGAGATTCTCGACATAGGGGTTGATGACCCGGTCGAAGGTCTGGCTGTCGTTGAGGAACTCCACCCGCAGCGTCTCGCCGTTCTTGCGGCGCATGCCGTCATCGCCCACGACCCAGCCGGCCTCGTCCAGCAGCGCCGAGGCCTTGCGCAGGTTGCGCCGGTCAAGCTGACGCTCGCCCGAGGTCGGCGCCGTCACCGCCGGCTCGGTCAGGATCGCCTCGGGAAGCAAGCCCTCGGCCACCAGCGGTTCCAGCAGCGCCAGCTCGCCCGCGTCGGGCGGGCCGTCCGCGGCGAGATAGCTGTTTTCCCAGAAGGAATTGACGCGGGCATAGAGGCCGTAGAACAGCGTCTCGTTGGACCATTCGAAATTGAACATCAGCCCCAGCGCCTCGCGCACGCGCGGGTCCTGGAATTGCGGGCGGCGCAGGTTGAAGGCGAAGCTCTGCCCCGTCGCGATGCTGCCGTCGTCCAGTTCACGGCGGACGACCCAGCCGTTCTCAACCGCCGGAAAGTCGTAGCCGGTGGCCCAGCTTTTGGAGGAGGCCTCGTTGCGGAAGGTATACGTGCCGCCCTTGAAGCCTTCGAAGGCGGCGTTGTAGTCGGCGTAGTACTCCACCCGGATGCGGTCGAAATTGTTGCGTCCGACATTGATCGGCAGGTCCGCCCCCCAGTAGTCGGGGTTGCGTGCATAGACCAGCGTCTGGCCCACGTCGAGTTCGGCCAGCACGTAGGGGCCGGAGCCCAGGAGCGGCTCCAGGCTCGACTCCTCGAAATCGCGGCCCTGGGCCTCGTACTGCGCCTTGGAGAAAATCGGCAGGCTGCCGACGAGTTGCGGCAGGTCGCGGGTCGGGATGCCCTCGGGGAAGGTGAACTTCACCCTGCCGTCGTCGAGGATCTCGGCGCTTTCGACCTGGCGCGAGAGCTGCACCCGGAAGCTGGGCAGGCCCTTTTCGCGGAACAGTTCGTAGGAGAACACGACGTCCTCGGGCGTGACCGGGCTGCCGTCCGAGAACCGCGCCTCGGGCCGCAGGCCGAAGATCACCCAGGAGCGGTCTTCGGGATACTCGACGCTTTCCGCCAAGAGACCGTAGGCCGCGCCGGTCTCGTCGGCCGTGCCGGTCAGCAACGACTCGAAGAAGATCGTCGAAAGCGCCCCGGCCCGGCCCTTGGTGGTGTAGGGATGCATGGAGTCGAACGATCCGAACGCCCAGATCGAGATCTCGCCGCCCTTGGGCGCCTCGGGGTTGACGTAGTCGAGATGTTCGAAATCGGCGGGGTATTTCAGGTCGTCGAAGGTCGAGATGCCGTGGGCGACGGTCACGTTCTCCTCGGCACGGGCCAGACCCGCGCCGAGGGCCAGCATCAGCACCAGCGCCCAGGCCGTCAGCCACGGCCGGACGGGAACGGCACGGGCAAGGACGGCGGCGCGGGCCGGGCGGGGCTGGGGCATCGTGGCGGACTCCCTGTCTGACGGTCCATCTAGCGCGAGGTTTCGGCAAAGCTAAGGGCCGCATCGGCGCAAGTTCAAGTTGAGATTGCGTGAAAGCGCCGCGAGCCCGCGCCTCAGAACCCCTTGCGCGCCTTCAGCGCGGCGCTGATCGTGCCGTCGTCGAGATAGTCGAGCTCGCCCCCGATCGGCACGCCCTGGGCGAGCGAGGTGAGCCGGACGCCGGTGCCGGCCAGTTCGTCGGCGATGTAATGGGCGGTGGTCTGGCCGTCCACGGTGGCGTTCAGGGCAAGGATCACCTCGGAAATCCCCTCGGCGCGGACGCGGGCGACGAGGTCGGGGATGCGCAAATCCTCCGGCCCGATGGACTCGAGCGCCGACAGCGTGCCGCCGAGCACGTGGTAACGCCCCTTGAAGGCGTGCCCCCGCTCCATCGCCCAGAGGTCGGCCACATCCTCGACCACGCAAAGCTCGCCATTGGCGCGGGTCTCGTCGGCGCAGATCTCGCACAGATCGGCGGTGGTGATGTTGCTGCAGCGCGGGCATTCCCGAACCGTCTCGCCCACGCGCTGCAGCGCCTCGGCCAGCGGCAGCAGCAGCACCGCGCGCTTCTTGACGAGATGCAGAACGGCCCGGCGCGCCGACCGGGGCCCGAGCCCCGGCAGCCGCGCCATCATGTCGATGAGAGCGTCGATCTCGCGCGGGCCGTCGCCCATGGGCACCCTTAGACCGGCAGGTCCATGCCCGCGGGCAGACCCAGTTCCTCGCTGAGCTTGCGGGTCTCTTCCCTGGTCTTCTCCATCGCCTTTTCCTGGGCGTCCTTGATCGCCGCCAGGATCAGGTCCTCGACGACCTCCTTGTCCTCGGAATTGAAGATCGATGGGTCGATGTCGAGCCCGGTCAGCGTGCCCTTGGCCGTGGCCGTGGCCTTGACCAGCCCTGCGCCGCTTTCGCCCTCGACGATGGTCGAGGCCAGGTCCTCCTGCAGCTTGGCCATCTTGCCCTGCATTTCCTGCGCGGTCTTCATCATCTTGGCCATGTCGCCAAGATTGCCCAAACCCTTTAGCATTCGCGTCTCTCCTTTGGTTCAGTCGTCCTCGAAGGGGTCCCACTCGTCCTCGACTTCCGGCAGCGCCTCGGCGGCGGCCTCGGTCTCCGGGCCCTCGGGCAGTGATATGTCCACGATCCGGGCGCTTGGGAAGGCGTCAAAAACGGCACGCACCATCGGATGCGCCTCGGCGGCCGAGCGCAGGCTGTCCGCTTCGGCGGCGCGGGTCTCGGCGATGGTCGCCCCGCCCCCCGATCCGACGACAGAGACGGCCCAGCGCGCGCCGGTCCAGCCCTGGAGCCGTTGGCCCAGACGCTGGGCGAGGTCCTTCGGCGCGTCGTCCGCCGGCTCGAACTCGATCCGGCCGGGGGAATAGCTGACCGGCCGCAGATAGCTCTCGACATCGAGCAAGAGCTTGATGTCGCGATTGGCGCGGATCAGCTTCACCACGTCCTCGAACCGCGCATAGGCCGCAAGCGCCGTCGCGGGCGCGCGGGCCAGGGCCGTCGCCGCGCCCCCGCCCGACACGCCGCCCGGCGCGGGCACGGCGCGCGCCTGCACGCCGGACCCGTTGCCGGCCGGCGCCGGTGCGCCGCCGCCCGGACCCGGCCCCGCAGGCGGCGTCTCCTGCAGGCTGCGGACCAGGTCTTCCGGGCTCGGCAGGGTCGAGACATGGGTGAGCCGGATCACCGCCATTTCCGCGGCCATCATCGCGTTCGGCGCGATCGCCACCTCTTCCAGCGCCTTGAGCAGCATCTGCCACATCCGCGCCAGCACCCGCATCGACAGCCGCCCGGCCATGTCCTGACCGCGCGCGCGTTCGTCGGGGCCGGCGGTCGGGTCGTCGGCGGCCTCGGGCGTGATGCGGATGACGCTCAGCCAATGGGTGATCTCGGCCAGATCGCGCAAGACCGCCATCGGGTCCGCCCCGTCGGCGTACTGCGCGCCGAGTTCGGCCAGCGCGCCGGCGGTGTCGCCACTCACGATCAGGTCGAACAGATCCAGCACCCGCCCCCGGTCCGCGAGCCCCAGCATCGCGCGCACAGCCTCGGCGGTGGTCTCGCCCGCGCCATGGCTGATCGCCTGGTCCAGCAGGCTCATCGCATCGCGCACCGAACCCTCGGCGGCGCGGGTGATCAGCCCCAGCGCCTCGTCGGTGATCGGCGCGTTCTCCAGCCCCGCGATGCGCTTGAGATGCGCGATCATCACTTCGGGCTCGATCCGGCGCAGGTCGAACCGCTGGCAGCGCGACAGCACCGTGACCGGCACCTTGCGGATTTCCGTGGTGGCGAAGATGAACTTCACATGGGCGGGCGGTTCCTCCAGCGTCTTCAGAAGCGCGTTGAACGCGCTCGTCGACAGCATGTGGACCTCGTCGATGATGTAGATCTTGTAGCGCGCGGAAGCCGCGCGATAGGCCACGCTGTCGATGATCTCGCGGATGTCGCCCACGCCCGTCCGGCTGGCCGCGTCCATTTCCAGCACGTCGACATGGCGGCCCTCGGCGATGGCCACGCAATGCTCGCACTGGCCGCAGGGCTCCACCGTCGGTCCGCCCTGCCCGTCCGCGCCGATGCAGTTCATCCCCTTGGCGATGATCCGCGCCGTGGTGGTCTTCCCGGTGCCCCGGATGCCGGTCATGATGAACGCCTGCGCGATCCGCTCGGCGGCGAAGGCGTTCCTGAGCGTGCGCACCATCGCGTCCTGGCCGATCAGGTCGGCGAAGGTCTGCGGGCGATACTTGCGGGCGAGCACCTCGTAGGCGGCGCCGGTCGTTTCGGCCATGGGTCCTCTCGGGATTCGCGGGCGGGCTTCAGCGTAGGGTCTGGCCCGCCCCGCGTCCAGCAGGCCGATGACCGGCAGCGACGCTAGAGGACCTGCGCGACGATCGCGCCCGCGTAGACCAGCAGGATCAGGACGCTCTCCATCCCGATCCCGGCCGGCCCCAGCCGTTGCCGGTAGAGCATCCCCAGCGTCAGGATCGCCGTCATCGTCATGCCCACGGTCAGCCAGAACAGGTCCCCCCTGGTGATGGCGTGGTAGATCGACCCGTCGCGATACCCCACGTCCGACACCGTCAGGAACAGCACGTCGAAGGTGTTGCCCCCGATGATCCCGCCGATGGCCATCTGCAGCGCCCCCCGCCGCACCGCGGCAAGCGTGGTCACGAGTTCGGGCAGCGAGGTGATGACGGCCGTCAGCAGCGCCCCGACGACGGAAGCGTTGAGGTCGTAGCGATCCGTCAATGCCCCGGCGACGTTGGACAGCGTCCACCCGGCGAGCCCCATCAGCCCCATGAGGCCGAGAAAGAGCAGGAACAGGGCGGCGGTCGAACGGGGCTCGTCATCCTCTTCGTCCGGGGTATCCTCGCGCGTCTCCTTCGTGCGCACCGGCCGCCACATCGGGTTTTCGCGCACGCGGTTGGCCGCGTAGACACCGCCGGCATAGATCACCACCAGCAGGACCGAGGCGGGATGCACGGCCCAGAACGAAAACCCGGGCAGCGTATAGGCGACAAGCGGCAGCGCCAGCATAAGCATCAGCAGCGTGCCCTGGAAGACATTGGCGAGATCCGCGCCCGCGTGTTCCAGGTTGGCCCGGCGGTGCAGCAGGTCGGCCAGCGCGAGAAAGGCCGTCTGCGCGGCGATCCCGCCGATGCCGTTCGAAAAGGCGAGCGACGCGCGGCCGTCGAGCGCGGCGGTCGCCGAGACGACGGTGCCCGAGAGCGAAGTCGCCGCCCCCAGCAGGACGGCACCCACCATGGCCTCGCCCAGCCCCGTCCGGTCGGCCAGGCGGTCGGCCAGCGAGGTCATCCTCAGCCCGCAGACGAGGATGACCAGAGCGGCGCCGGCCAGCGTGCCGAGCAGCGCGATCAGGGACAGATCGGAGAACATTCCACCCCGCTCCAATGGTCGCACGGGACAACGTCCCGCCGCGGCAATGGTTGCACGCCCGGGGCGCGAACGCGATCACCCATGCGATCCGGCACTGCGGGGAAAAGGTGAGAGGTTGGACAGCGACCCGAACGGGGCTCGTTACGGCTGCTTCCTTCCGGACCTGACCGGGTTGGCGAGGCGTTCGCCCGCGCCAACCTCTCACCGGATTACATAAGCGTCGCACGAGGGATTCGCAAGGCGGGCACGAGCCGGCTCATGCGGCTTTCCATGCCTTCCACCAGCTTTTCCAGCGCTTGCCGAGATCCTTTGCCGGGCTGGCGAAAAGCCGTGCCGCCAGCGCCTGGGCCTCGGATTCGAGCACGTCCTGCCGCGCGGCGATGCGCGCCCGGAACGCCTGCCAGAGGGCGGCATCGCCCGGCAGCTCTTGCGCCTCGGCGATGAACGCGTCGAGCACGGCAAGGTCGTGATGATCGCCCAGGAATTCCGACAGGTCCTTGAGTTGACCGGCCCGCCGCTCCAGCGCCTCGGGCGAAATCGGCGCCATCAGGCGGGTATGATACCAGTGGTATTTCACCGCCTTCCGCCAGTCATGGATCGTCGCCGCATCGGGCGATTCGGCGGCCGCGCGGCGGCCCTTGCGCGCGCGGGCGAACATCTTTTCCAGCCCCGGCCGGTAGGCCTTGAAGCCGCGCGCCGACAACGACCACCCGGCCGCACGCGCGCGCAACGCCTCGAACTCGGCGCGGAATGCGGCCAAGTCATCGGCGACGTGGTCATGGCCCGAGGCCGCGTCGCGCACCGCCACCAGATGGGCGTGGACCTCGTCGAACCCGGTGGCACCGGTCGCGACCATCAGCTTGTCGTAGGTCTCGACCCGCGCCTCGCGGTCCCGCAACCCCGAAATCCGCCGCGCCGCATCGCGGATCGCCGCGTTCTCGCGCGCGTGGTCGGGGAAATGCGGCCGCACCAGCCGGATCAACCCGCGCAGCTTCTTCGCCCGCTTGCGCACCTGGTGCACCTTCTCGTGCAGGTCCATCTCCGCGTCGTCGAGTTCGGCGAGCGCGCTGTCGACCTCCTCGACCGCGATGCGGCGCAGGGCGTCCTGCGAGGTCTTGTCGGACAGCTTCAGGCGGTAGGTCATCGGCGCAGCACCCATCTCGGCCTTGCAGGTTTTCCGATCCGAAACCGGGCCGCCTGCGTATCTACCCGCAAAGGTTAACAATCGCCAGCAAAGGGGGCGAGACCCATGCGCACATTTCCGGCCATCCTGATGATCGCGCTGTGGCTTGGCCCGGTCGCCCGCGCAGAGCCGGCGGCCGACGCGATCGAGGATGTGATCTCCGACCAGATCGCGGCCTTTCGCGCCGACGATTTCGCCACCGCCTTCACCTTCGCCTCGCCGGGCATCCAGCGCCTGTTCGGCACGCACGAGCGGTTGGGGCAGATGGTGCGCAACGGCTATCCCATGGTCTGGCGGCCGGAAGACCTGCGCTATCTCGACCTGCGCGGCGCGGGCACGGCGCGCCAGCAGATCGTCGAGATCGTGGACCGCGCCGGGCAGGTGCACCGGCTAGAATACAGCATGGTGCGCACCGCGTCGGGCTGGCGCATCGACGGGGTGCGCGTGCTGGAGGCAGCGCCTCCGCTGACCTGACGGCGCGGCCGCGCTTGACAGGACGTGGCTCGCGCATGACCCTCGGACAATGCAACGCGAGCCTCTCTGGCGCTACGGCGTGCGCGGCGCGCTGATCGCCGCCGTATTCCTCTTCGGGCTTGGCGCGGCCGCGCTTGCGCTGGTGCGTTCGATGGTCGCCTGGCCGACCGACGAGGCCATCGGCTCCGTTCTGCTTGTCGTCCTGCTCGTCAGCCTGATCCCGCTTGCCCTGGTCATCCTCGAGTTTCTCGCGCGGCAACGGGCGGTTCTGGACCTGCAGGGGATCATGCGGATCGACCTCAGCCGGGGCGAGGGCACGCCGGACGCGGTGCGGCAGCGGCCCGTCACGCTGCCCGCGAACATGGGGCGCACGGGCCCGATCGTGTCCGACACGCTGCCGATGGACATCCTGGATGTCCTGGCGACGTCGGCCCGGTCCGACATGGTGGTCGTCGATATCGAGGGCGGCGACGCGTGGTGGGTGACGCGCCTGCTGGCGCTGGCCGCGGGCGCCATGCGCCGCGGCACGCCCTCGGTCATCACCTTCGTCGGCCGCGAGGAGAACCGCGACCGCCGGTTCCTGGGCTGGGCGCGGCCCCGCGACGTGCTCGGTGCGATCCTGGACGACCGCGACGACTACCGCCGACGCTATGACCAGGCGCGCAGCCTGTCCGCCCAGTATCTTCTCCTCGGTTCGGACCCGCCTTTTCCGGTCGCGCCCCAGCCGCATGTGGGCGTCTGGCGGTATCTCGACGACGACCGTTACAAGGATCTCGGCGATGACGCCCCCGAGCAGATCCTGATGGACCAACTGGCCTCGCAACTGGCGGTCGGCGGATCGCTAGAAGACCCGCCCGACAAGCTGACGCTGGCGCGGCTCGAAGAGCTCTTGCGGCCCTGCCTGATCCGGTCGACCATCGATGCCGACTGGCCCGGCGAGAAACAGGTGGAGGCCGTGCTCGGTGCGCGCGAGGACTACATCGCGCTGGTCCGCGACGGCGCGTTCGATTCGCTGATCATCGTGGCGCGGGCGGAACGATTCCTCCTGCGCCGGCTAGTATCCGAGATGCGCGAAGGCCCGTCGGCATGAGCCCGCCCACCCCGCGCGGTCACGTCTGCGGCCCCGGGCCGAGATCGGCGGCGTCAAGGCGGTAGGCCTGGCCGAAACCGCCGTTGAGATGCGCCGACCGGGGCACCAGGCGGACGAAGTTGAAATCGCCGAAATCGACATAGAGGTGCGCCTTGGGCTGCAGCGCCAGGTAATGCGCGCGCAGCGCCGCCCGGCCGGGCGCGTCGCGCGGCACGAACTCGGCCCGCGCGGCGATCGTTAGGCGGGGGTGGGTCAGCGGATCGCCCTTCGGCCCCGGCTCGCCCACCATGAGCGAACAGTCCGGCGTGGCGCGGAGCGCGGCGGTATGCACCGACAGGTCCGAGATCAGGGTCAGCGGCACGCCGTCCGGCCCGGGCGCAAGCGCGATGCGCGTGACGAAGGGCGCGCCGTCCTCCAGCACGCCAAGCGCGCCGAAGCGCGCCGCGTCGATCAGGCGGCGCGCCAGCGCGCGGGCGGCATCGTCGGTCGGCTGGAACGGGTCTTTTTGTGACATCGCATTCTCCCTTTCGGCGATCATCGCGCGGCGCGGCCGGCTTGCCCAGACTTGCGCGCCCCGCCCGCGCGGGTTTTGCTGGCAGGACAGCAAGGGAGGACCAGCATGAAACGATTGATGGCCGCGCTGGCCGTGACCATGGCGACCCCGGCGCTTGCCGACGATCCCGGCGTGGGCATTCGCCCCGACGTGATGAGCGTGACCGTGCCGACGCGCACCGGAGAGGCCGAGATCTCGCGCATCCAGGACCCCGCGCACGAATTGTCCGGCGAATGGGCGCGCACCTCGCGCCCCTGCCCCGACTTCTGCATCCAGCCGATGTCGCCCGCCGAGGGCGTCACCACGATCGGCGAACTGGAACTTCTGGAGATGCTCGCCGATGCGAAGGCCACCGTGATCGACAGCCGCACCGTGCCCTGGTTCGAACAGGGCTCGATCCCCGGCGCGGTCAACATGCCCTATACCGAGATGGTCGACCGGCTGGGCGAACTCGGGTGCGAGATCGATTTCGACGGCTGGACCTGCGAGAACGCCCGGACCGTGGCGCTGTTCTGCAACGGGCCCTGGTGCGGACAATCGCCTGCGGCGATCCGGCGGATGATCGAGGCGGGCTATCCGGCCGAGCGCATCCACTACTACCGCGGCGGCATGCAGGTCTGGCGCCTGCTGGGGCTGAGCGTCACCGACGGCGCCGGTTAGGCCCCGCGGCCCGGCGGCGGCCCCAATCCCCGCGACCGTGGGCTCAGCCGGTTGCGGCGCGCCGCCGCGTGCGGGCGGCCCTGCTCCACGGGAGGGCCGCTGCGGGCTGCGCGCTTTCCTCAAGAATCCAGGTCATCCAGCGGCTCCTGCGGGTCATCGCGACACTCCATCCGGCACAAGGTATCAGGACCGCCCCATCGCCCGCATGACCTGCGGCCTGGCGCGGCGGCCCGTTGCCAGAGTCCCCGTGGAATCGGGCGCGGACAAGGCCGGCGGCCGCCCGAAACGTGGCGTTTGCCCAGACCTCAAAGCCGGATCGCAGAGATCAGCCGCCCGTAATCCGCCTCGCCCGCGTGGACGGCGCGCCGGTAGGAGAAGAAGCGTTCGGGGTCGGAATAGGTGCAATGTCGCGTCCAGACCGCCTGCCCGATCTCCGCCGCGCGCAGCCGGGCGAGGCTGTAGGCGGTCAGGTCGAACAGCATCCGGTCGCCGTTTCCGTTCGCGAAGAACCTGGCATTGTCCCGGTCCTCGGCAAGAAAGCTGTCGAGGAATTCCGGGCCGACCTCGTAGGCGCGCTGGCTGATCGTGGGGCCGATCACGGCGCGGATGTCGCCGCGGTCCGCCCCAAGCCCTTCCATCGCGTCGAGCGTCGCCTCCAACACGCCGTCACGCGCACCGCGCCAGCCCGCATGTGCGGCCCCGACCACCCCGGCCTCGGGATCGGCGAACAGCACCGGCTGGCAATCCGCGGTCAGAATCGCCAGGGCAAGCCCCGGCGTGGCGGTCACCAGCGCATCGGCCCGCGGCGCCACCGGAAGCGGCCCGTCGGCCACCGCCACGTCGGGCGAATGCACCTGATGCGCGGTCAGAAGGTGATCGGGGGCCACGCCCATGGCCGAGGCGACGCGGGCGCGGTTGATCGACACGACCTCCGACAGGTCCGAGGAGCCGCCGCCGCAGTTCAACCCCTGAAAAACGCCGGAGGACGCCCCGCCGCGGCGGGTGAAGAACCCGTGGCGGAGCGGGCTCAGCACGTCCGAGGTGAGGATCTCGAGGGTCATGGGTCGAATCCGGGCAGGGGCGAGGCGCCCCGATCTGTCAGCGCGAGTGTCTTGAAGAGCGTTCCCATTTCCTGCGGATGGGTCAAGCGGCGATGTGCGGCGATGTGGGACTCCAGCGCCGCCCCGCTGAGCCGCCGGGCGAGCGCCTGCGCGCGGGCCGTGATGCCGAGCCGTTCGAGGAAACCGCCTTGCGGGACCATCGGGCCGACGGTCACGCCGCGCGCGGCGTCGGCAAGGGCCGCGAAGTCGACATGGGCGGTCAGGTCTGCCGCGCCGGGATGGGCGAGCGGCGGCTCGGGCGCATGGCCGCGCACCGCCTGAAGCGTGTCGCCGCGCGACCGCCAGTCGCCATAATCGAGGATCAGCGCCGCGCCCCCGTGGGCCGCAATCCGCGCCGCGATGGTCTGCATGATAGCGCTGGCGGCGGGCCGCGTTTCGACGATGTCGCCGGGTGTCGTGTCGCCGAGCCGACCTTGCAGGTCGGCCAGCGGCGCGGGGGCGGAGAGGCCGAAGGCCAGCGTCTCGCCGTCGAGCCCCACCTGCCGCTCACGCCAGCCGGCCGGGTCGCGCTGGAACTGGCGAATCGGCAGCGCGTCGAAGAACTCGTTGGCGACGAGGAAGAGCGGCGCGGCGGGCAGGTCCGCGACGCCCTCGGCCCAGGTGACGGCGGTTCCGCCAAGCGCCGCGCGCTGGGCCTCGCGCAGGCGCGGCGAGGCCTCGACCAGATGCACCCGCGCGGCCGCTTGAAAACCGGGCACGGTTCCGGCGGCGCGCAGGATGTCGGCCATGAGCGTGCCCCGCCCGGGGCCGAGTTCGGCCAGAGTGAACGGCGCGGGGCGCCCGCGATCGATCCAGGCCTGCGCCAGCCACAGCCCGATCATCTCGCCGAACATCTGGCTGATCTCGGGGGCGGTGATGAAATCGCCGGCCGTCCCGAACGGCTCGCGCGCGGTGTAATAGCCATGCTCGGGATGCATCAGGCAGTCGGCCATGTAGTCGGCCACCGTGATCGGCCCGGTGGCCGCGATCCGCCGGGCGAGGATGTCGGCCAGCGGCGTCACGCGCGCGGGCGGCGCGACAGCGCCAGCAGGATCAGCCCAAGCGCCACCATCGGCAGCGACAGCAGCTGCCCCTGGGTCAGCCCGGCCCCGCCCCACTGCACCGCATAGCCCATCGGGTTGTCGGGCGAGACGAACTGGAAGTCGGGCTGGCGAAACAGTTCGACGAAGATCCGCGCAAACCCGTACCCGACAAAGAACATCCCCGCGACGGCGCCGGGCCGTTTCAGCGCATCGCGCCGCGCCACCAGCCAGAGCAGCGCCGCGCCGAGCACGAGCCCCTCCAGCCCCGCCTCGTAAAGCTGCGAGGGGTGGCGCGCGCAGGGCACCGTCTCCCAGCCGGGACAGTATTGTGCAAACTCGCCGGGGAAGACCACCGCCCAGGGCAGGTCGGAGGGCCGCCCCCAGAGCTCGGCATTGATGAAATTCGCGATGCGGCCGAAGAACAGCCCCGGCGGCGTCGCGATCGCCAGTGCGTCGGCGGCCGACAGAAGCGCAATGCCATGGCGGCGCGTGAACAGGACGAGCGCGAGGATGACCCCCAGCAGCCCGCCATGGAAGGCCATGCCCCCTTGCCAGAGCATCGGGATTTCCAGCGGGTGCTGCAGGTAATAGAGCGGCTTGTAGAAGAACACGAAGCCCAGCCGCCCGCCGAGTATGATGCCGAGAATGATCCAGGTCAGCAATTCCTCGACCTGCGCGGGCGTCATCGGGGCGCGGTCGCCAGGCCACAGCCGCGGGCGCTTGACCAGCGCCACCACCAGCCGCCAGCCGATCAGGATGCCCGCGATATAGGCCAGCGCATACCAGCGCAACGCGAACTCCATGCCGAAGAGCGAGATCGCGAAGATCTCGGAATCGAGGTCGGGGAAGGTCAGAACAGCCTGCATCTCTTGCCTCTCTTGGCAGGGGGCGCGGGGAAGTCAACCTTGAGGTTCCGCCCGCCGCGGGCCATATAGAACGCGAATGTAACGCCAGAGGGTGCCGATGCAGACGCGCAACAAGATGCTCGACGACATGTCGAAACTGATGACCAACGCGATGGGCGTGGCCCAGGGCGCGCGCGACGAGGCCGAGACGGCGATGAAGAGCATGATCGACCGCTGGCTGGCCGACCGCGACTTCGTCACCCGCGAGGAATTCGACGCGGTGCGCGCCATGGCTCAGAAGGCGCGCGAGGAGAACGAGGCGCTGAAGGCGCGGCTCGACGCGCTGGAGGCCGGCAAGGGCTGAGCCCGGCCCGGCCTGTCGCAAGGCCGCACATGACGGGAGTTGCAGGGCGCGCCGCTTTCGCGGCGCGTTCTTGGTTTCGGGATGGGCCGGCCGGTGCGGGTCGCGCCGGCGCACGGCGCTGTATCCTCGATTGGCCAATGGGCGCGACCCTGCCCAACGGATACGCTTTTCCACAAGATATTGCGTTGCCGCCCCCCTGTGTCACAAAAATTCTGCTTTACTTGGTGCCCCTTTGCGCCCACCATATCTTGTAGGGCTCGGCGATTTACCGCCCAGAGCCTAGAGCAGGCACCTAAGCCTTGTGGGCTGCCACCGACACAAGGCTGCAACCAGAGAGGCCGGGCATGTCGCTTTCCGAAGACTTCCTGCACAGCGAGGACCTCCACCCCATCGACATCGTCGAGACCCTGGCCGAGCACCGCGATTGGGAGTTCGACCGGGTCGCCGACGACCAGATCGCCATGGCGGTGACGGGCCAGTGGCGCACCTACTCACTGACGCTGGCCTGGTCGGGCTATGACGAGATGCTGCGGCTGATCTGCACCTTCGAGATGGAGCCGCCCGAGGACAAGCTGCCCGCGCTCTACGAGGCGCTGAACGCGACCAACGACCTGTGCTGGGCGGGCGCTTTCACCTACTGGCACGCGCAGCAGCTGATGGTCTGGCGCCACGGCCTGATGCTGGCGGGCGGCCAGCCGGTCGGCGCCGAACGGGTCGACCAGCTGATCGGCGCAGCGGTCTCGGCGGCCGAACGCTTCTACCCCGCCTTCCAGTTGGTCTGCTGGGGCGACCGCACGCCGGCCGACGCGCTGCAAGTCGCCATTGCGGAGGCCTACGGCCGCGCCTAACCTCGGCCCCCGAGGCAGACAGGGGGCTTGCGTATGGACATGGACGACCTCGCCACCCGGGGGCTGGTGCTTCTGGGCTGCGGCAAGATGGGCTCGGCGCTTCTGGAGGGCTGGCTGAAGCGGGAGCTGCCGGCCGGTGCGGTCTGGGCGATCGACCCGGGGCCGTCCGACTGGCTGCGCGCGCGCGCCGGCGAGGGCCTGCATCTGAACGAGCCCCTTCCGCGGGCGCCGGCCATCGTGCTGATCGCGGTCAAGCCGCAGATGATGGACGACGCGCTGCCGCAGGTGGCGCGGCTGGCCGACGGGCGCACGCTGTTCCTGTCGGTCGCGGCCGGAAAGACGCTGGACTACTTCGCACGCCATCTGGGCGACGCGGCCCCGGTGATCCGCTCGATCCCGAACACGCCTGCCGCCGTGGGCCGCGGCATCACCGCGCTGATCGGCAACGCACATGTCGGCGAAGAGGGCCTGTCGCTGGCCGAAACGCTGCTCTCTGCCGTGGGCCAGACCGTGCGGCTGGAGAGCGAGGACCAGATGGACGCGGTCACGGCCCTGTCGGGCTCCGGCCCGGCCTACGTGTTTCACCTGATCGAGACGCTGGCCGCCGCCGGAGAGGCGCAGGGCCTGCCCGCCGACATGGCCATGACACTGGCCAAGGCGACGGTGGGCGGTGCGGGACAACTGGCCGAAGAGGCGGAGGACGACCCGGCGCAACTGCGGGTGAACGTGACCTCGCCGCAGGGCACCACGGCGGCAGCGCTGGAGGTGCTGATGGACCCGGAGACCGGCTTTCCGCCACTCTTGAAACGCGCGGTCGCCGCCGCGACCAACCGCAGCAGGGAACTGGGAACGTGACCGAGATCAGCTTCGACGACTTCATGAAGGTCGATATCCGCGTGGGCGAGATCGTGCGGGCCGAGCCCTACCCGGAGGCGCGCAAGCCCTCGATCAAGCTGTGGGTCGATTTCGGCCCCGCGATCGGCGAGAAGAAGAGCTCGGCCCAGATCACCGCGCATTACGCGCCCGAGGACCTGCCGGGCAAGCGGGTGCTCGGCGTGGTCAACTTCCCGCCCCGGCAGATCGGCAAGTTCATGTCCGAGGTGCTGGTGCTGGGCTTGCCCGATGCCGATGGCGAGGTAGTTCTCATCACGCCGGACAAGGACGTGCCGATCGGGGGGAGAATGTACTGATGGCGAGGATTCTGGTGACGCGGCCGATGCCGGGCAAGGTGGGCGCCATCGTCCGCGAGCTTGGCGAGGTCGAGATGCGGGACAGCAACGCGGCCCTGTCGGACGCGGAACTGCGCCGGGCGCTGGCGGAGTTCGACATCGTGCTGCCGACCCTGGGCGACATGTTCACGGCCGAGGTCTTTGCCGATGTCCGCACGCCCAGGGCCCGGCTTCTGGCGAATTTCGGAATGGGCTACAACCATATCGACGTCGCGGCCGCGCATGCGCTGGGGATCGCGGTGACCAACACGCCCGGCGCGGTCACCGATGCCACCGCCGATATCGGCATGCTGCTGATCCTGATGACCTGCCGGCGCGGCGGCGAGGGCGAGCGGATGGTCCGCGCGGGCCAGTGGACCGGCTGGCACCCGACCCAGATGCTGGGCCTGCATGTCACCGGCAAGACGCTGGGCATCGTGGGGATGGGCAATATCGGCCAGGCGCTGGCCCGGCGCTGCCATTACGGCTTCGGGATGGAGGTGGTGTATTACACGCGCTCGCCCAAGCGGCTCGACTTCCCGGCCCGCGCCGTCGACAGCCTTGCCGCGCTCGGCGCGGCGGCCGACGTGGTCGTCTCCTGCGTGCCGGGGGGCGCGCAGACGCGGCACATGATGGGCGCGGACCTGTTCGACGCGATGAAGCCCACGGCGCATTTCGTCAACATCTCGCGCGGCGACGTGGTCGACGAGGCTGCGCTTATCGCGGCGCTCGAGGCGGGCCGGATCGCGGGCGCCGGGCTCGATGTCTACGAGTTCGAGCCCCACGTGCCCGAGCAGCTTGTGGCCATGGAGAACGTCGCGCTGCTGCCCCATCTCGGCACCGCCACGCTGGAGGTGCGCGAGGCGATGGGGATGATGGCCGTCGAGAACATCCGGGCCTACCTCGCCGGCGAGGACCTGCCCAACCCGGTATAGGCGCGGCTCTAGGGGCGGAGGCCATGATCGGGCGCACGCGGCGGAACATTCTCTGGCTTGGCGGCATCGCGCTGGCCTATCTCGCGCTGTCCTCGGGACCCGGCCTGTGGCGCCGCGCCTTTCCGCCCGACTTCGCGTTCGAACCGATTCCGGGCCTGCCCGGGTTTCACCGCGTGCCGAGCGCGGCGACCGTGCCGGCATCGCCCGCGCTGATCGGGCTGGAGCCCGTCCCGCGAGAGCCGTCGGCGCCACAGGACCTGCGTGCCGATCTCTGCCGGCATCTCTTCGGCGCCCCGCCTCGGGGCCGCGTGCCGGTGGCCTATTTCACCGATGTGCGGTGCCAGTATTGCCGTCGCATGACCCCGCTGCTGATTGCCCGCGCGCAGGCGCCCGCTTCGCCGATCCATCTCGCCTGGCATGAATTGCCGCTGCTGGGCGCGACATCGGTGCTGGCGGCCCGCGCGTCGCTGGCCGCCGCGGCCCAGGGCGCCGGGCCGGAACTTCATGCCCGGCTCGCCAACGCTCGGATGGTGCCGACGCCGGCAAGCCTGCGCCGCGTGGCCGAGGATATCGGGCTGGACGGCGACCGGCTGCTGGTGGACATGGACGCCCCCGCGATCGACCACCAACTTGCGGTCAGCCGCACTCTTGCCGACCTCTTCGGCTTCCCCGGCACGCCCGGCCTGGTCATCGGCCGGACTGCCGTGCTCGGCCGGATCGAGGAGGGATCGCTGGAGCGGCTGATCGCACGCGAACGCGCCGAGGCTGGCACCGCCCCCTGCGCCTAACGGCTGGCGGCGGGCATGGCTTCGTGGCAAACCGGGGGCGCACAGCGAAGGGGGCGAACATGAGCGGGAATTTCGGCAAGGGCTGCCATCTGCACCTGATCGACGGATCGGCCTTCATCTTCCGCGCCTTCCACGCGCTGCCGCCCCTGACGCGCAAATCCGACGGCCTGCCGGTGGGCGCGGTCGCGGGCTTCTGCAACATGATCCAGAAATACGTCGAGGATAACGCGGGCCCCGACGCGCCGACCCATGTTGCGGTGGTGTTCGACAAGGGCAGCCACACCTTCCGCAACGACCTTTATGATCAATACAAGGCCAACCGGGACGAGATGCCCGAGGACCTGCGCCCGCAGATCCCGCTGACCCGCGAAGCCACCCGCGCCTTCAACATCGCCTGCATCGAGAAGGAGAATTACGAGGCCGACGACATCATCGCCACCCTCGCGCGGCACGCGACCGAGGCGGGCGGCCGCGTCACCATCGTCAGTTCCGACAAGGACCTGATGCAGCTGGTCGGAAACGGCGTCGAGATGCTGGACGCGATGAAGAACCGCCGGATCGGCGTCGAGGAGGTGGAACAGAAGTTCGGCGTGGGGCCCGAGCGCGTGGTCGACGTGCAGGCGCTGGCCGGCGATTCCGTCGACAACATCCCCGGCGCCCCGGGCATCGGGGTGAAGACTGCGGCGCTCTTGATCAACGATTTCGGCGATCTGGAAACGCTGTTGGACCGGGCCGAGGAGATCAAGCAGCCCAAGCGCCGCCAGACCCTGATCGAGCACCGCGCGCAGATCGAGTTGTCGAAGAAGCTGGTCACGCTGGACGCCGACACGCCGCTCGACTTCCCGCTGGACGACCTGGAGGTGCGGGACCCCGAGCCGGAGGCGCTGTTGGACTTCCTCGCGCAGATGGAGTTCCGCACGCTGACCAAGCGGATCGCCGAGAACCTGAGGGTCGAGCCGCCGGTCATCGGCGACACCAACCCGGCGGGCGCCGCCCCCTCGGAACAGCCGGACGTGCCCGAGGCGCTGCCCTTCACGCCCGACACCTATGACTGCGTCCGCGACGCCACGGCTTTGCAGGTCTGGATCGACCGCGCCAATGCCCGCGGCTGGGTCGCCGTCGACACCGAGACGACGGGCCTCGACGAGATGCGCTGCGATCTGGTGGGCGTGTCGCTGTCCGTCGAGCCGGGCGCGGCGTGCTACATCCCGCTGGGGCATCGCGACGGCGACGGCGATCTCTTCGGGTCGGATGCGCTGGCCGAAGGGCAGATGCCTCTGGACGAGGCGCTGGCGATGCTCAAGCCGCTCCTGGAAGACCCGGCGGTGATGAAGATCGGCCAGAACATGAAATACGATGCCAAGGTGCTGGCGCGCTACGGCATCGATATCGCGCCCATCGACGACACGATGCTGATGTCCTACGCGATGAATGCCGGGCTGCACGGCCATGGCATGGACACGCTCAGCGAACGCTATCTCGGACACGTCCCAATCCCGATCAAGGAGCTGATCGGTTCGGGCAAGTCGCAGATCACCTTCGACCGGGTGCCGATCGACGAGGCGGTGAAATACGCCGCCGAGGATGCCGACATCACGCTCAGGCTCGCGCAGCTCTTCAAGCCGCAATTGCACACGCACCGCGTGACGACCGTCTACGAGACGCTGGAACGCCCGCTGGTCCCGGTACTGGCGCAGATGGAGCGCACCGGCATCAAGGTCGACCGCGACACGCTGAGCCGCATGTCGAACGCCTTTTCGCAGAAGATGGCGGGGTTGGAGGCGGAAATCCACGAGCTGGCGGGCGAGACGTTCAATGTCGGCAGCCCCAAGCAGCTCGGTGAGATCCTGTTCGACAAGATGAGCCTTTCGGGCGGCAAGAAGGGCAAGACCGGCGCCTATGCCACCGGCGCCGATGTGCTGGAAGACCTCGCCGCCGAGGGCCACGACCTGCCCGCCCGCGTGCTGGACTGGCGCCAGCTCAGCAAGCTGAAATCGACCTATACCGACGCGCTTCAGGACCACATCAACCCCGACACGGGGCGCGTGCATACCTCTTACGTCATCACCGGCGCGGTCACCGGGCGGCTGGCCTCGACCGACCCGAACCTGCAGAACATCCCCGTGCGCACCGAGGAGGGCCGGCGCATCCGCGAGGCCTTCGTCGCCGACGAGGGCAAGGTGCTGGTTTCCCTCGACTATTCCCAGATCGAGCTGCGCATCCTCGCCCATGTCGCGGGGATCGACGCGCTGAAGGCGGCGTTCCGCGACGGCCAGGACATCCACGCCATGACCGCCTCGGAAATGTTCGACGTGCCGATGGAGGACATGACCCCCGAGATCCGCCGCCAGGCCAAGGCGATCAATTTCGGGGTGATCTACGGCATTTCCGGCTTTGGCCTCGCGCGCAACCTGCGCATCCCGCGGGCCGAGGCGCAGGGCTTCATCGACCGCTATTTCGAACGCTTCCCCGGCATCAAGGCCTACATGGACGAGACCGTGGCCTTCGCCAAGGCGAACGGCTACGTCCAGACGCTGTTCGGGCGGCGCATCCATACGCCCGAGATCGGCGCCAAGGGGCCGCAGGCCGGGTTCGCCAAGCGCGCCGCGATCAACGCGCCTATCCAGGGCACCGCGGCCGACATCATCCGCCGCGCCATGATCCGGATGCCGGACGCCATCGCGGACCTGCCCGCGAAGATGCTGTTGCAGGTCCATGACGAGCTGATCTTCGAGGTCGAGACGAGCGCCGCGGACGAGGTCGCCGACGCCGTGCGCGAGGTGATGGAAGGCGCCGCCCTGCCGGCCGTGAAGCTCGACGTGCCGCTGGTCGTCGATGCCGGACAGGGGGCCAACTGGGCCGAGGCCCATTGAACGCCGCTTCCGCCCCCCATCGCGGCGTATTGCGACATGATCCCTTAACCGGGAGGATGTAAGGCAGCGCCACCCCGGATACCATCGACAGGACCCCGACATGCCCCGCGAGATCAAGACGATCCTCTGCCCGCTGAACCTCCGCCACGCGGAACTGGCCCACCCGGCCTATGGCGAAGCGCTCAGGCTCGCCAAGTGGCACGGGGCCGAGGTGATCCTCATGACCGTCGCCCCCGAGATGGAACGCAACCTCAACATCCGCGACTCCGAGGCGTTCTGGAAACAGGAACTCGCGCGTTTCCTGAAGGAGAACCCCGCGGGCGACGTGCCCGTGCGCCTTGTGGTGCGCAAGGGCGCGCCCCATCGCCAGATCGTCAAGATGGCCAAGGCCGAAAAGATCGACATGATCGTCATGGAATCGGCCAACCCGCGAATCCAGGACTACCTGCTGGGCACGACGGCAACTCACGTGATGAACCATGCGCCCTGCACGGTGATGGTCGTCCGCTAAGCGGCCGGGCCGCCGACCGGCCCGCTACGCACCGCGCCCGCGCCGGGGCGCGACGGCCCGCATGCGTCGGGAAAACAGCTTGACCTCGCGGGCCGCAATCTGTTGAACCACCCGCAATTCCACAGACACGGGTAGCGGCCTGACATGGACGATCAAGGCAAGAATCTTCTGCTCGCGACGGCGCTAAGCTTTCTGGTGATCCTGCTTTGGTACGCGGTCGGGCCGCGCATGTTCCCCGAGTGGTTTCCCGAGCCGGAGCCCGCGAGCGTGGAGATGAGCGAGACGCAGGATGACGCGGCGACAGCGCCCGCGCCGCAGCCCGATATCGCGGCCACGCCCCCCGCCCCTGCCTCGGACGCCGCCGCGAGCGGGCCGCAGGCCGAAACCGATGGGGCGGAGCCGGCCGCGGGCGCCGACCTGCCCCGGCTCGACATCGACACCCCGCGCCTGGCGGGCTCGATCTCGCTTCTGGGCGGGCGCATCGACCAGCTTGCCCTCAAGGACTACCAGGAGACGATCGAACCGGACTCCGAGAACGTGGAACTCCTGTCGCCGGTGGGCAGTCCGCGGCCCTACTACGCCCTTTACGGCTGGGCGCCGGCGGGCCAGCTGTCCTATGAACAGGTGCCCGGCGCGAATACCGAGTGGCAGGCCGAAAGCGGCGGGCCGTTGAGCGTCGGGAACCCCGTCACGCTGATCTGGGACAACGGCGCGGGGCTGACCTTCCGCCGCACGATCAGCGTGGACGAGGACTACCTGTTCACCATCCGGCAGAGCGTCGAGAACAACAGCGGCGAAACCGTGCGGATGGCACCCTATGGCATCGTTGCGCGCCACGGCCAGCCCGACACGATCGGCTTTTTCATCCTGCACGAGGGCGTCGTCCGCCAGCTCGACAACGAGCTGGAAGAGATCGACTACAACGACATGCCGGACATGGACTTCGTCGACCGCGAGGCCGCCCGCGCCAATGTCGCCCAGGTCGAGGAGAACGGCTGGATCGGCTTCACCGACAAGTACTGGATGACCACGCTGATCCCCGATCCGGGCCAGCGGTTCACCTCGGTCGCGAAATACGTCGAGGGCACGGACATCTACCAGGTCGAATCGCGCCTGCCCGTGGTCACGGTCGGACCGGGGGAGACGTCGCAGACCGAGACGATGCTCTTCGCCGGCGCGAAGGAGTGGGAGACGATCCGCGAATACCAGCGCGAGGAAGGCATCTACCGCTTCATCGATTCGATCGACTGGGGCTGGTTCTTCTTCTTCACCAAGCCGATCTTCTGGCTGCTGCACTGGGTGAACGCGGCCTTCGCCAGTATCGGCATCCCCGGAAGCATGGGCTGGGCGATCATCGGGCTGACGCTGATCATCAAGGCGATCCTGCTGCCCCTGGCCTACAAGTCCTACACCTCCATGGCGAAGATGAAGGAACTTCAGCCGAAGATGGAGGAGATCAAGGAGCGCGTCGGCGACGACCGCCAGAAGCTCCAGCAGGAGATGATGGCGCTCTACAAGAAGGAACAGGTCAATCCGGCCGCGGGCTGCCTGCCCCTCCTGGTGCAGATCCCGATCTTCTTCTCGCTCTACAAGGTGATCTTCGTCACCATCGAGCTGCGCCACGCGCCCTGGATCGGCTGGATCCGCGACCTGTCGGCGCCCGACCCGTCCTCGTTCCTCAACCTGTTCGGGCTTCTGCCGTACACGGTGCCCAATCTCGGTGCGTTCGAGCTCCTCTCGCTGGGCATCCTGCCCATCGTCTTCGGTATCTCGATGTGGCTGCAGCAGAAGCTGAACCCGACGCCCACAGACCCCACCCAGGCGATGGTCTTCGCCTGGCTGCCCTGGGTGTTCATGTTCATGCTGGGCGGCTTCGCCTCGGGCCTGATCCTGTACTGGATCGCGAACAACCTGATCACCTTCGCGCAGCAATACGCGATCATGCGCAGCCACGGCTACAAGCCCGACGTGCTGGGCAACATCCTGTCGAGCTTACGGCGGAAGAGTTCCGAGACGGGCGGAAAATGACCGCCCGCCTGGCGCAGATCTGGCGCCACCCGATCAAGGGGCACGGGGCCGAGGCGCTGGACGAGGTAACGCTGGAAACGGGGCGCACGATGCCCTGGGACCGGACATGGGCCGTCGCGCACGAGGCGGCCCGCGCGGACGGCACGGGCTGGGCGCCTTGCGCCAACTTCTCGCGCGGGGCCAAGGCGCCGGAGCTCATGGCGATCATGGCCCGGCTTGACGCGGCGGCCGAAACCGTGACGCTGCGCCACCCGCAACGGCCCGAAATCACCTTTGCGCCCGACCGCGAGGCGCCGGCGTTCCTCGACTGGGTCGCCCCGCTTATGCCCGCCGACCGGGCGGCGTCCGCCCGGATCGTCCGCGTGCCGGGGCGCGGGATGACCGACAGCGACTTCCCCTCGGTCAGCGTGCTGGGCCTGTCGTCGCTGCGCGCCCTGTCCGACGCGGTCGGGCGCGTACTCGACCCGCGGCGTTTCCGCGCGAATTTCTGGATCGAGGGGCTGGCGCCGTGGGAAGAGTTCGACTGGGTCGGGCGGCGCCTGCGGATCGGCGCCGCCGAAATCGCGATACGCGAGCGCATCGGCCGCTGCATGGCGACCGCGGCCAACCCCGAGACCGGCCGGCGCGACGCCGACACGCTGGGCACGCTCGAGGCGCGGTGGGGCCATACCGACCTCGGCGTCTATGCCGAGGTGATCGCGGGCGGCCGGGCCGCTCTGGGCGACAGGGTGGACCTGCTGTGAGCGCCCTGCCCTTTCCCCTGGCGTCCGTCCCCGACACCCCCGCCGCCGAACGCGGGCGCAAGCTCTTCGCCGGGCCGGTCGCGTTTCTCAAGGGCGTTGTCGCGATGGACGGACTGCCGCCGGCCGACCGCCCCGAAATCTGCTTCGCCGGCCGGTCGAACGTGGGCAAATCGAGCCTCATCAACGCGCTGACCGGCCGCAGGGCACTCGCACGCACGTCGAACACGCCTGGACGGACGCAGGAGATCAACTATTTCACCCTCGGCGAGAGCCATTACATGGTCGACCTGCCTGGCTACGGCTACGCCGAGGCGCCGGTGGCGGTCGTCGAACGGTGGCAGCAGCTTCTGAAAGCCTATCTCGCCGGCCGCTCCACGCTCCGCCGCGCCTTCGTGCTGATCGACACGCGCCACGGGGTGAAACCCGTGGACGAGGAGATCATGGCGCTGCTCGACGGCGCCGCCGTGACCTTTCAGGTGGTGCTGACCAAGGCCGACAAGGTGAAGGACAAGGAGCGCGACAAGGTTCTGGCGCAGGTGCGCGGGCGCCTGGCCAAGCACCCGGCCGCCTTTCCCGAACTGGTGCTGACCTCGGCCGAGAAAGACGACGGAATCGCGACGCTCCGCGCCATCGTCGCCGGGATCGGCTGACGCGCGCCGCTCCGTGCGAGGGCCCTGCGGCGCCACCGATCAGGGCGATCGCCAGAGCCGGAGGTCGGCAAGGGGGGCTCTGCCCCCCGTCCTTCGGACTCCCCCCGGGATATTTCGCGCCAGAAGAAGAACCGGGGGAATCTACTGGCCGAAAATATCCCGGGGGTCGCGGGGGCAGAGCCCCCGCGCCAGTCGCCTCGCGGAAGCGAGGCGAAACCGGAGGGGCGGACGCAGGACCTTACACGTGCTGGCCCGCGTTCACCTCGATCTCGGTGCCGGTGACGTAGCTCGATTCCTCGGAACAGAGGAAATGGATCACGCTGGCGACCTCCTCGGGCTGGCCGAGCCGGCACAGCGGGAGCCCTTCGACGATCTTCTCGGTCCCCGGTGACAGGATCGAGGTCTCAACCTCGCCCGGCGCGATGGCGTTCACCCGCACGCCCAGCGGCCCGAAATCATGCGCCATCTCCCGCGTCAACGCCGCGAGCGCCGCCTTGGAGGTGGCATAGGCCGCACCCGCGAACGGATGCACCCGGCTGCCCGCGATGGAGGTGACGTTGACGATGGCCCCCTGCGCCGCGGCCAACTCGTCCTGCAGCCCGCGGGCCAGAACGATCGAGGCGAAGAAATTCACGTGGAAGACATGCCCCCAAGTGCGCAGGTCGGTCTCCAGCGTGTTGAGCCGCCCGCCGCCTTCGGCCTTGGGCGAGATGCCGGCATTGTTGACCAGCGCGTGCAACCGCCCCTGGGGCAGCTTGCCGCGGATCACCTCGATGGCGCGCTTGGTGGCGGCCGCATCGGCCAGATCGATCTGGATATGGTTCTCGGCCCCGCCGGGCCAGGGGCAGCGCGGGTCGAACGGCTGGCGCGAGCAGGTCAAGACCCGCCAGCCCTCGGCCGAAAACCGTTTCACGGTCGCATGTCCGATGCCCCGGCTCGCGCCGGTCAAGAGCAGAATCTTCTCATCCATGGGGTGCGTCTCCTTCGCCCGGCCACCCTAAATGGGCCAGACGAAAAGACAATGACCCTTGGCGCGGGCGCAGTGGCGGTCTAACACATGCGCCCAGTGACCGGCCCGAAAAGATGAAAAGACGCACGCCCATGAAACGCGACTGGATCGCCACCGCCCGGACCCTGTCCGAGGCGCTCCCCTATCTGCAGCGCTATACCGGCGCGATTGTCGTCATCAAGTTCGGCGGCCATGCCATGGGCGACGATGCCGAGATGGAGAGTTTCGCCCGCGACGTGGTGCTGATGCGGCAGGTCGGCGTGAACCCGGTGATCGTCCATGGCGGCGGGCCGATGATCAACGAGATGCTGGCCAAGCTGGGCGTGACCTCGGAGTTCGTCCACGGCAAGCGGGTGACGGACCAGGCCACCGTCGAGGTGGTGGAGATGGTGCTGTCGGGCCGGGTGAACAAGCGCATCGTGCAGGCGATCAACGACCAGGGCGGGCGGGCCGTGGGGCTGTCGGGCAAAGACGGGGGCCTGATGATCTGCGAGCAAAGCGATCCCGAGCTCGGCTTCGTCGGCACGCCGTCGGAAATGAACCCGAAGGTGCTGCACAGCCTGTTCGAGTCGGGGTTCATTCCCGTCGTCGCGCCCCTCGGGGCGGGTCGAAAGGGCGAGACCTTCAACGTCAACGGCGACACCGCCGCCGGCGCCGTCGCCGCCGCGCTCAAGGCCGACCGGCTGCTGCTGCTGACCGACGTGGCCGGTGTGAAGGACGAAACCGGCGAGGTCGTCACCGAACTGACGCCGGAGAACATCCGCGAGATGACCGACCGGGGCGTGATCGCCGGCGGCATGATCCCCAAGACCGAAACCGCGCTCGCCGCGATCGAGGGCGGTGTCCGGGCGGTGGTGATCCTCGACGGGCGCGCGCCCAACGCCTGCCTGCTGGAGCTTTTCACCGATCACGGCGCGGGCTCGCTGATCCGCCGGCCGCGCTGAACGCGCTGGGCTAAAACGGGAAGCTGTGACAGGATGCCCGCACGTTCGAGCAGCATGACGGCCCGCCGATGACCCTTCGCCTGATACTGGTCCGCCACGCGAAATCGAGTTGGGACGACCCGGGGCAGGACGACCACGACCGACCGCTGAACGCCCGCGGCCGGGACGCGGCGCCACGCGTGGCGTCCTGGCTGGCAGAGCGCGACCATGTGCCGGCCGAGGTTGTCAGTTCCACCGCCCGGCGCGCGGTCGAAACGTGGGAGCGCATGGCGCCCGCCTTCGGCGAGTGCACGGTGATGCGGCGGGCCCCGGCGCTCTACCACGCCGGGCCCGAACGGATGCTCGAGGTGCTGAATGCCTGCGCCGCCTCCCCGGTCCTGATGCTGGGGCACAATCCGGGCATCGGCGACTTCGCTCGGCGCATCCTCCGCAAGCCGCCCGCGAACGACCGCTTCGCGGCCTATCCGACCTGCGCCGCCCTTGTCGCCGCCTTCGAGGGTGACGACTGGAGCGAGGTCGACTTTGGCACCGGACACGCGATCGATTTCATCGTCCCCAAGCAGATCGCCGACTGAAGCCGGCGCCTCAGTCAGAGCCCCCGGGCGTGCCGGTGAAGCTCACGGTCACGTCCTCGTCCCGCGCGATGAACTGGCAGGCCAGGCGATAGCGCGGCGGCATGTCGTTGACCTCGGCATTCTCGATCTCGGCCTCGGTAATCTTGCCCAGTTCCTTCAGCGTCAGCTTTTCCTTGTCGGTCAACATGATCGCCTTCTTCGCTTCGGGAGCGTCATAGGTCACCTCGATCAGACAGGACCCGCAATTCCCGTCGCGGCACTCGAACGGGATCGGGATGCGGTGCTCCTCGGCGAGGGCGAGAATCGTCTTGGTGTCGCCGGCGACGGCATAGACCGCCTTGTCCTTGTGCATCACCGGCGAAGAAAAGGTCACGATGGCCATGTCACTTGTCCCTTGTCTGTTTCCGTCATCTGGCGGACTCTGGATCGATCCGCCCGCACGCTCCCTGTCGAAGAAAGCAAAGAGCGTGCCACCGGCTGAACGGCCGCCTCCCAACGGGATGCGACCGGAAACGGAGCCGGGATCGGACAATCGTCGGAAATCCGACATCGGCAAGCGGGCATTGCCGACAGGGGCCAGGGCCGTGAGGCGCGCGTCTTCTTCTTGGCGAAAATACTCCGGGGGTCCGGGGGCGGAGCCCCCGGCCGGTCGCCCCGGCGCAAGCCGGGGCGAAACGGGACGGCCCGCGCCGACCCGCGCCCGCGTCAGTGGCCGAGGATCTGGCTGAGGAACAGCTTGGTCCGGTCGGACTGCGGATTGTTGAAGAATTCCTCGGGCTCGTTCTGCTCGACGATCTGCCCCTGGTCCATGAAGATCACCCGGTTCGCCACCTGCCGGGCAAAGCCCATCTCGTGGGTGACGCAGATCATCGTCATCCCCTCCTCGGCGAGCTCGATCATGGTGTCGAGCACCTCCTTGATCATCTCGGGGTCGAGCGCCGAGGTCGGCTCGTCGAACAGCATGATCTTGGGCTTCATGCAGAGCGAGCGCGCGATCGCCACCCGCTGCTGCTGCCCGCCCGAAAGCTGGCCGGGATACTTGTTGGCCTGCTCGGGGATCTGGACCTTCTCGAGGAAGTACATGGCGGTTTCCACCGCCTCCTTCTGGGGCACCTTGCGCACCCACATCGGCGCCAGCGTGCAGTTCTCGAGGATCGTCAGATGCGGGAACAGGTTGAAATGCTGGAACACCATCCCCACTTCGGAGCGCACCTTGTCGATGTTCTTCAGGTCGCTCGTCAGCTCGATCCCGTCCACGACGATCTGGCCCGACTGGTGTTCCTCCAGCCGGTTGATGCAGCGGATCAGCGTCGACTTGCCCGAGCCCGAGGGCCCGCAGACCACGATCCGCTCGCCCTCGTAGATCGTCAGGTTGATGTCGCGCAGCACGTGGAACGCGCCGAACCACTTGTTCATGTTGGCGATCTGGATGGCGACCTCATCGGAGATCGTCAGTTTCGAGCGGTCGACTTCGCGGTCCACGGCGAGTTCGGACATGGGCGAGGCTCCTCAGCGGTTCTCGGTCTGCAGCTTGCGCTCCAGCCACATCGAGTATCGGGACATCGAGAAACAGAAGACGAAGAACAGCAGCGCAATGAAGCCGTAAAGCTCCCACACGATGCCGTTCCACGCGGCGTTGGCCCGGATCGCGTTGGAAAAGCCCAACGGGTCCAGAAGGCCAATGATCGAGACCAGCGTGGTGTCCTTGAACACCCCGATGAAGGTCGAGACGATGCCGGGGATCGAGATCTTCAGCGCCTGGGGCATGACGATCAGCCGCTGCGCCTTCCAGTAGTCGAGGCCCAGCGCATCGGCCGCCTCGTACTGGCCCTTGGGCAGCGCGGCGAGCCCGCCCCGGATCACCTCGGCCATGTAGGCCGAGGCGAACAGCGTCACCATGATGATCACGCGCAGGATGATGTCGAAATCCGTGCCCGGCGGCATGAAGTAGTTGAGCAGCAGCGAGGCCACGAACAGCAGCGTGATCAGCGGCACGCCCCGGATGAACTCGATGAAGCCGGTGCAGATCGCGCTGATGATGAACAGGTTCGACTGCCGCCCCAACGCCAGCAGCACGCCGATCGGCAGCGAACAGGTGATCGCCACGAGGCCGATGGTAATCGACAGCATGAAGCCGCCGAAGGCGCGGCTGGCGACGGGCTCGATGCCGAGCGGCAGCACCGATTGCATCAGCGCGGCCCAGCCGCCTGCCGCAAGCAGCCACCATAGCACCGGCACCAGCCCCCCGGCGATGACGCCCAACAGCGAGCCCGTGGCGCCGGCCACCAGACGGAATGCGAAATAGCCCAGAACGAAGCCCAGCGCGACGGCAAGCGGCAGCCAGAACGTGCCGCCCCAGAGCAGCCAGGGAACGAGGAACGGCGCGACCGCCGACAGCCACAACAGCTTGCGCGGCAGCCCGGTGAACAGGATCGGTGCCAGCGCTGCGAGTGCCAGCCCGAAGGCCAGCAGCGGCCGCCAGTAGAGCTCGGACGGGTAGAAGCCGAAGATGAGCTGGAGGTAGCGTTCGCGGATCACCGCCCAGCAGGCGCCGTCCGCGGTCGGACCGAAGGCCGCGTCGATCTGCCGGCGGCACTCGTCCAGGGAATTGGCCGTCCAGCTCGACTGCACGATCCAGGGCAGCGAATGGGACAGCACATAATAAATGAAGCCCAGCGACAGCAGCGTGAGGATCGCGTTGAACCAGTTGGAAAACAGGTTCTCGCGCAACCAGCCGACGATGCCGACCGAGCTGGCGGGCGGCGCCTGTTCCGGTACCATCGTGTCGCGGACATAGGCGACGGTATGGGCGTGGGTTCCGCTCATCTTACCGCTCCACCAGTTTGACGCGGCTGTTGTACCAGTTCATCACCGCCGAGATGCAGAGCGAGATGATCAGGTAGCACAGCATCAACAGCAGCACGCATTCCAGCTCGCGCCCGGTCTGGTTCATGGTGATGCCGCCCAGCGTGCCGGTGATGTCCATGTAGCCCACCGCGATCGCGAGCGAGGAGTTCTTGGTCAGGTTCAGGTATTGCGAGATCAGGGGCGGGATGATGACGCGCAGCGCCTGGGGCAGGATCACCAGCGACATGATCCGGTTAGGGCGCAGGCCCAGCGCGGCCGCGGCCTCGGTCTGGCCCTTGGAAATGGCGAGGATCCCGCCGCGCACGATCTCGGCGATGAAGGCGGCCGTGTAGAACGCAAGCGCCAGCCACAGCGCGATCAGCGAGTTGCGCATGTGGATGCCGCCGTCGAAATTGAACCCCGTGAGTTCCGGCTTCTGGAACTGCACCCCGAGCGCGGCGAGAACCGCGGCGACCGGCAGCACGATCACGGCGAGTTGCGCCCAGATCGTGCCGGGCCGAAGCCCGGTCGCTTCCTGCCGGCGGTCGGCCCATCGCGAGATCGCCCTTGCGCCGAGGAGCGAGGCGCCGAACACGCCCAGGATCAGGACCCAGTCCCAGACCGACGACGAGGGCAAGGCCCCGGTCGTCTGCCCGCGGTTCTCGATTTCTTGCGCGCGCTCGGCCGGGGCATCGGACTGGCCGGTGGCACTTCCTCCGGCGCCGCCCGTGGCGATCCGGCTGCTTCCGCCCGCCATCCCGACGACACCGCCGGCCGCGCCATCGCCGCCGACCGCCTCCGCCTCGGGCTGCACGGCCGGAGGGTTGCCACCGAGCGAGCGGGTGAACTGGGGCTTGGGGATGTAGAAGCCGCGATTGGTGAGCGCGACACTGTCGCCAAGGAGCATCCGCGCCTCGGGTTCGGCGCCGCGATAGGCGCTGGGTGGCGGGAAGGTCTCGATCAGGATCGCCATCGAGAACACGATCCACAGCAGCACCGGCACGTTGCGGAACATCTCGACATAGACGGACATGATCTGCGCCACGAGCCAGTTGTTCGACAGGCGCAGAACCCCCACGATCACGCCGACGACCGTGGCGAGCGCACAGCCGAGGACCGCCACCAGCAACGTGTTCAGAAGCCCGACCATCGCGGCCCGCAGATGACTGTCCTGGTTGTCGTAGGGGATCAGCGTCTGGTTGATGTCGTATTGCGCCGGTTCGGTCAGGAAGCCGAACTCGATCGGCTTGCCGAGATCGGCAAGGTTCTGCATCGTGTTGTTGACAAGCCAGGCCGCCAGCAGCATGAACACCATCAGCGCGACCACCTGTATGGTCAGCGACCGATAGCGTGTGTCATAGATCAGCATGCTGAGCCGGAACGCCTCCTTCGGCGGATCGCTGGCTGTGGTCATCGCGGCGCTCCCTGTCGCGCTTTCCCGGAACACAGTTTTATTTTGCGCTGGCCCCGTGTCGGGCGCGCTCTTCCGGGTGTCGTCCTTCCGGGTGTCGTCTTGTTTTTACCTCAGATAGAAGAAGGGCGCGGAATGTCCCGCGCCCTTCGTCACTGGCTTACCGGAACGGCGGCGCATAGAGCAGGCCGCCCTCGGTAAACTGCGCGTTGAGACCGCGCGCCAGACCGATCGGGGTGTTCTCGCCGATATACTTCTCGAACAGCTCGCCATAGTTGCCGCCGGCCTTGATGGCGCGGACGGCCCAGTCGCTGTCCAGCCCGATCATCTCGCCCAGATTGCCCTCGGTGCCGAGCAGGCGGTTGATCTCGGGGTTGGAGGTCGGGTTCGAGGCCAGTTCGTCGACATTCGCCGAGGTCACACCGTATTCCTCGGCCGCGATCAGCGCGTTCAGCGTCCAGCGCACGATGTCGGCCCATTCGTCATCGCCGTGGCGCACAAGCGGGCCGAGCGGCTCTTTCGAGATGATATCGGGCAGCACGGCATGGGCCGACGGGTCCTCGAACGTGGCCCGCGTCGCGGCGAGGCCCGAGGCGTCGGTCGTGTACACGTCACAGGCGCCGGCCAGGTATTGCTGTTGCGCCTCGGCATTGGTCTCGATCGGCACCGGCTCGTAGCCGATGTTGTTGACACGGAAGAAGTCGGCGAGGTTGAGCTCGGTCGTCGTGCCGGTCTGGATGCAGACCGTCGCGCCGTCGAGTTCCTTGGCGGAGCTCACGCCCAGATCCTTCGGCACCATGAAGCCCTGGCCGTCATAGTAGTTGATGCCGACGAAGGTGAACTTCAGGTCGTTGTCGCGCCTGAAGGTCCAGGTGGTGTTGCGGGACAGAACGTCGATCTCGCCCGAGGCCAAGGCGGTGAAGCGGGTCTTGCCGGTCGTGGGGACGAATTCGACGGCCGAGGAGTCGCCCAGCACCGCGGCGGCCACCGCCCGGCAGACCGCAACGTCGAAGCCCTGCCATTCGCCGTTCGCATCCGGCGCTGCGAAGCCGACAAGCCCGGTATTCGTGCCGCAGTTCAGCGTTCCGCGCGCCTTCACGTCGTCAAGCGTGGCGGCGGCTCCCGCTCCGGCTGCCAGCCCGGCTACCGTCAGCGCGCCAAGAAATACGGATGTCTTCATGTTTACCTCTTCCTGATGTTCCGCCCTCTAGACGGCATTTTTTTGTCACCCCGGCAGGGCAATGGCCTCATCCGAGAGAACAACCCCCGCAGCGCGGCAAGTTTGGGCAAATTCCCGCCACAAGGTCAAGGGCGCACTGGTGGGCGTCGCGTTGCGGGGCCGGCCGGACCGCCCTCGGAAAGGCCCGCACAAGAATCGGGCAAGGCGGCGCAAAGGCTGGGCATTACGCGGATCGGCGGGCCAGATCGGCGAAGCGGCGGGCCTGAAGAAAGTCCTCTTTCTTGCGCGCCGCGGCCGCGGCGGCCTCGTCGTCGACGCCCCATTGCCGCTCCTGCCAGGTCTCGTCGAGGCGCGAGAGGTCCCACAGTTCCTCGATCGGCGCCACGGCGTCCTCCATCGCCGCGAAGCCGATGACGAGCGAGCCCGAGAGACCCACGAGATTGTGCAGCGCCGTAAGCTCGAACTCGTCGCGCGCGGCAACGCGGGCCTGCAGCGCGGACAGGGCGTCGGCCGGCTGCGGGCAGGGGATCACCCCGCTTGTGACGACAAGCGGGGCCTCCAACGCGTCGCGCGCCCAGGCCAGCAACGGCCCCCAGGCGGCCTCCTGCCAGGCGACCAACTCGGCCGGGCTGTCGGCGCGGTGGCACAACAGATCGCTTTCGCCATAGGCGGCGATCAGGGCCGCGACCTCCGCCCGGTGGGTGCGCACCCGGTCGATCGCGGCATTGGCCGCGCGGGTGACGGGCATGGTCAGGGGCCGCACCTCGGCCTCCTGCGCGTCCCACTCGGCGGCGGCGGCCTCGGCCATGGCGCGAGTCGGCATCACCAGCGGTGCCTTGGCAGGCGTGCGCAGGGGCCGGCCGTCCAGATGCACGGTGAAGCCGCCATCGGTCTCGGCGACCTCGGCCGCTTTCCAGAACCGCTTGAGCGCCCATTCCGCCATCGTTTCAGCCCCTCCAAAGCCCGTTCACGGCCGCGGGCAGCGCCGCGAACCCGGCGACCACGGCGTCGGCCGCCCCCAGCCGGTCGGGCGGGTGATAGCCCCAGCCCACGCCCAGCGTCCGCACCCCCGCCGCGCGGCCCATCTCGATGTCGTATTCGGTGTCACCGATCATCACCGCGTTTTCGGGCGGCACGCCCGTTTCCGCGAGCGCGGCCAGCACCATTGCCGGGTGCGGCTTGGAGGGGTGATGATCGGCGACCTGCAGCGTGACGAAATGGTGCCCGAGGCCATGCGCCTCCAGGATGTGGTCGAGCCCGCGGAGCGACTTGCCGGTGGCGATGCCCAACAGATGCGTTTCTACCCCCGCCAGCACCTCGAGCGCCCCGCGCGCGCCGGGATAGAGCGGCGAAGCGGCGTTGCCGACGCGATGCGCGAAGAATGCCGCGCGATAGGTCTCGACCATCCGCGCACGCTGCGGCGCGTCGAGTTCGGGCACGAGCGTTGCCATCGCGACCTCGAGCGAAAGCCCGACCACGCCGAGGACCTGCGACTGCGGCGGCACCGGCAGCCCCTCGGCGACGAACGCGGCCTCCATCGCCGCGGCGATATGCGACTGGCTGTCGACCAGCGTGCCGTCGACGTCGAAGATGATGAGCCTGAGATCGCTCATTCCGCCGCCTCGAACGGATCGGCGGGGACGTCGGACTCGGACCAGCCGAACATCTGCCAGGTGCGGCGCATGTGCTCTGGCAAGGCGGCGGTGAGGGTGAGCGGGCGGCCGGTGACCGGGTGGGTCAGCGAAAGCGCGCGCGCGTGCAGATGGAGCTTGCGGCTGACCTCACCGCCGAGTTGCGCGCCCCAGCCCTCGCCCTCGTTGACCTGGCCCGAGCCGCCATACTTGCCGTCGCCCACGATCGGGTGGCCGACCTCGGCCATATGGGCGCGGAGCTGGTGGGTGCGCCCGGTCACGGGGACAAGCGCGCACCAGGACGCGCGCTTGGCCAGCGAAGAGAGCACCGCGTAGTCGGTCACCGCGCGCTTTGCGCCGGGGGTCGCGTCCACCGCGTCGGGGTGGATGCAAACCATCTTCTCGCCCTCGCCCTTGGCGCCGTGGCCCGGCGCCTTCACCAGGCCGTAGCGGATCGTGCCCATCGCGGGACTGGGCGTGCCGGCGACCGCCGCCCAGTAGATCTTGCGCGTCTCGCGCGAGCGGAAGGCCGAGGTGAGGTCCTTGGCCACGGCGCGGGTGCGGGCCATCAGCAGGACGCCCGAGGTGTCCTTGTCGAGCCGGTGGACGAGCCGGGGGGATTCGTCCAACCCGAAGCGCAACGCCTCGGCCATGCCGTCGACGTGGCGGGTCTGCCCGCTGCCGCCCTGCACAGGCAGGCCCGGCGGCTTGTTCAGGGCAAGGATGTGGTCGTCGCGATAGATCACCGCCGCCCGGATCATCCTGGCGTCGGCCTCGCTGACGGCGGGGCGCGGGGTCGCAGGGGCCTCGCCCGGCTCGGGCAGCGGCGGGATGCGCACCTGCTGACCCTCTTCGACGCGGCTCGCGGGTTTCACCCTGCCGCCATCGACGCGGATCTCCCCTTTGCGGCACATCTTCTCGATCCGACCCTGGGGCACATGCGGAAAGCGCCGCCGGAACCAGCGGTCGAGCCGCTGGTCGCCCTCGCCCGCGCCCACGGTCAGGGTCTGCACCCCGCTCACGGCAAAAGCCCCCGCGCCACCCAGAGCCCCGCCGCGATCGCCGCAAGCGACAGGATCATCGAGGCCGCGACATACCCCGCCGCCAGCCCGGTCTGGCCGCGCTCGTAGATCGTCATCGCGTCCAGCGAGAAGGCCGAAAACGTGGTGAAACCACCCAGAAGCCCGGTAATGAAGAACGGCGCGAAATGGGTGCCGCCCTTCTTTGCCAGCACCACCACCAGCACCCCCATCAGGAACGACCCGACGATGTTCACCGTCAGCGTTCCCCACGGGAAGCCCGACCCCATCAGGCGGATCGTGGCCACGCCCGTCAGGTACCGGGCCACCGCGCCCAACGCGCCGCCCAGCGCCACCTGCAGGATCGTTCCGGAAGTCATGGCGTTCCCTTCGCGCCGCGCACCGGCCTTGTCAACCGCCCTGCCGCTGGGCACGCAGCTTGGTGAAGTAGTCCAGGCGGCGTTTCAGTTCCCGTTCGAAGCCGCGTTCCACGGGGTTGTAGTAGACGCCGCGCTTCATTTCGTCGGGGAAGTAGTTCTGCCCCGAGAAGCCCGCCTCGCTGTCATGGTCGTATTCATATCCCGCGCCATAGCCCTGCTCCTTCATCAGCTTGGTCGGCGCGTTGCGGATATGCTTGGGCGGGGGCTCCGACCCGGTGCGTTTTGCCGCCGCGCGGGCGTTCTTGTAGGCCGCATAGCCCGCGTTCGATTTCGGCGCGAGCGCGAGGTAGAGCACCGCCTGGCCCAGCGCCAGTTCGCCCTCGGGCGAGCCGAGGCGTTCGTAGATGTTCCACGCATCGAGGCAGAGCGTCTGCGCCTGCGGATCGGCAAGCCCGATATCCTCGATTGCCATGCGGGTGATGCGCCGCGCGAGGTAGCGCGGATCCTCGCCGCCCTCCAGCATCCGGGCGAGCCAGTAAAGCGCGGCGTCGGGGTCGGAGCCGCGCACCGATTTGTGCAGCGCAGAGATCAGGTTGTAATGCGCCTCGCCGGACTTGTCGTATTGCGCGGCGCGTTTCTGCAGCCGCGCGGCAAGGTCCTGGGGGGACAGCGCGCCGTCGACATTCCAGGCGGCGATTTGCTCGATCAGGTTGATCAGGGCCCGCCCGTCGCCATCGGCCATCTCCAGAAGCTGCTCGCGCGCCGGGCCGGTCAGCGGCAGCGCGCGGCCCAACTCGTGCTCGGCCCGCTGGGCCAGGAGTTCCAGATGCGCGAGGTCGAGCCGGTCGAGCACCAGCACCTGCGCGCGGCTCAGAAGCGCGGCGTTCAACTCGAAGCTGGGATTTTCCGTGGTCGCGCCGACCAGCAGGATCGTGCCGTCCTCCATATGCGGCAGGAAGCCGTCCTGCTGGGCCTTGTTGAAGCGGTGGATCTCGTCCACGAAAAGCAGCGTCCCCTGCCCGTTGGCGTGGCGCATCTTCGCCGCCTCGAACACCTTCTTCAGCTCGGCGACGCCGGTGAAGATCGCGCTGATCTGGACGAAGGCGAGGTCGGTCTCGTCGGCCAGAAGCCGCGCGATCGTGGTCTTGCCCACCCCGGGCGGCCCCCAAAAGACCAGCGAGGACAGCGTGCCCGAGGCCAGCATCACGCCCAGCGGCGCGTCGGGGCCCAGCACATGCTCCTGCCCGATGACATCGGCCAGCTGCGTGGGGCGCAAGCGGTCGGCCAAGGGGCGCGGCCCGCTTTTGGAGGGTGTCTCGCCCTCGGCACGGTCGAAGAGGTCAGCCATGTGCCCAGCCTATGCCAGCGGGCTCAGACACGAAAGCGCAAGGCGCCGCGCCGCCCGTCGCGCAGATACTCGACATACCAGCCGCGCCCGCCCGCCCGCGCGGCGGCGGCCACGTCGCGCGTGGTGCGAATCTCGCGGTCGTTGATCTGCACCAGGACATCGCCGGCGCGCAGCCCCACGCGGCGCGCCACGTCGCCCGGATCGGTCACCAGAACGCCCGCCGCGTCGGCCGGCAACCCCGCCTCCTGCGCGACGGCGGGGTTGAGGTTGACGACCGACAGCCCGGCCAGGACGCTGCGCCCTGCAATCGTCACCGGGTCGCGGGGAGGGGTCTCGGGCGGTGCGATCAGCGCCAGCCGCGCCTCGAACCCGCGCCCGTCCCGCAGGTAACGAAGACCGATCTCGCCGCCGACGCCCTCCGCCGAGAGGCGGAACAACATCTCTTGCGGAGTATTCACCGGCGCGCCGCCAAGCTCGATCACCACGTCGCCGCGCCGGAGCCCGGCCTTCGCGAAGGGGCTTTCGGGATGCAGCCCGGTGAGCACGACGCCTTGCGGCACATCGAGGCCGAAGCCCTCGGCCAGTCCCGCATCCACCGCCTGGCCGGAGATGCCCGCCCACGGGCGCTGGAACCGGGCGCGCCCTTCGCGCGCCTGGTCCACGAACCGCGAAACGAGGTTCGCCGGGATCGCGAAGCCGATGCCGTTCGACCCGCCCGAGCGCGACAGGATCGCCGTGTTGATGCCGACCAGCCGGCCCTGCATGTCCACGAGCGCGCCGCCCGAGTTGCCCGGGTTGATCGCCGCGTCGGTCTGGATGAAATAGCCGCGCCCGCCGCCGATCGACAGCCCCGAGCGCGCCAGCCCGGAGACGATGCCGGAACTGACCGTCTGGCCGATGCCGAACGGGTTGCCGATGGCGAGCACGAGATCGCCCACCTCGACCGTGTCGGAATTTCGGAGATCGAGCGCGGGCAGGTCCTCGGCGCCCCGCAGCCGCAGGATCGCGAGGTCCGACTCCTCGTCGCTCAACAGCACCTCGGCGTCGAACTCGCGGCGGTCCGCCAACACCACGCGGATGTCGGTCGCCTGGCCGACGACGTGGTAGTTGGAGACGACCAGACCGTCGCGCGACACGATCACACCGGAGCCGAGCGAGTTCTGCACCCGCGGCTGGGCTCGGCCGAAATTGCGGAAGAGGTCGGAAAAGAATGGATCGTTCGAGAACGGGCTCACCCGGTCGGCGACCACGCGTCGCGCATAGATATTGACCACCGCGGGCGCGGTTTCACGGACGACGGGGGCGAAGCTGAGGCTGATCTCGGCGCGCGAGGCCGGCAGGCGGCGCTCTTCGGCCGCGAGCGGCAGGGCGGCGAGACAAAGGCAAAGGATCGCTGCGAAGCGGGTCATCGGTTGGCTGCACATGAACGTCACACCCACGCATATGCGCGCATGGCATGACGAGTTCAACGCCGGGACACCCCCCGCCCACCCGAGCGGGGGGCTTGCGCCGCGTCAGTGCAGGTTCGCCGCGAAGTTCATCGAGACCACCTGGTTCTTGATGCCGTCGATTTCCATCACCGGGCCCATCGCCGTCATGTCGATGCCCACCCGCTTGTACCACAGGGTCCAGTTGGCGTTGAGCAGCGTAAGACACTGGGTGGCGCCCAGGCTGCGCGCGGCCTTGGCCAGTTCCTGCACGAGATTGAAGTAGATCGGGCGGCGCTGGGCCAGCGGCACCTTCTGGCTGACGAAAAGCCGCGAGCTTTCCCAGACCGTTTCGGCCACCGGCGCCTCTTCATAGAGAAGATGCGAAGGGATCGTGTCGAGAAGCCCCTTCTGCGCATCGCGGATCATGTAGCTGTAGATTCCGCAGCGGGCGGTCGTAGGCGTCAACCGGTTGCCCGCGAGGACCTGGCCCAGGTCGTCATGAACGACCACCCAGCGGCTGGCCGGGGTGTCGTACTGGTCGTATTCCATGCCCAGCGCCTCGGGCAGGTCCCATTTGTTCTGCTCGATGAAGAGTTCACGCCTTGCGCGAAGCATGTTGGCAAAGAGTTCGCCATGGTTGTGCAAGTTTTCGAAGGAGAGAGTCGTGGTCTGCATAGGAGCCTCCTGCAGGGTTGGTGATGTGGTTGGTACCCGTGCGGAAGGCGACGGCCGTCAAAGCAGCCGGTAATCCTTGGCGCGCTGAATGGCTTCTGCAGTGGTGCGCGCCATGAGCCGCTCGCGAGCAGAGGCGAGGCGGGCCTTGAGCGCACTTTCCGAGATCCCCAGCTTGCTGGCCGCGGCCGCCTGGCGGTCGCCGTCCGCAATGCATTTCAGCGCTTCGATCTGAGCCTTGGTAAGCTCTTGCGGTGGCTCGGTCATGTCGTGCAAACGACGCACGATCGCTTCGATCTGGTCGATCTCGGCATCCGTGAATTCCCGATCTGCTCGCGCCACGCTGGCAATGGTCCTGGAAGTGATCGGTCCCCAGGAGATCGTCACGCCGAACCTCAATCCGAACCCCGCGGCCTCTTGGAGGATGCCGAAAGGGTCCGGTATGCTTTCGTTGCTCCACCGAGTTGCTCCGGTGGTTGAAAAACCCCACGCGACCATCGGGTCGCGCAGGACATAGCCATGCTCGGTGTAGTGGGCGAGCCACTCGGGGTCATATGTCTGAAAAGTCATGAGAGGCGACGTGAATCGGATGTGCAGCCCGATGTTGTAGCCCTCGGGGGCCATCGCATCCAAAGCCTTCAATTCCCTATCAAACACTGACTTTTCGAACATGACCTTTTAGACAAGTTGCGGAATTTTCAGTCAACCTTAAATTGTTTGCTGCGACGTCACGTATTTGGACAGTCTAGCGGAGTATTCAGTGCGTACAATCCACCCCAATCTCTTTACGAGGCTGATGCGCCTGCCTGCGGCCGTGCGGATCGACATGCTGGAATTCCTCGGCGCCACGCCGGTCGCCGATGCCCAACTCGAGCGCATGCTGCACGATGTGGACCGCCTGCTGGAGGATGACCGACGGGCCATGACTGTCCGTGAACCGATGGCCTGCGGCGCCTGACCCCCGACCCGAACAGGAAAAGGCCCTGCCAGGCGGCAGGGCCTTTCGCAATTCTCGGCATATGATTTCCGCGCGGCGCAGACCGGAACGCGGGCCGGATCACTCCTCTTCGGCGGCTTCCTCGGCCTCGAGCCGCGCGCGATCCGCGGCGCCCTTGGCCTCGGGGTCGCGGTCGACGAGTTCGACGATCGCCATCGGCGCCATGTCGCCGTACCGGAAGCCCGCCTTCAGCACGCGGACATAGCCGCCCGGACGTTCGGCATAGCGCGGGCCCAGCACGTCGAAAAGCTTGGCGACATGGGCGTCCTGCTTCAGCCGGGCGGCCGCCTGGCGGCGGGCGTGCACGTCCCCGCGCTTGGCCAGCGTGATCAGCTTGTCGGCGACGCGCTTGAGTTCCTTGGCCTTCGGCAGCGTGGTCTTGATCTGTTCATGTTCGATGAGCGAGCCGGCCATGTTGGCGAACAGGGCCTTGCGGTGCTCATGGGTGCGGTTGAGGCGGCGATAGCCGCTAGCGTGACGCATCTGTCTTCTCCGTCTTTGCCCTCGGGGGGGCGTTTTGCTTTGTCCGGCCGGCGATGCGTGTCACCGGCTCACCTTGGGGCGGTTTGCCCGGTCGTTTCCCCGCCCGACGCGCCACGGGGCGTGTGGGCGGGTGGGAGGGGCACGCCCTGTGGCGCGTCCCCCGCTGGATCAGAACTGGTCCTCGAACTTCTTGGCCAGTTCCTCGATGTTCTCCGGCGGCCATTCCTCGACATCCATGCCGAGATGCAGGCCCATGCCCGAGAGCACCTCCTTGATCTCGTTCAGCGACTTCCGGCCGAAGTTCGGCGTGCGCAGCATCTCCGCCTCGGTCTTCTGGATCAGGTCGCCGATATAGACGATGTTGTCGTTCTTCAGGCAGTTCGCCGAGCGCACCGACAACTCCAGCTCGTCCACCTTCTTCAGCAGAAGCGGGTTGAATTCCAGACCGTCGTCCTCGGATTCGCGACCCGCGGATTCCGGCTCCTCGAAATTGACGAAGATCGACAGCTGGTCCTGCAGGATGCGCGCCGCGAAGGCCACCGCGTCCTCGGGCGTGACCGAGCCGTCGGTCTCGACCTTGAGCGTCAGCTTGTCGTAGTCGAGCACCTGGCCCTCGCGGGTCGGCTGGACGTCATAGGCCACCTTTTTGACCGGAGAGAAGATCGCGTCGATCGGGATCAGCCCGATCGGGGCGTCCTCGGGTCGGTTCTTGTCGGCCGCGACATAGCCCATGCCGGTGTCCACGGTCAGTTCCATGAACAGGTCCGCGCCCTCGTCGAGATGGCAGATCACGTGGTCGCGGTTCAGCACCTCGATCCCGGCCGTTTCCGAGATGTCGCCGGCGGTCACGACGCCCGGCCCCTTGGCCGCGATCGACACCCGCTTCGGCCCCTCGACCTCCATCTTCAGCGCGACGCCCTTGAGGTTCAGCACCACGTCGGTCACGTCCTCGCGGACCCCGGCGATCGAAGAGAACTCGTGCAGCACGTTGTCGATCTGGACGCTGGTGATCGCCGCGCCCTGCAGCGAACTCATCAGCACCCGGCGCAGCGCGTTGCCGAGGGTGAGGCCGAAGCCGCGCTCCAGCGGCTCGGCCACGACGGTCGCCTGTCGCGCGGGTTCGTTGCCCGGCCTGATGTCAAGCTGGGTCGGCTTGATGAGTTCCTGCCAATTCTTGTGGATCATGAATGTCTCCTCAATTCCTGCCCTTCGCCCATGTCCAAAGCGAAGAACGCCCGAGGGAAATAGCGACATGCCCGGGCCACCGAAGAGGCGGCAGCCCGGGCGGAAAATCCGTGGATCAGACCCGGCGGCGTTTCGGCGGGCGGCAGCCGTTATGGGCGATCGGGGTCACGTCGCGGATCGCGGTGATGTTGAACCCGACGGCGGCCAGCGCGCGCAGCGCGCTCTCGCGGCCGGAACCGGGGCCCTGGACCTCGACTTCCAGCGTCTTGACGCCGTGTTCCTGCGCCTTCCGGCCGGCATCCTCGGCGGCCATCTGCGCAGCGTAAGGCGTCGACTTGCGCGACCCCTTGAACCCCATCGTGCCGGCCGACGACCACGAGATCGCGTTGCCCTGCACGTCGGAAATCAGGATCTTGGTGTTGTTGAACGAGCTGGTCACATGCGCCACGCCCGCGGCGATGTTCTTGCGTTCCTTGCGGCGGACCCGGGTTTTATCGCGTGCCATACCTGATGCCCTCCCTTACTTCTTCTTGCCGGCGATGGGTTTCGCCGGACCCTTGCGGGTGCGGGCATTGGTGTGGGTGCGCTGGCCGCGCACCGGCAGGTTGCGGCGATGCCGCAGCCCGCGGTAGCAGCCGAGATCCATCAGCCGCTTGACGTTCATCTGCACCTCGCGGCGCAGGTCGCCCTCGACGGTGTAGTTCGCGTCGATATGCTCGCGGAGCGCCAGCACCTCGGCATCGGACAGTTCGTTGACCCGGCGCGCGGTGTCGACGCCGACCGCGCCGCAGATATGCTCGGCCGAGCTTTGGCCGATGCCGTGGATATAGGTAAGGGCGACGGGGACGCGTTTCCCAGTGGGGATATTGACGCCAGCGATACGTGCCACGCGTAGCTTTCCTTTCGTTGCGGTTCCGTAACCCCAGAACCTTTTCTCACAACTGAGGCCCGAAAGCGTGCTGCCTTCGGGCCGCTCAAGCCCCTCGCCGCCCCGGGACAGCCCGCATGCGACAAAAGGTCGATTCTCTATCGAGACGCCGTCCCTAGGGCGAATCCGGTCGCCCGTCAAGGGGCACCGTTACGCCTTGTCAAGCACCGCCGTGATCCGGCCGGCGACCGCGTCGATCTCGTCCAGCCCGTCGATCGTCGAAAGCTGGCCCTTGGCGTAGTAGTAGCCGATCAGCGGCGAGGTCTTCTTGTAGTACTCCATCAGCCGCTGGCGCAGCGACCCCTCGTTGTCATCCGCCCGGCGCTTGAACTCGGTGCCGCCGCACTTGGCGCATTTGCCATCCGCCGGGATCGGCTTGGTGTTGTCGTTGTAGACCTCGCCACAGCCGCCGCAGGTGGACCGCGCGGTGATCCGCGAGACCAGCGCCTCGTCGTCCACGCGCATCTCGATGACCGCATCCAGCGCCCGGCCCATGTCGGACAGAAGCGCGCCCAACGCGTCGGCCTGCGCGAGCGTGCGCGGGAAGCCGTCGAAGATGAAGCCGCCCTCGGCGCCCTCCTGCAGCTTTTCCCGGATCAGCCCTGTGACGATGTCGTCGGTGACAAGTTCGCCCCGGTCCATCACCTCGGCGACCTTCTGGCCCATCTCGGTGCCCGAACTGCGCGCCTCCCGCAGCATGTCTCCGGTGGAAAGTTGCACCATGCCGCGGTCCTCGACCAGTTTGCGGGCCTGGGTGCCCTTGCCGGCCCCCGGGGGGCCCAGAAGGATGATGTTCATCGACGCGCTGTCCCTTTTCGTTTGCCCTTGCGCTTGCGGCTGAGCTGCGATTTTTCGATCAGCCCCTCATACTGGTGCGCCAGCAGGTGGGACTGGACTTGCTGGATCGTGTCCATGGTCACGGACACGACGATCAGGACCGAGGTGCCGCCGAAATAGAACGGGATCGCGAGTTGCGAGCGCAGGATTTCCGGCAGCAGGCAGACGAGGGCGAGATACCCCGAGCCCAGAACCAGGATGCGGGTCACAACGTAGTCAAGATATTCCTGCGTGCGCTTGCCGGGCCGAATACCGGGGATGAACCCGTTCTGATTCTTCAGGTTCTCGGCCACGTCCTCGGTCTTGAAGGCGACGTTCTGCGTGTAGAAGTAGGTGAAGAACACGATCATCGCCGAGAAGAACGCAAGGTAGAGCGGCTGCCCCGGCCCGAAATAGGCCAGGACCACCGACATCACCGGCCCCGCCTGGCTGTGCGAGAAGGTCGAGATCGTCGTCGGCAGCAGGAGCAGCGACGAGGCGAAGATCGCCGGGATCACGCCCGCGGGGTTCACCTTGACCGGCAGGTGGCTGGACCCGCCGTCGTACACCTTCATCCCCACCTGTCGTCGTGGATACTGGATGTGGATCTTGCGCAGCGCCCGCTCCATGAACACGACAAAGGCGATCACCGCCACGATCATAAGGAACACGCCGATGATCACGGCGGGAGAGACCGCGCCCGACCGGCCCTGGCTGAGGAACTGCGCCAGCGCCGCCGGCACCTCGGCGATGATGCCGACGAAGATGATCAGCGAGATGCCGTTGCCGACGCCGCGGGCGGTGATCTGTTCGCCCAGCCACATCAGGAACATCGTGCCCCCGACAAGGGTGATCACGCAGGAGGCGCGGAAGAACCATCCCGGGTCCGAGGCGAGCCCGCCCGCCTCCAGGCTCACGGCCAGCCCGTAGGCCTGGAACGAGGCCAGCGCCACTGTGCCGTAGCGGGTGTACTGGTTGATCTTCTTGCGGCCCTGCTCGCCCTCCTTCTTCAGTTGCTCGAGCTGGGGCACCATCGCGGCGAGGAGCTGCACGATGATCGAGGCCGAGATGTAGGGCATGATGCCGAGGGCGAAGATGCCCATGCGGCCCAGCGCGCCGCCGGTGAACATCGACAGGATGCCCCCCAGCCCCGAGGCCGCCTGATCCATGAAGGCCCGCAGTTCCGCGCCGTCGATGCCCGGCACCGGGATGTAGGTGCCGATGCGATAGACGATCAGAAGGCCGAGGGTGAAGAAGATCCGCTGCCTCAGCTCGGTGGCCTTGCCGAAGGCCCCCCAGCTCATGTTCGCGGCCATTTGCTCTGCTGCAGATGCCATGCTGAGCCCTTGTGAATGTCAGCGCCGCCGAAACCGTTTTCCGGCTCCGGCGGCGCGAAGGAAAACCTGTCGGAGATTTAAGCGGCGCGGGCGCCGCGAACAACCTCTTATTCGGTCGCGGCAGCCGGGGCGGCGGTCTTGACCGAGCCGCCGGCCTTCTCGACCGCCGCGACGGCGGACCTCGAGGCGCCGGTCACGTCGAGTTCGACCTTGGCCGAGAACTCGCCCTTGGCGAGCACGCGCACGCCGTCCAGCTTGCGCCGCACGAGGCCCGAGGCCACCAGCGCGTCCTCGGTGATCGGCTGCTTGGCGTCCAGCTTGCCGTCGTCGACGAATTTCTGGATCAGGCCCAGGTTCACGATGGCGTATTGCTTGCGGTTCGGCTTGTTGAAGCCGCGCTTGGGCAGCCGCTGGTAGAGCGGCATCTGCCCGCCCTCGTAGCCGTTGATCGCGACGCCTGAGCGGGATTTCTGGCCCTTGATGCCACGCCCGGCGGTCTTGCCCTTGCCCGAGCCCGGGCCGCGGCCGACACGCTTGGCCATCTTCGCCGCGCCGTCGTTGTCGCGGAGTTCGTTGAGTTTCATGTCGCTTCTCCTTGGCCGGACGCGCCCCCGAAGCGAGATGGGACGGCCACGGCGTTTCGTGGTTGTGGGGTGTGGCCTGAAAGGGCCACCGGGGGCGTATATACGCCAGAAAGACGTGGATCAAGCCCAGACCGCCGTCCGCTTACACGGATAGAATTGCCTCCCTCGAAGGGCGATGGAGCGGGAGACCACTTCAGGTAGGCCTCAGGGAAGCAACGAGTTCTTCCTCCGCCTCCTCAATGGCTTCATTCAACTTCAAAATCTCATCGCGAAGCAGCGCCGCGTCCTCTCGCGAGATCTCTTCTCTGAAGGTCAATTTTTCGTTCAATAGGCCCTTCACCTTCCTTCTCACCCCGCCCTTACCGTACGAGATTTCACGAAGGACTCTTTCCGCCTTCAAAGTAAAAACGCCATCAGGCTGCCCGTCAGGTGGATCAAGGCGATGAAGCATCATTCGAACAAAGTCCTCGCCATCATTAAATTCGGGCAGGACGGCTTCAACCTGTTCAGGCGACAGCTCTTTTCCCTCTGCAAGATCATTTGACCTGCTCTCTAACGCTTTGCAACTTCCGATAGCGTAGCAAACTGACCGACGAAACCTAAGAAAAACGCCCCGGGCGATGCCCGGGGCGTTGCTGCGCAATCAACACGCAGAAGGCGTAAAGGCTCACCCGCGCTCTTCGACGATCTCCACCAGATGCGGGATCTTGGCGATCATGCCGCGGATCGAGGGGGTGTCCTCCAGCTCGCGGGTCTTGTGCATCTTGTTCAGCCCCAGCCCGATCAGGGTCTGGCGCTGAACGCCCGGGCGGCGGATGGGCGAGCCCACCTGCTTGACGACGATGGTTTTGGCCATGTGTCCCTCTCCTTACGCTTCGGCCGGCGCGTCGGAGGCCGGCGCCTCGTCACGGTGCAGGATATCGGCCACCTTCTTGCCGCGGCGCTGCGCCACCTGGCGGGGCGAGCTTTCCTTGGTCAGCCCGTCCAGCGTCGCGCGGATCATGTTGTAGGGGTTCTGGGTGCCGACCGACTTGGCCACCACGTCCTGGACCCCCAGCATCTCGAACACCGCGCGCATCGGGCCGCCGGCGATGATGCCGGTCCCCTGAGGAGCGGTGCGCAGCACCACGCGGCCCGCGCCGTGGCGGCCCTCGATGTCGTGATGCAGCGTCCGGCCCTCGCGCAGCGGCACGCGGATCAGCTTCCGCTTGGCCTGTTCGGTGGCCTTGCGGATCGCCTCGGGCACCTCTTTGGCCTTGCCTTTGCCGAAGCCGACGCGGCCCTTCTGATCGCCCACGACCACGAGGGCCGCAAAGCCGAAGCGCTTGCCGCCCTTCACGGTCTTGGACACGCGGTTGATCGCCACGAGACGATCGGCGAATTCCGGGTTCTCGTCGCGATCGCGGCCGCCCCGGCGATTGTCTTCTCTTGCCATCTCTCGTCTCCTCAGAACTTCAGGCCGCCTTCACGAGCGGCATCGGCCAGTGCCTTGACGCCCCCGTGATAGAGGTAGCCGCCCCGGTCGAAGTAGCACTCCTCGACGCCGGCCTTCTTCGCCCGCTCGGCGATCGCGTTGCCGACCTTGCTCGCCGCCTCGACATTGTTCTTGCCGACCACGCCCAGGTCCTTTTCGAGCGAGGAGGCCGAGGCGAGCGTCACGCCGTTGACGTCGTCGATCAGCTGCACGCTGATGTTCTTGTTGCTGCGATGCACCGACAGGCGCACGCGCCCGGAATTCATCGCACGAAGCTTGTTCCGCACGCGCAGGCGGCGCTTCTGGAACAGGTCTCTCTTGCTGTTTGCCATCTGTCGCGCCCTTACTTCTTCTTGCCTTCCTTGCGGAAGATATACTCGCCCTTGTAGCGGATGCCCTTGCCCTTGTAGGGCTCCGGCGCGCGCCATTCGCGGACATTCGCCGCAACCTGGCCGACGAGTTGCTGATCGGCGCCCTCAACGACGACCTCGGTCTGCTTGGGCGCGGTGACAGTGACGCCCTCGGGCACCTCGAAGTTGACCTCGTGGCTGTACCCGAGGTTGAGCTTGAGCGTGTTGCCCTGCATCTGCGCCCGGTAGCCGACGCCCTGGATTTCCAGTTCGCGTTTGAAGCCTTGCGTCACGCCTTGCACCAGGTTCGCGACCATGGTGCGCGACATGCCCCATTGCTGGCGCGCGCGCTTGGAATTGCCCCGGGGGGTGACGGTGACGGCGTTCTCGTCGACCGCGATGGTCACATCGTCGGTCGCCGTGAAGCTGCGGGTGCCCTTGGGCCCCTTCACCTCGATGGTCTGGCCGGAGACGGATGCGGTGACACCCGACGGCAGCTCGACCGGTCTTTTGCCAATACGAGACATTGCCTTCCTCCTTAGAACACCTGGCAGAGCACTTCGCCGCCGACATTGGCGGAGCGCGCGGCTGCATCGGACATCACGCCCTTGGACGTCGAGACGATCGAGACGCCAAGGCCCTGGCGGACCTGCGGAATGTCGCTCACGCCCATGTAGACGCGGCGCCCCGGGGTCGACACGCGGCGCAGCTCGCGGATCACGGGCGCGCCCTCGTAGTATTTCAGGCTGACCTCGAGTTCGGGCAGGCCATTGGCGCCGTCCAGCTTCTCGTAGCCGCGGATGTAGCCTTCGTCGGCCAGCACTTCGAGCACCCAGGCGCGAAGCTTGGAGGCCGGCGTGCGCACGGTCGACTTGCCGCGCATCTGCGCGTTGCGGATGCGGGTCAGCATATCGCCGAGAGGATCGTTCACGGACATCTTTTCCCCTCCTTACCAGCTCGACTTCACCATGCCGGGAATCTGGCCCTGAGAGCCGAGTTCCCGAAGCATGATCCGCGAGACCTTGAGCTTGCGGTAATAGGCGTGCGGACGCCCGGTGAGCTGACAGCGGTTGTGCAGCCGCGTCGGCGAGGAATTGCGGGGCAGCTTGGCCAGTTTCAGCCGCGCCTTGAACCGCTCTTCCATCGGAAGATCCTCGTTGTTCGCGATTTCCTTGAGAGCGGCACGCTTGGCGGCGTATTTCTCGACCAGGCGCTGACGCTTCTTTTCGCGTTCGACCATTGCTTTCTTAGCCATGTTCTCTCTCCCTCCCGCGATCAGCTGTTGAACGGCATGTTGAAATGCTTCAACAGCGCCTTCGCTTCCGCGTCGGTTTTCGCGGTGGTGGTGATGACGATATCCAGACCCCAGACCTCGTCGACCTTGTCGTAGTCGATTTCCGGGAAGACGATGTGCTCCTTCATGCCCATCGCGTAATTGCCGCGGCCGTCGAAGGACTTGCCCGAGACGCCGCGGAAGTCGCGGATGCGGGGCATGGCGACGGTGATCAGCCGGTCGAGGAACTCGTACATCCGGTCGCCGCGCAGGGTGACCTTGGCGCCGAGCGGCATGTCCTCGCGGACGCGGAAGCCGGCGATCGACTTCTTCGCCTTGGTCACGACCGCCTTCTGGCCGGCGATCAGCGTCAGGTCTTCCTGCGCCGACTTGGCCTTCTTCGAGTCGCGCACCGCCTCGGCGCCGCAGCCGATGTTCAGCACGATCTTGTCGAGCCGCGGGATCTGCATGTCGTTGGTGTAGCCGAACTCTTCCTTGAGCGCAGCCTTGATGGTCTCGCGGTACTGCGCCCTCAGACGCGGGGTGTAATTGGCGGCATCAAGCATCGATCACGTCCCCCGTGGTCTTGGCGTAGCGGACCTTCTTGCCGTCCTCCTCGCGGAAGCCCACGCGCGCGGGCTTGCCGTTCTTGTCGACGATGGCGAGGTTGCTGAGGTCGATCGGCATCGGCTTGGCGATGCGGCCGCCCTGGCTCATCTGGCTCTGCTTCTGGTGGCGGACGGCCATGTTCAAGCCCTCGACCACCGCCTTGCCGGATTTGGGATCGACCGACTGGATGGTGCCTTCGCGGCCCTTGTCCTTGCCGGCCAGCACGACGACCGTGTCGCCGGTTTTCAGCTTGGCAGCCATGTCACAGCACCTCCGGGGCGAGCGAGATGATCTTCATGAAGTTCTTGCCGCGCAGCTCGCGCACCACCGGTCCGAAGATGCGCGTCCCGATCGGCTCGTTGTTGTTGTTGAGGATGACGGCGGCGTTCCGGTCAAAGCGGATCGCGGTGCCGTCCTCTCGGCGCACTTCCTTGGCGGTGCGCACGACGACGGCCTTGCGGACGTCGCCCTTCTTGACGCGGCCGCGCGGGATCGCCTCTTTCACCGACACCACGATGATGTCGCCGACAGAGGCATATTTCCGCTTCGACCCGCCGAGGACCTTGATGCACTGAACCCGGCGTGCGCCGGAGTTATCAGCGACATCCAGATTGGTCTGCATCTGGATCATGTGGTTTCTCCCGACCTTTGGGGACTGATCCGTTGCGACGGCGCCCCAGGGTTTCGATCAAACCGGGATGTGACAGCTCAGGTCAGGCCTGGGCGATCACCTCCCAGCGTTTCGTCTTGGATTTCGGCGCGCATTCCTGGATGCGCACGGTGTCGCCCACCTTGAACTGGTTGTTCTCGTCATGGGCACGGTATTTCTTGGACTTCCGGATCGTCTTCTTCAGAACCGGATGCGTGAAGCGCCGCTCGACCGAGACCGTCACGGTCTGGGCGTTCTGGTCCGAGGTCACGGTGCCTTGCAGAATCCGTTTGGGCATTTGGGCCTCCTTACTCCGCCGCCTGCTGGGCTTTTTCGTTGAGCACGGTCTTCACGCGAGCCGCGTCGCGGCGCACCTGACGCATCCGCGCCGTATTCTCCAGCGCGCCGGTGGCCTGCTGGAAGCGGAGGTTGAAGGCCTCTTTCTTCAGGTTGGTCAGTTCCTCGCGGAGCTGGTCGGGAGTCTTGTCCCGGAGTTCGCTGGCGTTCATCGCCGTGTTCCTTTCAACATCACCGATGGGCCCCGCACGGGTCACCCGGGATTCGGTGGAGTTCGTGTAGAAGTGGGCCGTATAGGGGGGATACGGCCTGTTGGCAACCCGTTTCCATCAGATGGCTCACCGAATTTCCAAGCGAGGGCGGGACGAGGGCATGTCGCGTGCAAGACCGACCGGGATGACCGACCTCTTCGACTGGCCGACATTCGAAACCCCCGCCGATCTCTCGACGGGGGTCCTGTCGCGTAGGTCGGTGTCGGCCGACTCTTACCAGTCCTCGCGCTGGACGATCCGGGTCTTGATCGGCAGCTTCATCGCGGCAAGGCGCAGCGCCTCGCGGGCGACGTTATCGCTGACGCCGTCGATCTCGAACATGATCCGGCCGGGTTTGACCTTTGCGGCCCAGAAATCGACCGAGCCCTTGCCCTTACCCATCCGGACCTCGGTTGGCTTCGAGGACACCGGCGTGTCGGGAAAGATGCGGATCCAGACCCGGCCCTGACGCTTCATGTGGCGCGTCATGGCGCGGCGCGCGGCCTCGATCTGGCGCGCAGTGATCCGCTCGGGCTGGGTGGCCTTGAGCCCGAAGGAGCCGAAGTTCAGATCCGTTCCGCCCTTTGCCTGGCCGTGGATACGGCCCTTGTGCATCTTGCGGAACTTCGTGCGCTTTGGTTGCAGCATCTCGCTTCTCCTTCAGGGCTCAGCGGCGCGGACGGGACGGCCCGCCGCCACCTTCCTGGAGCTCGGCATGGCGACGGTCGCGGGCACTGGGATCGTGCTCCATGATCTCGCCTTTGAAGATCCAGACCTTCACACCGATGATGCCGTAGGGCGTTTGCGCCTCGGCATAGGCATAGTCGATATCGGCGCGCAGCGTGTGCAGCGGCACCCGCCCTTCGCGATACCATTCGGTCCGGGCGATCTCGGCACCGCCGAGGCGGCCCGAGACGTTGACGCGGATCCCCAGCGAGCCCATGCGCATGGCGTTCTGCACCGACCGCTTCATCGCGCGGCGGAAGCTGACCCGGCGTTCCAGCTGCTGGGCGATGCTCTCGGCCACCAGCTGGGCGTCGAGCTCGGGCTTGCGGACCTCGACAATGTTGAGGTGCAGCTCGCTGTCGGTCATGTTCGCGAGCTTCTTGCGCAGGCCTTCGATATCGGCGCCTTTCTTGCCGATGATCACGCCCGGGCGCGCGGTGTGGATCGTCACCCGGCACTTCTTGTGCGGGCGCTCGATGATGACGCGGCTGACGCCGGCCTGCTTGCACTCCTCCTTGATGAAGTCGCGCATCCGCACGTCTTCGAGGAGAAGATCGCCGTAATCCTTGGTATCGGCGTACCAGCGGCTGTCCCAGGTGCGGTTGACCTGGAGACGCATGCCGATCGGGTTGACCTTGTGACCCATCAGATTTGCTCCTCGACCTGGCGGACCTTGATGGTGAGTTCCGAGAACGGCTTGTTGATCCGGCCGAACCTGCCGCGGGCGCGCGGACGGCCGCGTTTCAGGACCAGGTTCTTGCCGACATAGGCCTCGGCGACGACAAGTTCATCGACGTCCAGGTTATGGTTGTTCTCGGCATTCGCGATGGCGGACTGAAGGCATTTCTTCACGTCCTCGGCGATCCGCTTCTTCGAGAAGGTCAGATCGGACAGCGCCTTGTCGACCTTCTTGCCGCGGATCATCGCCGCCACCAGGTTCAGCTTTTGAGGCGAGGTGCGAAGCATGCGGGCCTTGGCCATCGCTTCGTTCTCGGCCACGCGGCGGGGGTTCTTGTCCTTACCCATGGCGTTTACCTCTTCTTCGCTTTCTTGTCGGCCGCGTGCCCGTAATAGGTCCGCGTCGGGGCATACTCGCCGAACTTCTGGCCGATCATGTCCTCGGAGACGTTCACCGGGATATGCTTGTGCCCGTTGTAGACGCCGAAGGTCAGCCCAACGAACTGGGGCAGGATGGTCGAGCGGCGCGACCAGATCTTGATCACCTCGTTGCGGCCCGACTCGCGGGACTTCTCGGCCTTCTTCAGGACGTAGGAGTCGACGAAGGGGCCTTTCCAAACAGAACGTGTCATGGCTTAGCGACCCTTCTTGCGCGCGTGGCGGGAGCGGATGATGAACTTGTCCGTGCCCTTGTTCTTGCGGGTGCGGGCGCCCTTGGTGGGCTTGCCCCAGGGCGTGACCGGGTGGCGGCCACCCGAGGTCCGGCCCTCGCCGCCGCCATGGGGGTGGTCGATCGGGTTCATCACGACGCCGCGGACGGCGGGACGCTTGCCTTGGTGACGGGTCCGGCCGGCCTTGCCGAAGTTCTGGTTGCTGTTGTCGGGGTTCGACACCGCGCCCACGGTCGCCATGCATTCCTGACGGACCATGCGCAGTTCGCCCGACGACAGCCGGATCTGGGCATAGCCGCCGTCACGGCCGACGAACTGGGCATAGGTGCCCGCCGCGCGCGCGATCTGGCCGCCCTTGCCGGGCTTCAGCTCGATGTTGTGGACGATCGTGCCGATCGGCATGCCGGTGAACGGCATCGCGTTGCCCGGCTTCACGTCGGCCTTGGCCGCGGCGACGACCTTGTCGCCCACGCTGATGCGCTGGGGCGCGAGGATGTAGGCCTGCTCGCCGTCCTCGTACTGGATCAGCGCGATGAAGGCGGTTCGGTTCGGATCGTATTCGATGCGCATGACCACGCCGGTCACGTCCAGTTTGTTCCGCTTGAAATCGACGATCCGGTAGAGGCGTTTCGCGCCCCCGCCACGGCGCCGCGCCGTGATCCGTCCGGTATTGTTCCGGCCGCCCTTCTTGGTCAGACCCTCGGTAAGAGCCTTGACCGGGCGCCCTTTCCAAAGCTCCGAACGGTCGATCAGCACCAGCCCGCGCTGGCCCGGCGTCGTCGGCTTGTACGACTTGAGTGCCATGCTTTCTGTCTTCCGTCAGCTTCGGACCCTGGGGTCCCGTTTCCGTATGGGACGCACGCGCCCCCACTCGAAAAAACCCGGCCCCGGACGCAGCCGGGGCCAAGGATCGTGCCCGTCTATCAGAGACCGGTGGTCACGTCGATAGTGTTCCCCTCCTCGAGGGTCACATAGGCTTTCTTGACGTCGTTGCGGCGACCGCGGATGCCGCGGAACCGCTTGGTCTTGCCCTTGGTGATGGTGGTGTTGACCGCCTTCACCTTGACGCCGAAGAGACCTTCGATGGCCTCCTTGATCTGCGGCTTGTTCGCATCTATCGCCACCTCGAAAACCACGGCATTGGCTTCGGAAGCCATCGTCGCCTTCTCGGTGATGACCGGCTTGCGGATCACGTCGTAATGTTCCGGCTTCGCGCTCATTTCAGTCGCGCCTCCAGCGCTTCGACACCTGCCTTGGTCAGCACGAGCGTGTCGCGCTTGAGGATGTCATAGACATTGGCCCCCACCGACGGCAGCACGTCGAGACCTTCGATGTTGCGCGCCGCCAGGGCGAAGTTCTCGTTGACCTGCGCCCCATCGATCACCAGCGCGCGCTTCCAGCCCAGGTTCTTCACCGACTTGGCGAGGGCGGCCGTCTTGGGGCTTTCCACCTCGGCCGAGTCCAGCACCACCAGTTCGCCGGCCCGCGCCTTGGCGCTGAGCGCATGGCGAAGCCCCAGCTTGCGGAACTTCTTGGGCAGGTCATGCGCATGGCTGCGCGGCACCGGGCCCTTGTAGATGCCGCCCTTGCGGAAGATCGGCGCGTTCCGGTCGCCGTGGCGGGCGCCACCGGTGCCCTTCTGGCGGTAGATCTTCTTGGTCGAATAGCTGGTCTCGGACCGGGTCTTGACCTTGTGGGTGCCGGCTTGTGCCTTGGCACGCTGCCAGCGGACCACGCGGTGCAGGATGTCGGCGCGCGGCTCGAGGCCGAAGATCTCGTCGCCGAGATCGACGGTGCCGGCCTTGGCCCCATCCAGCTTGATCACGTCGAGTTTCATTCCTCACCGTCCTTCTTCTCGGCCTCGATCTCAGCCTCGGCCTCCTTCAGCGCGGCTTGCTCGGCGGCGGCCTGTTCGGCCTCGGCGGCCTTGCGGGCCTCCTCCTCCTCCGCGGCAGCCTGCGCGGCGGCCTCCTCGGCGGCGCGCTGCGCCTCTTCGGCGGCCGATTTCAGCGCGGCGGGCAGGATGATGTTCTCCGGCGTCGGCTTCTTGACCGCGTCCTTGATCGTCACCCAGCCGCCCTTGGCGCCCGGCACCGCGCCCTTGACCATGATCAGCCCCCGGTCGGCGTCGGTCTTGACGACCTGGAGGTTCTGCGTGGTCACCCGCGCCGCGCCCATGTGGCCGGCCATCTTCTTGCCCTTGAACACGCGGCCCGGGTCCTGACACTGACCGGTCGAGCCGTGCGAGCGGTGGCTGATCGACACGCCATGCGAGGCCCGGAGGCCGCCGAAATTGTGCCGCTTCATTGCACCGGCAAAGCCCTTGCCGATCGAGGTGCCGCTGACATCCACGAACTGGCCCTCGAAATAGTGGTCGGCGGTGATTTCCTCACCGATGCCGATCAGGTTCTCGGGGGCCACGCGGAACTCCGCAAGCTTGCGCTTCGGCGCCACGCTGGCCTTTGCGAAATGGCCACGCATCGGCGCGGAGATCCGCTTGGCCTTGGCGCTGCCCGCACCAAGCTGAACGGCGGTGTAGCCATCCTTCTCGGCGGTGCGCTGCGCCACGACCTGGCAGCCATCCAGTTGCAGGACCGTGACCGGAACCTGCCGGCCGTCCTCCATGAACAGGCGGGTCATGCCCACCTTCCTTGCGATCACTCCAGAGCGCATCCGGGTGCCCTCCTTAAACCTTGATCTCGACGTCGACGCCGGCAGCGAGGTCGAGCTTCATCAGCGCGTCCACGGTCTGCGGCGTCGGGTCGATGATGTCGAGAAGCCGCTTGTGCGTGCGGATTTCCCACTGGTCCCGCGACTTCTTGTCGACATGCGGGCCGCGCAGGACGGTGAATTTCTCGATCTTGTTCGGCAGGGGGATCGGCCCGCGCACCTGCGCGCCGGTCCGTTTGGCCGTGTTCACGATCTCCTGCGTGCTGGCATCCAGAACGCGGTAGTCGAAGGCCTTCAGCCGAATGCGGATGTTCTGACTTTGCATTTTCTTAGCCCTTCAGGCTGACGGGCCGGCGCGGTGGCCGGCCCTGGCCTTTTTGCGTTACTCGATGATTTTGGAGACGACGCCTGCGCCGACGGTGCGGCCGCCTTCGCGGATGGCGAAGCGGAGCTTCTCCTCCATCGCGATCGGCGCGATCAGTTCCACCTTGAACGACACGTTGTCGCCCGGCATCACCATCTCGGTGCCTTCGGCCAGTTCCACCGTCCCGGTCACGTCCGTCGTGCGGAAGTAGAACTGCGGGCGGTAGTTGGCGAAGAACGGCGTGTGGCGGCCGCCCTCTTCCTTGGTCAGGATGTAGGCCTCGGCCTCGAACTTGGTGTGCGGCGTCACCGAACCCGGCTTGCACAGCACCTGCCCGCGCTCCACCTCGTCGCGGTCGATGCCGCGCAAGAGCGCGCCGATGTTGTCGCCCGCCTCGCCGCGGTCCAGCAGCTTGCGGAACATCTCGACGCCCGTGCAGGTCGTCTTCCTGGTCTCCTTCAGCCCAACGATCTCGATCTCGTCGCCAACGTTGATCACGCCGCGCTCCACCCGGCCGGTCACCACCGTGCCGCGGCCCGAAATCGAGAACACGTCCTCGATCGGCATCAGGAACGGCTGGTCAACGGGACGTTCCGGCGTCGGGATGAAGTCGTCCACGGCCGCCATCAGCTCGCGGATCTTCTCCTCGCCGATCTCGGGGTTGTTGCCCTCCATCGCCGCCAGCGCCGAGCCCGCCACGATCGGGATGTCGTCGCCGGGGAAGTCGTAGCTCGACAGAAGCTCGCGCACCTCCATCTCGACCAGCTCCAGCAGTTCCTCGTCGTCCACCTGGTCGACCTTGTTGAGAAATACCACCAGCGCGGGCACCCCAACCTGGCGGGCCAGCAGAATGTGCTCGCGGGTCTGCGGCATCGGGCCGTCGGCCGCGTTCACCACAAGGATCGCGCCGTCCATCTGCGCCGCGCCCGTGATCATGTTCTTCACGTAGTCGGCGTGGCCGGGGCAGTCCACGTGCGCGTAATGCCGGTTCTCGGTCTCGTATTCCACGTGCGCCGTCGAGATCGTGATCCCCCGCGCCTTCTCCTCCGGCGCCCCGTCGATCTGGTCATAGGCCCGGAAATCACCGAAATACTTCGTGATCGCCGCCGTCAGCGTCGTCTTGCCGTGGTCCACATGCCCAATCGTCCCGATGTTCACATGCGGCTTCGTACGCTCAAACTTTTCCTTCGCCATGTCGGCCTCCTCTGGTCTTGGGGCCGGGCGCCGCGCTCACGCGCGCCCGGGCTGATGTCACGCTCAGGCGTATTTCGCCTGGATCTCGTCGCTGATGTTCTGCGGCACCGGTTCGTAGTGGTCGAACTGCATCGTGAACTGCGCGCGTCCCGAGGACATCGAGCGCAGGTTGTTGATGTAGCCGAACATGTTGGCCAGCGGCACGAAGGCATTGATGACCACCGCGTTGCCGCGGCTGTCCTGGCCCTGCACCTGGCCCCGGCGCGAGGTCAGGTCGCCGATGATGTTGCCGGTGTATTCATCCGGCGTGACCACCTCGACCTTCATGATCGGCTCGAGCAGCTTGGCGCCGCCCTTCTTGAGACCCTCGCGCATGGCGGCGCGCGAGGCGATCTCGAAGGCGAGGACCGAAGAGTCGACGTCGTGGTAGGCGCCGTCGGTCAGCTTGACCTTGAAGTCGATCACCGGGAAGCCGGCCAGCGGACCGGAATCCATCACCGAGTTGATGCCCTTCTCGACGCCGGGGATGTACTCCTTCGGCACCGAGCCCCCCACGATGAGGCTTTCGAAGCTGTAACCTTCGCCCGGTTCGGTGGGCTCGATCTCTAGCTTGACGCGGGCGAACTGGCCCGAGCCACCGGTCTGCTTCTTGTGGGTGTAGTCGACCTCGGCCTTGTGGCTGATCGTCTCGCGATAGGCCACCTGCGGCGCGCCGATATTGGCCTCGACCTTGAACTCGCGCTTGAGCCGGTCGACGAGGATGTCGAGGTGAAGTTCGCCCATGCCCTTCATGATGGTCTGGCCCGATTCCAGGTCAGTTTCCACACGGAAGGAAGGGTCCTCGGCGGCAAGCCGCGCCAGGCCCTGGGACATCTTCTCCTGGTCGGCCTTGGTCTTCGGCTCGACCGCGATCTCGATCACCGGGTCGGGGAACGTCATGGTCTCCAGCACGACCGGCTTGGACGCGTCGCAGAGCGTGTCGCCGGTGGTGGTGTCCTTCAGTCCCGCCAGCGCGATGATGTCGCCGGAGCCGGCCCAGTCGATCTCCTCGCGGGAGTTCGAATGCATCATCATCATCCGGCCGATGCGCTCGCGCTTGCCCTTGGTCGAGTTCAGCACGGACTCGCCCTTGGACATGATGCCCGAGTAAATCCGGGTGAAGGTCAGCGAACCGACGAACGGGTCGTTCATGATCTTGAACGCGAGGCCCGCGAAAGGCTCGCTGTCACCGGGCTTGCGCTCGATGTTCCGGGTCTCGGTCTCGTCATCCGGCGCGAAGCCCATGTAGGGCGGCACGTCGAGCGGGCTGGGCAGGTAGTCGATCACCGCGTTCAGCAGCGGCTGCACGCCCTTGTTCTTGAAGGCCGAGCCGCAGAGCACCGGCACGAAGGACATCGAGAGCGTAGCCTTGCGGATGAGCTTCCGCAGGGTGGGAATGTCGGGCTCGTTGCCTTCAAGATAGGCTTCCATTGCCTCGTCGTCCTGCTCGACAGCAAGCTCGACCAGCTCGCCGCGCATCTCCTCGGCCTTGTCCTTCAGCTCGGCACGCACCTCCTGACGGGTCCACGAGGCGCCCAGGTCCTCGCCCTTCCACGTCCATTCTTCCATGGTGATCAGGTCGACGATGCCTTCGAGCTTGTCCTCGGCCCCGATGGGCATCTGGATCGGCGCGGGAATCGCGCCGGTGCGGTCCTTGATCATGTGGACGCAGTTGAAGAAATCGGCCCCGATCTTGTCCATCTTGTTGACGAACACGATGCGCGGCACCTGATAGCGGTCGGCCTGGCGCCAGACGGTTTCGGTCTGGGGCTCGACGCCGGCATTGGCGTCCAGCACGGCGACGGCACCGTCGAGCACGGCGAGCGAGCGCTCCACCTCGATGGTGAAGTCCACGTGGCCGGGCGTGTCGATGATGTTGTAGCGGAACTTGGTGTCCGACGTGCCCTCGGCGGTCGGGTCTTCCTGCCACTGCCAGAAGGTGGTGGTGGCGGCCGACGTGATGGTGATGCCGCGCTCCTGCTCCTGCTCCATCCAGTCCATGGTCGCGGCGCCGTCATGCACCTCGCCGATCTTGTGGGACTTGCCGGTGTAGAACAGGATGCGCTCGGTCGTCGTGGTCTTGCCGGCGTCGATATGCGCCATGATACCGAAGTTGCGGTAGCGCTCGAGGGGATAATCGCGTGCCATGGGTTCGGGTCCTGGGGGCCTGAATGGGTTACCAGCGGTAATGGCTGAAGGCTTTGTTCGCCTCGGCCATCTTGTGGGTGTCTTCGCGCTTCTTCACGGCGGTGCCGCGGGACTGGACCGCGTCGATCAGCTCGCCGGCGAGGCGCTCTTCCATCGTGTTCTCGTTGCGCTTGCGGCTGGCATCGATCAGCCAGCGGATCGCCAGAGCCTCGCGCCGCTCGGGGCGCACCTCGACCGGCACCTGGTAGGTGGCGCCGCCAACCCGGCGCGACCGCACCTCGACGGAGGGCTTCACGTTGTCGAGCGCCTCGGTGAAGACTTCGACAGGCGAGCGCTTGAGCTTGGCCTCGACGCGGTCGAGCGCGTTGTAGACGATGCTTTCGGCGACCGACTTCTTGCCGTCGATCATCAGGTTGTTCATGAACTTCGTCAGCACCCGGTCGCCATACTTGGCGTCGGGCAGGATTTCGCGCTTCTCGGCAGCGTGGCGACGGGACATCGACGTCTCTCCTTACTTCGGACGCTTGGCGCCGTATTTCGAGCGGCGCTGCTTGCGGTCTTTGACGCCCTGGGTGTCCAGCACACCGCGCAGGATGTGGTAGCGGACACCCGGAAGGTCCTTGACCCGGCCGCCGCGGATCAGCACGACCGAGTGTTCCTGAAGGTTGTGGCTCTCACCGGGGATGTAGCTGATCACCTCGTAGCCGTTGGTCAGGCGCACCTTGGCCACCTTCCGCATGGCCGAGTTCGGCTTCTTCGGCGTGGTGGTATAGACGCGCGTGCACACGCCCCGCTTCTGCGGGCAGCCCTGCAGGTGCATGGACTTCTGGCGTTTCACTTTCGGCTGCCGCGGCTTGCGGATCAGCTGCTGGATCGTCGGCATTCCGGTTCCCCGTGTTGCAACCCGTTCAAATCTCGTCTCGCGCGCCTCGTGCGTCCACGAAACGCGAAAACCGCCCTCGCCCCCTTTTCCGTTCCGGGAACGACGCGGTGGAATTCCAGAGGATCGGGGCCGAGGGCCCGGATCGTGACCACTTCAGTTCTGATTTCAGGCGTCGCGGACAGGACCGCAGGCCCGAAGTGCGCGCTCTATATGTCGAGTCGGGGGGGGTGTCAACACCGCTTGACCCGGCTCAACGCATTTGCAGCGTCGTGGGACCGGCGGCGGGCGCCGCCCTGCGTTGCCGGTAGAACGTGTAGAGGCCCGTCGCGGCCATCAGGGCGGCTCCCGCCAGCGTCAGCCATGACGGCCATTCACCGAAGACAAGCGCGCCCAGCCGACGGGTTCGCCAAGGAACACCGCCCCCGCAAGCGTCACGCTGAGCGGGGTCGTCTGGATGATCGCGGTCACGTTGGCGATCGGTGCGTTGAAAAGGGCCGTGATGAAGAAGAAGGCGGCCCCGATCTCGGCCAGCGTCCGAACCGCGATCCGTCCCCAGTCGCACCGCGGCAGCCGCAGGCGCAGCCCGCCCATCGCGCGGGCGAGGATCAGCAGCAAGAGGATCGTGCCGCAGCCCCTGAGAAACAGCGCCTGAAAGAACGGCACCGCGTCCGACAGCGCCTTCATGCAGGCGTCGTTGAAGGTGAAGGCGGCCATCGACCCCATCATCAGGGCCGCGCCGCGCATGTTGTCGGAGAGGGGCGCCATGTCCCGGCCTTATCAGGGTTTGCCGCCAGCGGCAGCGCCATTTGCGACACCGCGGCGACGGCGAGAGATGAACGGGCGGCACGTCGGCGGCTGCTTGACCACCGTATTCCTCCTTCTGGTTCCGATTGTTAGTCTTCAAGCTGGCCGATCAAGGATGATCGACCGGGTGGATATCGGCAGCGGAGGGGGAGGCAGAATCCACGCCCTCGGCGACGCGGTTTCGTCGGTGATGGGTCACGCATCCACTAGATGATGTGTTTTTTCTTGCGATCCTCTAGATATCTTGACATAAAGGTCGCCGAACCCGTGCGCCAAATCGCCGGGACCCGGTGAACCTGATAGCCGGGGCCATTGCCGTCATATGGCTGAAATGGTTGCGGCATTACGGATACACGCCGCGCAGGTGCGCAGATAACCGATAGGGGCCTGCGGCATCGAAAGTGCGAAGCTATGCCTAGAGCTTTGATGCGCGAGAAGCGCGACTAGGCACATGAAAAAGAGATGCCCCACGTTTCCGCGTCATGCGGGGCGTGGGGTTTTTCGTAGCCCTGTGGGAGCGCCTCACAGGGCTTTTCTGCGTTCGTGCAAACGAACCTCACCCTGACAGGATGTTGCATGCTGGAAGCCCTCATTATCGGGTTTCTGGGCAGCCTCTTGGCGAGCGCCGTATGGCATTTCATCGCCAAGAAGCTTGACCGGAAATAACTCCCGAGCAACGACCAAACCCCAGGTAAATTGACGAGCGAAGAACGCTCTTGAGCGGATAGGATCGGTGTGACTCCACGAAACTAGGTCATACTTTATGACTTTTATCTTCAGAAGATGTTCGGTCCTGGGGATGCTCAAAACATCCCCTCTGAATCGTCCGCGATCGATAAATGATGACAGGCACAGGGAATTGGCATTGCTGCGCCACTGGTACGAGCGATAATGGCGAAGGGACGCACACAAGAAAACGCCCCCGCCATCGCTGGCGGGGGCGCCTGTTTCGCGATCGGGGCCGCTTACTCCTCGCGGCTTTCCGGTGTCTCGACGAGGCCCAGATCGTCCTCGTCCACATCGGCGAACTCCTCCACCGGCGCGGCCAGCGCGGCGGCGGCCTCGGCCTCGGCCTGGCGGGCGTCGATCACCTTCTGGTCGCGCTCGGCCGCGATGCGGCGCACGCGCTGGCTCGCCCCGCCGGTGCCCGCCGGGATCAGCCGGCCGACGATGACGTTCTCCTTCAGCCCCACCAGCTTGTCGCGCTTGCCCTGGACGGCGGCCTCGGTCAGCACCCGCGTCGTTTCCTGGAACGAGGCGGCCGAGATGAAGGACCGGGTCTGGAGCGACGCCTTGGTGATGCCCAGAAGGATCGGCTGGCCCTCGGCGGGACGCCCGCCCTTGGCCTCCACCTTCTCGTTCGCGGCTTCCAGCTCGGCCTTGTCGACATGTTCGCCCTTGAGAAGCGTCGTGTCGCCCGAGTCGAGGATCTCCCACTTCTGCAGCATCTGCCGGACGATGACCTCGATATGCTTGTCGTTGATCTTCACGCCCTGCAGGCGATAGACCTCCTGCACCTCGTCGATCATGTAATCGGCCAGCGCCTCGACCCCCATGATGGCGAGGATGTCGTGCGGCGCGGGATTGCCGTCCATGATATAGTCGCCCTTCTGCACGAAGTCGCCTTCCTGCACCGGGATGTGCTTGCCCTTGGGCACCATGTATTCGACGGGCTCGTGCGTCTCGTCCGAGGGCTCGATCGAGATCCGCCGCTTGTTCTTATAGTCGCGGCCGAACCGCACATAGCCGTCGATCTCGGCGATGATCGCGTGGTCCTTGGGACGGCGCGCCTCGAACAGTTCCGCCACCCGCGGTAGACCGCCGGTGATGTCCTTGGTCTTGGCGCCCTCGCGCGGGATCCGCGCAACGACATCGCCGGCCTTGATGTCCTGCTGGTCCTCGATCGACAGGATCGCGTCGACCGACATCGGGTAGGTGACCGGGTTGCCCGCGTCGTTGCGCACGGGCTCGCCGGTCGCCGGATCGACGATCAGGATCTCGGGCTTGAGATCATTGCCCTTGGGCGCGGCGCGCCAGTCGGACACGATCTTCTGGGTCATGCCGGTGGCGTCGTCCGTTTCCTCGCGCACCGAAACGCCAGAGGTCAGGTCAACGAATTTGGCCACGCCTGCTTTCTCGGCGATGATCGGCAGGGTGTAGGGGTCCCATTCGAAGAGCTTGTCGCCCCGCTCGACCTTCTGGCCCTCGGCCACGAAGACCTTGGTGCCGTAGCCGACCTTGTGGCTGGCCCGCTCGACGCCGTTCTCGTCGATGATCGCGACCTGCATGTTGCGGCCCATCACGATCTGTTCGCCCGCGGCGTTCTCCAGCAGGTTCGGGTTGCGGAACTCGATCTTGCCTTCCTGGCTGGCCTCTTGGAAAGACTGCTGGCCGCCCTGGGCAATGCCGCCGATGTGGAAGGTCCGCATCGTCAGCTGGGTGCCCGGCTCGCCGATCGACTGGGCGGCGATGATGCCCACCGCTTCACCCACGTTGACCATGGTCCCGCGGGCTAGGTCGCGGCCGTAGCAGGCGGCGCAGACGCCCTCCTCGGCCTCGCAGGTCAGGGGCGAGCGGATGCGCACCGTGGCGACACCCGCCTTCTCGATCGCGTCGGCCTTGCGCTCGTCGATCAGTTCGTTGGCGCTGACCAGAACCTCGTCGGTGCCGGGGTTCAGCACGTCGTCCGCCGCCACCCGGCCGAGCAGCCGTTCGGCCAGCGAGGCCACGACCTCGCCGTCATTGATCGCCGCTTCACAGGTGATCGCCCGGTCGGTGCCGCAATCGTTCAGCCGCACGATGCAGTCCTGCGCCACATCCACCAGGCGCCGGGTCAGGTAACCCGAGTTCGCGGTCTTGAGCGCGGTGTCGGCCAGGCCCTTCCGCGCGCCGTGGGTGGAGTTGAAGTACTCCAGCACGGTCAGGCCTTCCTTGAAGTTCGAGATGATCGGCGTCTCGATGATCTCGCCCGAGGGCTTGGCCATGAGGCCCCGCATGCCGCCCAGCTGCTTCATCTGCGCGGGCGAGCCCCGGGCGCCCGAATGGGACATCATGTAGACAGAGTTCGGCTCCATCTCGCGGCCCTCGTCGTCGAGCTTGACCGACGAGATCTCCGACATCATGGCGTTCGCCACCTCGTCGGAGCATTTCGACCAGGCATCGACGACCTTGTTGTACTTCTCGCCCTGGGTGATGAGCCCGTCCATGTATTGCTGTTCGAACTCTTTCACCTGGTCGCGGACGTTCTCGACGATGGTCCACTTGCTTTCGGGTATCACCATGTCGTCCTTGCCGAAGGAGATGCCCGCCTTGAACGCCTCCTTGAAGCCCATCGACATGATCTGGTCGCAGAAGATGACCGACTCTTTCTGCCCGCAATAACGGTAGACGGTGTCGATGACCTGCTGCACCTCCTTCTTGCGCAGAAGGCGGTTGACCAGTTCGAACGGCGCCTTGGCGTTCAGCGGCAGAAGCGCGCCGAGCCGCACGCGGCCGGGCGTGGTCTCGTAACGCTTGAGAACCTCGTTGCCCTCTTCGTCGATCTGCTTGATCCGCGCGGTGATCTTCGCGTGCAGATGCACCTCGCCCGCGTCGAGCGCGTGCTGCACCTCTTCGACATCGGCGAAGGCCATGCCCTCGCCCTTTATGCCCTGGCGCTCCATCGTGATGTAGTAGAGGCCAAGGATCATGTCCTGCGACGGCACGATGATCGGCGCGCCGTTCGCCGGCGACAGCACGTTGTTCGTCGACATCATCAGCACGCGGGCCTCAAGCTGGGCTTCCAGCGAGAGGGGAACGTGCACGGCCATCTGGTCGCCGTCGAAGTCGGCGTTGAAGGCCGAACAGACCAGCGGGTGAAGCTGGATCGCCTTACCCTCGATCAGCGTGGGCTCGAAGGCCTGGATGCCCAGACGGTGGAGCGTCGGCGCCCGGTTCAGCAGGACGGGATGCTCACGGATCACCTCGTCGAGGATGTCCCAGACTTCGGGGCGCTCCTTCTCGACCAGCTTCTTGGCCTGCTTGACGGTCGAAGAGAGACCCTTCGCCTCGAGCCGCGAATAGATGAACGGCTTGAACAGCTCCAACGCCATCTTCTTTGGCAGGCCGCACTGGTGCAGCTTGAGTTCCGGTCCGGTCACGATGACCGACCGGCCCGAGAAGTCGACCCGCTTGCCCAGAAGGTTCTGGCGGAAGCGGCCCTGCTTGCCCTTGAGCATGTCCGACAGCGACTTCAGCGGGCGCTTGTTGGCCCCGGTGATGACCCGGCCGCGGCGGCCGTTGTCGAACAGCGCGTCAACCGACTCCTGCAGCATCCGCTTTTCGTTGCGGACGATGATGTCGGGCGCGCGCAGTTCGATCAGCCGCTTGAGGCGGTTGTTCCGGTTGATTACCCGGCGGTAGAGGTCGTTCAGGTCCGACGTGGCGAACCGGCCACCGTCCAGCGGCACCAGCGGACGCAGTTCCGGCGGGATCACCGGAATCACCGTCAGGATCATCCATTCCGGGCGGTTGCCGGATTCAAGAAAGCTCTCGACGACTTTCAGCCGCTTGATGATCTTCTTGGGCTTCAACTCGCCGGTGGCTTCCTTCAGCTCCTCGCGCAGACGCTCGGCCTCGGACTCGAGGTCGATCTGGGCCAGCATCTCGCGGATCGCCTCGGCGCCGATCCCGGCAGTGAAGGCATCCGCGCCGTACTGGTCCTGGGCGTCTAGATACTCTTCCTCGGTCATCATCTGGCCATAGGTCAGATCGGTCAGACCGGGTTCGATCACGACGTAGTTCTCGAAGTAGAGCACGCGTTCCAGGTCGCGCAGTGTCATGTCCAGCATCAGGCCGATGCGGGAGGGCAGCGACTTGAGGAACCAGATATGGGCGACCGGCGCGGCCAATTCGATATGGCCCATGCGCTCGCGCCGGACCTTCTGCAGCGTCACCTCGACGCCGCATTTCTCGCAGACGACGCCGCGATACTTCATGCGCTTGTACTTGCCGCAAAGGCACTCGTAGTCCTTGATCGGCCCGAAGATGCGCGCGCAGAACAGGCCGTCACGCTCGGGCTTGAACGTGCGGTAGTTGATGGTCTCAGGCTTCTTGATCTCGCCGTAGGACCAGCTGAGAATGCGCTCGGGGGAGGCGAGCGAAACCTTGATCTCGTCGAACTGCTTGGGCGCGGCCAGCGGGTTGAACGGGTTGGGGGTCAGTTCCTGGTTCATCTTTCAATCCTTGAGAGGCGTCGGGTAGGGAGGGGGCCGGTTACGCGGCCCCTACTCGTCCTCCTCGTCCAGGAGTTCCATGTTGAGGCCGAGGCCGCGGACTTCCTTCACCAGAACGTTGAAGCTTTCGGGCACGCCGGCCTCGAAATTGTCCTCGCCCTTGACGATCGACTCGTAGACCTTGGTCCGGCCCGCCACGTCGTCCGACTTGACCGTCAGCATCTCCTGCAAGGTGTAGGCGGCGCCGTAGGCTTCCAGCGCCCAGACCTCCATCTCGCCGAAGCGCTGGCCGCCGAACTGCGCCTTGCCGCCCAGCGGCTGCTGGGTGACCAGGCTGTAGGGCCCGGTCGAGCGCGCGTGGATCTTGTCGTCCACCAGGTGGTGCAGCTTGAGCAGGTACTTCACGCCCACCGTCACGGGTCGAGCGAACTGCTCGCCGGTGCGGCCATCGAACAGGACCGACTGCCCCGAGGTGTCGAAGCCCGCACGCACCAGCGCGTCGTCCACATCGGCCTCCTTGGCGCCGTCGAAGACGGGCGTCGCGATCGGCACGCCGCGGGTCACGGTCGAGGCGGAGTCGACAAGCGCCTCCTCGTCCATCGCCGCGATCGCTTCCTGGTAGACGTCGTCGCCATAGGCGATGCGCATCGCCTCGCGCACCGGCGTCAGGTCGCCCGAGCGCTTGTACTCGTCCAGCGCGTCGTCGATCTTGAGCCCCAGGCCGCGCGCGGCCCAGCCCATGTGGGTTTCGAGGATCTGCCCGACGTTCATCCGCGAGGGGACGCCGAGCGGGTTCAGCACCAGGTCCACGGGCGTGCCGTCCGCGAGGAACGGCATGTCCTCCATCGGCACCACCTTGGACACGACGCCTTTGTTGCCGTGGCGGCCGGCCATCTTGTCGCCGGGTTGCAGCTTGCGCTTCACCGCGATGAAGACCTTGACCATCTTCATCACGCCCGGCGGCAGGTCGTCGCCCCGGCGCACCTTCTCGACCTTGTCCTCGAAACGGTGTTCCAGCGCACGCTTCTGCGCCTCGAACTGGGCGTTCAGCGCCTCGACCTGGGCGGCATCCTCCTCGCCCTCGAGCGCGAGTTGCCACCACTGGCCGCGGCTCAGGCCGTCCAGAAGCTCCTCGGTGATCTCGGAATTCGGCGCGACGCCCTTCGGGCCCTTCACCGCTTTCTTGCCGAGGATCATCGACTTGAGGCGCGCATAGATGTTGCGTTCCAGGATCGCCTGCTCGTCGTCCCGGTCGCGCGCGAGGCTCTCGACCTCTTCGCGCTCGATCTGCAACGCACGCTCGTCCTTGTCGACGCCGTGCCGGTTAAAGACCCGCACCTCGACCACGGTGCCGTAATCGCCGGGCGGCAGGCGCAGCGAGGTGTCGCGCACGTCCGACGCCTTTTCGCCGAAGATCGCGCGGAGCAGTTTCTCCTCCGGCGTCATCGGGCTTTCGCCCTTGGGGGTGATCTTGCCCACGAGGATATCGCCCGGCCCCACCTCGGCGCCGATATAGACGATGCCCGCCTCGTCGAGGTTGCGCAGCGCTTCCTCGCCCACGTTCGGGATGTCGCGGGTGATCTCTTCCGGGCCCAGCTTGGTGTCGCGGGCGGCGACCTCGAACTCCTCGATGTGGATCGAGGTGAACACGTCATCGCGCGCGATGCGTTCCGAGATCAGGATCGAGTCCTCGTAGTTGTAGCCGTTCCAGGGCATGAACGCGACGATCACGTTCTTGCCGAGCGCAAGCTCGCCCATGTCGGTCGAGGGGCCGTCGGCGATGACCTCGTTCTTGGTTACCTTGTCGCCCACCTTCACCAGCGGCTTCTGGTTGATGCAGGTGTTCTGGTTCGACCGCTGGAACTTGCGCAGCCGGTAGATGTCGACGCCCGGGTCGCCCGGCTCCAGGTCCTCGGTGGCGCGCACGACGATCCGGGTCGCGTCGACCTGGTCGATCACGCCGCCGCGGGTGGCCATGATCGCCGCCCCGGAATCGCGCGCCACCACGCGCTCGATGCCGGTGCCGACGAAGGGCGCGTCGGCCTGCAACAACGGCACCGCCTGGCGCTGCATGTTCGAACCCATCAGCGCCCGGTTCGCGTCGTCGTTTTCCAGGAACGGGATCAGCGAGGCGGCAACCGACACCAGCTGCTTGGGCGACACGTCGATCAGGTCGACGTTCTCGCGTGGGGCCATGGTGTATTCGCCGGCCTGGCGGGTGTTCACCAGATCGTTGATGAACCGGCCCTCATTGTCGAGATTCGCGTTCGCCTGGGCGACGGTGTGGCGCATCTCCTCGGTGGCGGACATGTAGTGGACCTCGTCGGTCACCTGCCCGCTCTCGACGCGGCGATATGGCGTCTCGATGAAGCCGTACTTGTTCACCCGCGCGAAGGTCGCGAGGCTGTTGATGAGACCGATGTTCGGGCCTTCCGGCGTCTCGATCGGGCACATCCGGCCATAGTGCGTCGGGTGCACGTCGCGCACCTCGAAGCCCGCACGCTCGCGGGTCAGGCCACCCGGACCAAGCGCCGACAGCCGGCGCTTGTGCGTGACTTCCGACAGCGGGTTGGTCTGGTCCATGAACTGCGACAGCTGCGAGGAACCGAAGAATTCGCGCACGGCGGCGGCGGCCGGTTTCGCGTTGATCAGGTCCTGCGGCATCACCGTGTCGATCTCGACCGACGACATCCGCTCCTTGATCGCGCGTTCCATCCGCAGAAGGCCGACGCGGTACTGGTTCTCCATCAGCTCGCCGACCGAGCGCACCCGGCGGTTGCCGAGATGGTCGATATCGTCGATCTCGCCCTTGCCGTCGCGCAGCTCCACCAGCGCCTTGATGCAGGAGATGATGTCTTCCTTGCGCAGCGTGCGCTGGGTGTCGGGTGCGTCCAGCGCCAGGCGCATGTTCATCTTGACCCGGCCCACGGCCGAGAGGTCGTAGCGCTCGGGATCGAAGAACAGCGAGTCGAAAAGCGTGGTCGCGGCCTCGACGGTGGGCGGCTCGCCCGGGCGCATGACGCGGTAGATATCCATGAGCGCGGTTTCCCGGTTCATGTTCTTGTCCTGCGCCATGGTGTTCCGGATATACGGACCCACGTTCATGTTATCGATGTCGAGCACCGGGATATCGGTGATCCCTGCATCCAGCAGCGCCTTGAGCGTGCCGCCGGTTACCTCGCCGTCCTTGTCGACGGTCCAGGTGAGTTCGTCCCCGGCCTCGACATAGATCGCGCCGGTTTCCTCGTTGATGATGTCCTTGGCGACGTAGCGGCCCACGATGTGATCGAAGGGCACGAGAAGCTCGGTGATCTTGCCCTCGTCGATGATCTTCTTAACCGCGCGGGGCGTGACCTTGTCGCCGGCCTTGCAGATCACCTCGCCGGTGTCGGCGTCCACGAGATCATAGCTCGGCCGCGTGCCACGCACGCGCTCGGGGAAGAACTTGGTGACCCAGCCCCTGTTCTTCTCCAGCTTGAACTGCACCGTGTCGTAATAGGCATCCATGATGCCTTCCTGGTCCAGACCCAGCGCATAGAGCAGCGTCGTCACCGGCAGTTTCCGGCGGCGGTCGATGCGCGCGAAGACGATGTCCTTGGCGTCGAACTCGAAGTCGAGCCAGGACCCGCGATAGGGGATGATCCGGCAGGCGAAGAGCAGCTTGCCCGAGCTGTGCGTCTTGCCCTTGTCATGGTCGAAGAACACGCCCGGAGAGCGGTGCATCTGGGACACGATGACCCGTTCGGTCCCGTTCACGATGAAGGTGCCGTTCTGCGTCATGAGCGGCATGTCGCCCATGAACACGTCCTGTTCCTTGATGTCCTTAACCGACTTGGCGCCGGTATCCTCGTCGACATCGAACACGATCAGCCGCAGCGTGACCTTCAGCGGCGCCGCATAGGTCATGTCGCGCTGCTGGCATTCCTCGACGTCGTATTTCGGGCGCTCCAATTCGTAGCGGACGAATTCCAGCACTGCGGTTTCGTTGAAATCCTTGATCGGGAAGACCGACTGGAACACGCCTTGGATGCCATCGCCGTCCATCGGCTCGGGCTGGTCGCCGGATTTCAGGAAAAGGTCGTAAGAGGATTTTTGAACCTCGATGAGGTTCGGCATGTCCAGGACTTCCCGGATCTTGCCGTAGTATTTGCGGAGTCGTTTCTGGCCAACGTAGCTCTGCGTCATGCTTGGTCTCGCCTTTCGTCTGTCGCGGTCGCGCAATGCCGTCGGGCCCCGGCCGCGCGCCGCTCACGAAACAGGGGGCAAGGTTCCATTCTTGCGGACGTCCCACCGACCGCTCCCGAACCTCGAACCGCACCTTGAAAAGGGCTCCGTTCGCCCAAGCCCTTTTCAAGACAGGTTCGGCCGGGCCAGGGAATCACCCCGGCCCAGCCAATGCGCATGGGGTCGCGGGCCGTCCACCCGCGCCCGGATCACTTGAGCTCGACTTCGGCGCCAGCCGCTTCGAGCTTGCCCTTGATCTCCTCGGCCTCTTCCTTGGAGACCTGTTCCTTGACGGCCTTGCCGCCGGCCTCGACCAGTTCCTTGGCTTCCTTCAGGCCAAGGCCGGTGATCGCGCGGACCTCCTTGATGACGTTGATCTTGGACGCCCCGGCGGACTTCAGAATCACGTCGAACTCGGTCTGCTCCTCGGCAGCCTCGGCTTCCCCACCGGCGGCGGGACCGGCCATCATCACGGCGCCGCCTGCGGCGGGCTCGATGCCGTATTCGTCTTTCAGGATGGTTTTCAGTTCCTGCGCCTCGAGCAGCGTGAGGTTCACGATCTCTTCGGCAAGTTTCTTCAGATCAGCCATTTCCGTTTCCGTTCTTTCACTTTGTCTGTTCCAACGCGAGCGCGATTCGCCTCACGCGGGATCACAAGTTGCTCAAGCGGCTTCCGCACGCTCCTCGATGGTCGAGAGGATGCTCGCGATATTGGAAGCGGGCGCGCCAATGGCCCCGGCGATGTTGCTGGCGGGTGCACCGATACAGCCGGCGATCGAAGCGATGAGCTCCTCGCGCGACGGCATGTCGGACACTGCCTTGACACCGGCCCGGTCCAGGAACGTCTCACCCATCGCCCCGCCAAGGATCTCGAACTTCTTGTTATCCTTGGCAAAGCCTTCCGCGACCTTGGCTGCCGCCACGGGGTCTTCGGAATAGGTGAGCACGGTCATGCCCGTAAGAAGGTCGGCGATGCTGGCGCAGGGCTTTCCTTCCAGGGCGATCTTGGCGAGCCTGTTCTTGGCGACGCGAACGGACCCACCCGCCTCGCGCATGCGCGCGCGCAGGTCCTGCATCTCGGCAACCGTGAGACCCGCGTAGTGCGCAACCACCACGACGCCAGAGCTTTCGAAGATCTGGCCGAGTTCCTCGACCACTTTCTCTTTCTGGGCTCTATCCACAGTTTCACTCCAATCTGGGGGTCGCCCCCCGGCTCAGTTTTGCCGGACCCAAAGGCCCGGCGGTCGGGTCCGTGAGGGTCCCGAGGCCAGGATCGCCCGAAGGAAAGACCTTCGCGGAATCTGTCTCGTTTCCCCATCTCAGGAAGGACATTAAGCGTCCCGTTCGGGATGCACCCTCCGTCTCGGACAGGACGGGGCGTATCCGCCCCGCCATCCCCCCACCCGAAGGCGCGGGAATTCGTGCAGGCGGGCCACCGGCCCGCCCGAAATCAGTTGCCCGTGGCCGAGGCCACGTCGATGGTGACGCCGGGCCCCATGGTCGAGGTCAACGACACCTTCTGCATGTAGGTGCCCTTTGCGCCCGTGGGCTTGGCCTTGTTCACCGCGTCGACAAAAGCGCGCACGTTCTCGACCAGCTTGCCCTCGTCGAAGGATGCCTTGCCAATGCCGGCATGCACGACGCCGGCCTTTTCGGCCTTGAACTGCACCTCGCCACCCTTGGCGTTCTTGACCGCGTCGGCCACGTCCATCGTCACCGTGCCGACCTTGGGGTTCGGCATCAGATTGCGCGGGCCGAGGATTTTCCCCAGCCGCCCGACGATCGGCATCATGTCCGGGGTCGCGATGCAGCGATCGAACTCGATCTTGCCACCCTGGATCGTCTCCATCAGATCCTCGGCGCCCACGATGTCGGCGCCGGCCTCCTTGGCCTCCTCGGCCTTGGGCCCGCGGGCAAAGACGGCCACGCGCACATCCTTGCCGGTACCGTTCGGCAGCGTCACCACGCCCCGGACCATCTGGTCGGCATGGCGCGGATCGACGCCGAGGTTCAGCGCGATTTCCACGGTCTCGTCGAACTTGGCCTTGGCATTGCCCTTGACCAGCGCGACCGCCTCTTCGACCGTCACATCGGACTTGCCGGCCACGGCCTCGCGCGCGGCGCGGACACGTTTTCCATGCTTCGTCATCGCGTTCACCCCTTCACCTCGATGCCCATCGAGCGGGCGGACCCCAGGATGATCTGCATCGCCGACTCGACATCGTTGGCGTTGAGATCCTTCATTTTCGCCTCGGCGATTTCGCGCACCTGGGCGACGCTGACCGACCCGGCGGTCGACCGGCCCGGCGTCTGCGAACCGGATTTCAGCTTGGCGGCCTTCTTGAGGAAATACGACGCCGGCGGCGTCTTGATGTCCATCGTGAAGGACTTGTCCTGATAGTAGGTGATGACCGTCGGGCACGGCGCGCCGGGCTCCATGTCTTGGGTCTTGGCGTTGAACGCCTTGCAGAATTCCATGATGTTGATGCCGCGCTGACCCAGCGCCGGGCCCACGGGCGGGCTCGGGTTGGCCTGGCCGGCCTTGACCTGCAGCTTCATCGTGCCTGCGAGTTTCTTGGCCATCTGGCCGTCTCCTTCTTCTCACCACGCCGGACCCACGCGAGGGTGGCGCATCGGTTTAGTGGTCCGGCCCGCGGGCGCGCCCGCTCGCCTCCCACGATGCTCACGTCAGGTGCCTTTCGAGACCTGCGTGAATTCCAGTTCGACCGGGGTCGCCCGGCCGAAGATCGACACCGTCACCTTCAGGCGCTGGTTGTCGTCGTCCACGTCCTCGACCATGCCCGAGAAGCCCTCGAACGGACCGTCGGTCACGTTGACGTTCTCGCCCACCTCGAATGTGATCAGCGAGCGCGGCGCGGCCTCGCCCTCCTCGACGCGGTTGAGGATCTGGTTCACCTCTTCGTCGCGCATCGGCATCGGCTTGCCCTGCGGACCGAGAAACCCGGTGACTCGGTTGATCTGGTTGATCAGGTGATAGCCACGATCCGTCATATCCATGCGCACCAGCACATAACCCGGCATGAAGCGGCGCTCGGTCGTCACCTTCTTGCCCCGGCGCACCTCGAGCACCTCTTCGGTAGGCACCAGAACTTCCTCGATCTCGTCCTCGAGACCGGCATCGGAAACGGCCTGCCTGATCTGTTCGGCGACCTTCTTCTCGAAATTCGAGAGCACGCTCACCGAATACCACCGTTTCGCCATAATGCCCGTTACCTCGTGTCCTCCGGCCTGGGGCCGTGATCTTTTCTCGAACGTCGCGCTTTTCCGGAACAAAAAACAGCGCGCAACCCGAATCGATGCACGCCGGCTCCCAGAGTAGAATTGGCCTTACAGATGTCGCCTGGGCGTTTCAAGGGCCGGCTGCGGGAAAACCTGTCGCCTCAGCCGAAAAACCCCAGGATCAACTGAAGCCCGGTCCGGATGAACCAGTCGACAAGGAAGAAGAAGATCGCCGTCAGCGTCGCCATGATCAGCACCATGATCGTGGTCAGAAGGACCTCGCGGCGGGTCGGCCAGACGACCTTCGCGACCTCCGCGCGGGTCTGCTGAATAAACTGAAGGGGATTTGCCATGGCCGGACCTGATCCTCGTCGTCAACGGCGCCGAGATACGCGCTTGGCGCCCCCATTGCAAGGGGCTGACCCGATGCCGGCCGCTTTCGCGTTCGAGACAGCTGGACGCGCCTCAGGCGGGATGTGCGCCCAAGCGGCGAGGCGTACGCGCGCCGTCTGCGCCTTGGCGACAGGAATCCGCGGACATGTCCTGAAGCGGCCTGGCAGGGGCGGAGGGGCTCGAACCCCCGACCCTCGGTTTTGGAGACCGATGCTCTACCAACTGAGCTACACCCCTAGGGCCGTGCGCCCGTTTACGTCCCTGCGCAGGCGGAATCAAGCCCGGTTTTTCGACCGCGGCTCAGGTTTCGCGGGCGGTGCGGTGCTACGCCGCCCCCATGTGCGCGTCTCCCCTCCGGCAACCGGTGACGCGTCGCCACCGTGCCCCGGGCAGCGCTCGCGCCGGAGTACGGCCGCGGAGGCCCCCGGCCTGCTGAGCGATGCGGAGCGAGCGTCTGTTGCGCGCTCGGGCGATACCGGGCGCAAGGCGCTGCAGACATTGCCGCTCCGGGCTGCTTCGCCGGCGACTCCAGGGCACAGCTTGCCGAGGGACGGCGTGCGCCCTCGCAGTCGCAGCGCGGGGGCCGGGTTGGCGACGGCCTCGCAAAGGGAAAGGGCCGCCCTGTCGGACGGCCCCCTCGTAATGTTCCGGCGTGCGGCCGGATTACTCGATGATTTTGGAGACGACGCCTGCGCCGACGGTGCGGCCGCCTTCGCGGATGGCGAAGCGGAGCTTCTCCTCCATCGCGATCGGCGCGATCAGTTCCACCTTGAACGACACGTTGTCGCCCGGCATCACCATCTCGGTGCCTTCGGCCAGTTCCACCGTCCCGGTCACGTCCGTCGTGCGGAAGTAGAACTGCGGGCGGTAGTTGGCGAAGAACGGCGTGTGGCGGCCGCCCTCTTCCTTGGTCAGGATGTAGGCCTCGGCCTCGAACTTGGTGTGCGGCGTCACCGAACCCGGCTTGCACAGCACCTGCCCGCGCTCCACCTCGTCGCGGTCGATGCCGCGCAAGAGCGCGCCGATGTTGTCGCCCGCCTCGCCGCGGTCCAGCAGCTTGCGGAACATCTCGACGCCCGTGCAGGTCGTCTTCCTGGTCTCCTTCAGCCCAACGATCTCGATCTCGTCGCCAACGTTGATCACGCCGCGCTCCACCCGGCCGGTCACCACCGTGCCGCGGCCCGAAATCGAGAACACGTCCTCGATCGGCATCAGGAACGGCTGGTCAACGGGACGTTCCGGCGTCGGGATGAAGTCGTCCACGGCCGCCATCAGCTCGCGGATCTTCTCCTCGCCGATCTCGGGGTTGTTGCCCTCCATCGCCGCCAGCGCCGAGCCCGCCACGATCGGGATGTCGTCGCCGGGGAAGTCGTAGCTCGACAGAAGCTCGCGCACCTCCATCTCGACCAGCTCCAGCAGTTCCTCGTCGTCCACCTGGTCGACCTTGTTGAGAAATACCACCAGCGCGGGCACCCCAACCTGGCGGGCCAGCAGAATGTGCTCGCGGGTCTGCGGCATCGGGCCGTCGGCCGCGTTCACCACAAGGATCGCGCCGTCCATCTGCGCCGCGCCCGTGATCATGTTCTTCACGTAGTCGGCGTGGCCGGGGCAGTCCACGTGCGCGTAATGCCGGTTCTCGGTCTCGTATTCCACGTGCGCCGTCGAGATCGTGATCCCCCGCGCCTTCTCCTCCGGCGCCCCGTCGATCTGGTCATAGGCCCGGAAATCACCGAAATACTTCGTGATCGCCGCCGTCAGCGTCGTCTTGCCGTGGTCCACATGCCCAATCGTCCCGATGTTCACATGCGGCTTCGTACGCTCAAACTTTTCCTTCGCCATGGGTGGGGCGCCTCATTGATTAGGGGGCCCTCAGGAAGGCCCGATTCAACATCGCGCGCTCTCTAGTCCGAGGTCACGGAGAAATCAAGCGTCAGTTGGCGGCGGCCGAATCCGTCTCGGGGCCGCCCAGGGTCGCTTGGGAGATCGACTCGGCCGGGACACCCGACGCCGCGGGCGCGACCGGCGCGTCGGCGGCCGGAGCTTCGGGGTCGAAGCCGAACCAGTCCTCGCGGTTCTCGACCAGCCAGCGTTCGATCCGGCGGGCCATATTGTCGGCCAGGTCGTGCATCTGCTCTTGCTTGCTGCGCGTCAGCCCAGTTCCGATCACGCTGTCGCCGGTCAGGTCCTCGAAGACCGACAACTGCTCGACCTCGGCGTTCAGCTTTTCGCCCGCAGCGTCATCCCAGACATTGGCCGACACCACAAGGATCGACTTCGGCGAGGCGATGACCGGCACGCCGGGCACCGCCAGCGCATAGCCATCCACATTCACCCCGAAGTGGTAGAGCTTGTCGCCCTCGTAACGCGCGAACCGCCGCTCCAGGGCCGCCTTCAGAACGCTTTCCCACTCCTCGGCGGTCGCGCTGCGGCTGGGGGGCACGAGCTTGGCGTCGTCGGCAACGACGATCGTATAGCCGAGGCTGAAATCGCCGAGCGGGACGGCCGGCTGACTAAGCGGGTCCTTGGCGGCGCAGCCGGCAAGGAGGACGGCCCCGCCAATCAGCAGCGCGGAACGAAGACTGGAAACGGCGTGATGCATGATCCCCCCGGTGTTGCAAACCCCGTACGGGATAGCGCAGGGGGGTAGCCCGCGCAACGGCCCCGGCTCAGGTGAAACGGTTGTCGCGCGGGAAGCCGCGCGGGGCCATGCGGCCGGCGCCCGCGCGCTTGCCCAGCCATTCCGAAAGATCGGCCTCGGTGCGCGTGCGCCCCGCGGGATCGCGCCAGATCAACCCTTCGGCGAGCGTGAACGTGGTTGCGTCCGACAGCCCGCCATCCTTGTATTTCTGCAGCCGCACGCCCTTGCCGCGCGCCATCTCGGGCAGCTCATCGAGGGCGAAGACCAGCACCTTCCGGTTCTCGCCCACGCAGGCAACATGATCGCCCGCCACGCGCTTGCAGACGCGCGCGACGGAGTCGCCGCGCACGTTGAGCGCCTGCTTGCCGGCGCGAGTCTGGGCCAGCACCTCGTCGGCCGCCACCACGAACCCGTCACCCGCGCTGGAGGCGACCAGCAGCTTCTCGCCGGGGCGGTGGATCATCAACGAGACGATCTCGACATCGTTCGGCAGGTCGACCATCAGCCGGACCGGTTCGCCCATGCCGCGCCCGCCCGGAAGCTGGGCTACGGGCAGGGTGTAGAACCGCCCGTTCGCCCCGAAGACCAGCAGCTTGTCGGTGGTCTCGGCGTGGATCAGGAAACGGCCCGCGTCACCATCCTTGAACTTCAGGTTGGCGCCGGCCTCCAGGTGTCCCTTCATCGCGCGAATCCAGCCCATCCGCGAACACACGACCGTCACCGGCTCGCGCTCGATCATCGCCTCGAGCGGCACCTCCTCGACCTCGGTCGCCTCGGCGAAGCGGGTGCGGCGCGCGCCGCCGGACGCCTTTCGGCCGAACGTCTTGCGGACCTCCTTCAGCTCCTCGGCGATCTTCGCCCACTGGACAGGTGCGTTTTCCAGCAACTCCTCGAGCGCCACGCGCTCCGCGATCAGCTTGTCGCGCTCGGACGACAGCTCCATTTCCTCCAGGCGGCGCAGCGACCGCAGGCGCATGTTCAGGATCGCCTCGGCCTGCACCTCGGTCAGCTGCCCTTCGGTGTCGGCGGGCAAGGGCGAGACATAATCGCCCTCCGAGGTCGCACGGACATGCGGGCGCGACCAATCCTCGGCCATCAGCGCGGCCTTGGGGTCGTCGTCGTAGCGGATGATGTCGATCACCCGGTCGAGGTTGAGGAAGGCGATCAGCAGGCCTTCCAGCACCTCCAGCCGATGATCGATCTTCTCCAGCCGGTACCGGCTGCGCCGGACCAGCACCTCGCGCCGGTGATCGAGGAACGCGCGCAGCACCTCCTTGAGCGAGCAGACCTTCGGCGTACGCCCGTCGATCAGCACGTTCATGTTGAGGCTGAAGCGCACTTCAAGGTCGGAATTGCGGAACAGCGTGCCCATCAACACGTCGGGGTCCACGTTCTTGGATCGCGGCTCCAGGATCAGGCGGATATCCTCGGCGCTTTCGTCGCGGATGTCGGCTAGGATCGGCACCTTCTTGGCCTGGATCAACTCCGCGATCTTCTCGATCAGCTTCGACTTCTGGACCTGATAGGGAATCTCTGTGACGACGATCTGCCACTGCCCGCGGCCGAAGTCCTCTTTGGCCCACCGGGCGCGCAGGCGGAACGACCCGCGCCCGGTGCGATAGGTCTGGGCCATGCTATCCTTGGGCTCGACAATCACGCCGCCGGTCGGGAAGTCCGGCCCCTCGATGTAGGTCAGCAGGGTGTCGTCACGGCAATCGGGCGTCTCGATCAGGTGGAGACAGGCCCGCACCAGTTCGTCGATATTGTGCGGCGGGATGTTGGTGGCCATCCCGACCGCAATGCCGCTGGAGCCGTTCGCAAGCAGGTTCGGAAAGGCCGCGGGCAGCACGACGGGCTCTTCCAGCGTGCCGTCGTAGTTCGGGCGGAAATCGACCGCGTTCTCGGCCAGCCCCTCCATCAGCGCCTCGGCCGCGGCGGTCAGGCGGGCCTCGGTGTAACGGGAGGCGGCAGGGTTGTCGCCGTCGATATTGCCGAAGTTCCCCTGCCCGTCGACCAGCGGATAGCGGACGTTGAACTCCTGCGCCAGCCGCGCCATCGCGTCATAGATCGCGGAGTCGCCATGGGGGTGATAGTTGCCCATCACGTCGCCCGAGATCTTCGCCGACTTGCGATAGCCGCCCGACGAGGACAGGCGCAGTTCCCGCATCGCATAGAGAATCCGCCGGTGCACCGGCTTCAGCCCGTCGCGCGCGTCGGGCAGGGCCCGGTCCATGATCGTTGAGAGCGCGTAGGTCAGATACCGCTCACCGATCGCACGGCGGAGCGGCTCGGCCAATGGCGCGTCCATCTTGGGGTCATCGGTAGCGTCGGACATGGATGTTGTGTATAGCGCGGGCCGAACGCGGTCCAGAGGCGAGTGGTAAACATGGCGGAGAGATCGGTCCTGATCACCGGGTGCTCGTCGGGAATCGGATATGACGCGGCGCACGCGCTGGCCCGCCGTGGCTGGCGGGTCTTCGCGACCTGCCGGCAAGAGGCCGATTGCGCGAGACTGCGTGCCGAGGGGCTGGAGAGCTTCCCGCTCGACTACGCCGATCCGGGCAGTATCGGCGCCGCGGTGGACGAAGCGCTGGCTCGGACCGGCGGCACGCTCGCCGCGCTGTTCAACAACGGCGCCTTCGGCTGCCCCGGTGCGGTGGAGGATTTGCCCCGCGGCGCTCTGCAGGAGATCTTCGAAACCAACCTTTTCGGGGTACATGACCTGACCGTGCGGGTGATCCCGGCGATGCGGGCGCAGGGGCACGGTCGGATCGTCAATTGCTCTTCGGTGCTCGGCTTCGTGCCGATGAAATGGCGCGGCGCCTATGTGGCGACGAAATACGCGCTGGAAGGGCTGACCGACTCGCTGCGGCTGGAGATGCGCGACACGCCGCTGCACGTTGTCCTGATCGAGCCGGGTCCCACCACCTCGCGGATCCGGGTCAACTCGATCCCGCATTTCGAACGCTGGGTCAACTGGAAGGCCAGTCCGCGGGCCGAACAGTATCGCACCAGCCTCCTGAAACGGCTCTACGAGTCGCGCGGCCCCGACAGGTTCGAACTTCCACCCGCGGCGGTAAGCCGAAAGCTGATCCATGCGCTGGAAAGCCCGCGTCCGCGCGCCCGCTACTTTGTCACGACGCCGACCTACATCATGAACGTCCTGCGCCGAGCGCTGCCCACGGCGGCGCTTGACTGGATCATCGCCAAGGGGTGAAGTCCGGGGTCGCTTTCGGCACCATTCCAGCTATGTCGCGCCCAACGGCACAGGCAAGTCAGCAACGGGGATCAGGATGGTCGTTCTGAACAAGATCTACACCAAGACCGGAGACCACGGCGAAACCGCGCTGGGCGACGGCAGCCGGGTGGCCAAGCACGGTCTGCGGGTCACCGCCTATGGCACCGTGGACGAGGCGAACGCGACGCTCGGCCTTGCGCGGCTCCATGCCGAGGGCGAGATGGATACCCGCCTTGCCGCGATCCAGAACGACCTGTTCGACCTGGGCGCCGATCTGTGCCGGCCGGACCTGCACAAGGATGCCGAGGCGGAGTATCCGCCGCTGCGCATGGTCGAGGCGCAGGTCAGGCGGCTGGAATCGGAGATCGACGCGATGAATGCCGATCTCGAACCGCTGCGCAGCTTCATACTGCCCGGCGGCTCGGCGCTGGCCGCGCATCTTCACCTGTGCCGGACGGTAAGCCGCCGGGCCGAGCGCGAAACGGTGGAGCTTGCGACCACGGACTCGGTGAACCCTTGGGCGGTGAAATACCTCAACCGGCTGTCCGACTGGTTCTTCGTCGCGGCCCGCCTCGCCAATGACGGCGGAAAGGCCGACGTGCTGTGGGTGCCGGGCGCGAACCGGTGAGCCGCAGGCCCGGCGGCTGACGGACCCCAGGGCAACAATCGAAAGCCTGCGAACGTGACGTCGAAATTTCCTGTCGCGTCGATTTTGACCTGTTTTCCCGGTTTCAGACTCGCTAACAGGTGGCCCAATGACTGACCTGCCGCCCTGCCGGGGGGCATGCTAGCCAAGGAGAGACACGCCGATGAAGGTACTCGTGCCCGTCAAGCGCGTGATCGACTACAACGTGAAGGTCCGCGTGAAGGCGGACGGCACGGGGGTCGATCTCGCCAACGTCAAGATGTCGATGAACCCCTTCGACGAGATCGCAGTGGAAGAAGCGATCCGCCTGAAGGAGGCCGGCCAGGCCGAGGAGGTCGTCGCGGTCTCGATCGGCGTCAAGCAGGCGCAGGAAACGCTGCGCACGGCGCTCGCCATGGGTGCCGACCGCGCGATCCTGGTTGTCGCCGCCGAGGATATCCACGACGATATCGAGCCGCTGGCGGTCGCTAAGATCCTCAAGGCGGTGATCGACGAGGAACAGCCCGGCCTCGTCCTCGCCGGCAAGCAGGCGATCGACAACGACATGAACGCGACCGGCCAGATGCTGGCGGCGCTTCTGGGCTGGAGCCAGGGCACCTTCGCCTCCAAGCTCGGCATCGACGGAGATAACGCGCTGGTCACCCGCGAGGTCGATGGCGGCCTGCAGACGATCAAGGTCAAGATGCCGGCCATCGTCACCGTGGACCTGCGCCTCAACGAGCCGCGCTACGCCTCGCTGCCCAACATCATGAAGGCCAAGAAGAAGCCGCTCGACGAAAAGACTCCCGCCGATTACGGCGTCAACGTCACGCCGCGACTCGAGGTGCTGAAGACCGCCGAACCGCGCGAGCGGCAGGCCGGCGTCAAGGTCGGCTCGGTCGACGAATTGCTGACGAAACTCAAGGACGAAGCGGGGGTGCTCTGACATGGCGGTTCTTCTTCTTGCCGAAGTCACCGGCGGCGAATTGCAGCTCGACGCCACCGCCAAGGCCGTCACCGCCGCGCGCGATCTGGGCGAGGTCACCGCGCTGTGCGTCGGGGCCGAGGCCAAGGCCGCGGGCGAGGCCGCCGCAAAGATCGACGGCGTGGCCAAGGTCCTCGTGGCCGAAGACGCGATCTATGGCTATCGCCTGGCCGAGCCGACCGCCGATCTGATCGTGTCGCTCGCCGGCGACTACGATCACATCGCGGCGCCCGCCACGACGGACGCAAAGAACATCATGCCGCGGGTGGCCGCGCTGCTCGACGTGATGGTGATCTCGGACATCGTGGGCGTCGTGGACGGCGCCACCTTCGAGCGACCGATCTATGCCGGCAACGCGGTGCAGACCGTCAAGACCTCGGACGCGAAGAAGGTGCTGACGATTCGCACCTCGACCTTCGACGCCGCAGGCGAAGGCGGCCCCGCGCCGGTGGAAGAGGCGGCCACGGCCGCCAACCCCGCCCTCTCCGAATGGGTCGAGGACACCGCCGCGGAAAGCGATCGGCCCGAACTGACCTCGGCCGGGGTGATCGTCTCGGGCGGTCGCGGCGTGGGTTCGGAAGAGGATTTCCGGATGATCGAGCAACTCGCCGACAAGCTGGGGGCCGCGGTCGGCGCCTCGCGCGCGGCGGTCGACTCGGGCTATGCGCCGAACGACTGGCAGGTCGGCCAGACCGGCAAGGTGGTGGCGCCCGAACTCTACATCGCGGTGGGCATCTCGGGCGCGATCCAGCACCTTGCGGGGATGAAGGACAGCAAGGTCATCGTCGCCATCAACAAGGACGAAGAGGCGCCGATCTTCCAGGTGGCCGATTACGGTCTTGTGGCGGACCTCTTCGACGCCGTGCCGGAGTTGATCGAGAAGCTCTGAGGCGACATATCGCCGAAAAATTCAATAGGCCCGCTTCGGCGGGCCTTTTTCTTCACACCTCAGGCAATAAGGTCGCGCAGCACGGCTTCCAGCGCATCCGCCACGTCCCGGTGCACCGCCGGCCCCGGAAGCGCCGCGGCCGCCAGGGCGTCCACCTCACTCAGCATCATGCCGTCCGTCCCCTCGTCGCCGGTCCGGGCGCTATCGGAGACCTCGACGACGCGGTTGAAATAGGGGCGCACCGTATCCAGCATGTGACGGGTGACGAAAAGCGGATCCTGGCCCAACCCGTCCGCATGCTGCTCGGCGTCGGGCGACCGCGTGGAGAACCACAGCAGCACCTTCTCTCCCGGCAGGCGCGTGGCCAGCATCCGCATCCGCGCCTGCCAGGCCACCTGAAGTTCGGCCACCACGATCTCGAACGCGCTCTCGGATCTTTCCTTCAGGGCGATCAGCATATGGCGGGTGAAATGAAACTCGGTGAAGTCGACGCCGGGGTAGAGCGCTTTGAGCATGGCCGAGGCCCGGAGAAACCGGTCGTTACGCCGCGGATGAACCGCGTAGAACCGGTTCGACATGTTCTGGGCACCCAGCGCCTGGATCACTGCGACCTTTGCACCCGCCGCGACCTCCATGATCGTGGCATCGTTGACGAAGACGTCGATCCCCGCATTGACACAACCCAGGTTCACGACCGGCATATCCATCGCCTGTTCGAGCAGGCTGGAATAGGGGGTAGGAATGAACTTCCCGTAGGTCTCGGTCCCGCCGATCACGGCACAATAGGCGCCCTCGAGCGTCCGCTTCGGCCCCCGGAACAGGAGTCGGGAATTGCCGTAGCGGCACGGGAAATAGGACATGTCCGCGCTGCCGGGCTTTTCGAAACTCATGATTGCCTACTCGGAGTTGCGACTCATCTTCGCCAACCTGACGTCACAGGGTTTCCAAGTCGCTAAAGCCCGGATTTTATCGGCCGCTTCACCCTTGCGCGGATGGCGCGGGGCACCTTAAGGTCCCGGCCAACAGCGCAAGGGGAACCCCATGGAAATCAGGACCGTCGGTGTGGTCGGCGCGGGCCAGATGGGCAACGGCATCGCGCATGTCTTCGCGCTCGCCGGCTTCGACGTGCTGCTGACCGACATTTCGGACGAGGCCCTCTCCCGCGCGCTGGCAAGCGTGGGCAAGAACCTCGACCGCCAGGTCGCGCGCGGCAAGATCACGGAGCCCGAAAAGACCGCGGCGCTTGAGCGGATCGCCACGACGACGATGCTGGCCGATCTCGGCCCATCGGACCTCATCATCGAGGCCGCGACAGAGCGCGAGACGGTCAAGACCGCCATCTTCGAGGACCTCCAGCCGCACCTCAAGCCCGAAACGATCCTGACATCCAACACCTCGTCGATCTCGATCACCCGGCTGGCCAGCCGCACGGACCGCCCCGAGAAGTTCATGGGATTCCACTTCATGAACCCCGTGCCCGTGATGCAACTGGTGGAACTGATCCGCGGCATCGCCACCGAAGAGGCGACCTACAAGACGCTGCTCGGCGTGGTCGAGAAACTCGGCAAGAGCGCAGCCACGGCCGAGGATTTCCCCGCCTTCATCGTCAACCGCATCCTAATGCCGATGATCAACGAGGCGGTCTACACGCTCTACGAGGGCGTGGGCTCGGTAAAGTCGATCGACGAGTCGATGCGGCTCGGCGCGAACCACCCGATGGGACCGCTGGAACTGGCCGATTTCATCGGGCTCGACACCTGCCTTGCCATCATGAACGTGCTTCATGACGGGCTGGCGGACACGAAATACCGCCCCTGCCCGCTGCTGACGAAATATGTCGAGGCCGGCTGGCTCGGCCGCAAGACGCAGCGCGGCTTCTACGACTACCGCGACGAGGTCCCGGTCCCGACGAGGTGAGACGCCTACCGCACGCAGTGCCAGAAGGCGTGCGCCGAAGGCGCTCTATCCAATAGCCGCCTAGCCCAGCGCCAGCGTCTGCTCCCTCAGCCAGGCCATGAATCCGCGCGGATTCCCGGCCCAGCATCCGATCTCATCGCGCCCGATCGCCGGCCCGATCACCGGGGCCTGCGGCCGGTTCAGGGCATGGCGCACCTCGTAAAGCAGCAGACCCTGGCGCAGCGTGGCCGAGATCTGGTTCGCGAACTGGTACCAGCGCGAATTCGCCCCGCGGAAGCGGATCGGCACCACCCGCGCGCCGGAACGCTGGATCATCTTGGCGGTGAACGGGCTCCACTCGGCCTCGACCACCGGGCCGAACATCGTCTGAGACGAGGCGACGAGCCCGGAGGGAAACAGCGCGATCGCGCCCCCATCGGCCAGGTGGGCCATGGCGCGACGGCGCATCTCGAGGTTCTGTTGCAGCGCGTCGTCCTCGTGCGGGAACGGCACGGGGATGAGAAACTGCTCGACCTCGCCTACGCCGGTCAGAAGCGAGCGGGTCAAGATCTTGTAATCCGTGCGCACCCGTCCGATCAGTTCGGCCAACACCATCCCGTCGACCAGGCCATGGGGGTGGTTCGCGACCACGACCAGAGGCCCCTCCGCCGGGATGTTGGCGATCTGCGCCTCCGGCGTCTCGACGGCGATGCCCATGAGGTCCAGCGCCTGTTTCCAGAAGGGCTGGCCTTCGGGCACACCCATCGCCTCGAACCGGCGGATCAGCCGCAACAGGTGCAGCTTTCCGGTGAGGTATTCCATCGTCTGGATGGTCCGCATCTGAAGCGGGTTCGAGAACGTATGCGCGTAGGATAGCCGCCGCGAGTCGTACGCCTGCTCGGCGAGCCGCGTGCCGTCGCCCTGGCCGACCAGCCGGGGAGAGCGATGCAGAAGAGCCGGTCTGATCTCGGTGCTGTCCACCATGGGTGCTGGTTCCCGGGACGTCTGCCCTACATGTTCTCGCCGAACCGCTCCGCCACGAGCCGTTCCAGCGCGTCGGCCAGCTTCTCCGCCTCGGGCCCGCTGGTCCTGACCTCAATAGTTGTTCCCTTCGAGGCTGCCAACATCAAAAGCCCCATGATGGAGTCACCCGCCGCGCTCATGCCGTCGCGGCTCACCTCGGCCGAGGCATCGTACTCCTCGACGCATTCCACGAACTTCGCCGAGGCCCGCGCGTGCAGACCCTTCTCGTTCACGATCTCGATGGTTCGGATCACACTATCCCCCATGGCCCGGCTGTCAGAGGCTGCCCGCGTCGAAGCTGTCGATGTATTTCCGCCCCGCCGCCAGCGCCGAGGCGGTGGCCTCGCCGAGGCTCATCCGCCGCGATTTCGCCAGCTTGATCAGCATCGGCAGGTTTGCCCCGTACAGGATGCGCCGGTCCGCGGCGACGCAGGCGCGGATCGAAAGATTGGACGGCGAGCCACCGAACATGTCGGTCACCACCACCACGCCGCCCCCGGTGTCCACCTCGTCGGCGGCGCGGCAGATTTCCTCCTGCTTGGAAATCCGGTCGTCCTCGGGGTCGATCGAGATCGCGCGGATGCCGGCCTGTTGCCCGACGACGTGCTCCATTGCGGCCAGGTATTCCCTGGCGAGCCCGCCATGCGCGACGATGACGATTCCGATCACCCGCCCGTTCCCGATGTGATCGCGGGCGCGGTCTGCGTCCGCCGTTCCAACTCTCTATGTCTTATAGACACTTGCCATTCCATTGCCGCAAGCCTCTTTGCCACGGCTTCCGCGACGGCGACCGACCGGTGCTGGCCTCCGGTGCAGCCGAACCCGATCGAGATATGGCTGCGCCCCTCCTCGCGATGGGCGGGCAGCACCAGTTCGGCCAGCGCCAGAACACGGTCCAGGAACGGGCCGTAGCGCCGATCGGCCGCGATATAGTCCTTGACGCACGCCTCCCGCCCGTCATGCCCACGCAGGGCTTCTTCCCAGTAGGGATTGCGCAGGAACCGGCAGTCGAACGCCATGTCGAGCCCGTGCGGCATCCCCCGCTTGTACGAGAACGAATGCAGCGACACCGCAAGCGGCGCCTCGCCGCCGGTGGCGAAACGTTGCGTCATCTCGGCCCGAAACTCGTGGATCGTGAGGTCCGAGGTATCGACGAGAATGGTGGCGAGGTCGCGGATCGGTGTCAGCAGGTCGAGTTCACGGCTGACGCCCTCGGCCGGGCTTTCGGCCGGCGCCATCGGGTGGCGGCGGCGCGTTTCGGAGAACCGGCGCAGAAGAACCTGGGGCCGGCAGTCGAGATAGAATACATCCGCCTCGATCGCGGCGTCGGCCGAGAGTTGCCCGATGAGATCGGCCAGCGCGCGCGCAGAAAACTCGCGCGTCCGCGTATCGACGCCAACCGCGAGCGGCGGGCGCGGGTCCGCCCCGTCGAGCAGCCGCGGGATCAGCGACATCGGCAGGTTGTCGATCGCCTCGAAGCCCAGGTCCTCCAGCAAGTTGAGCGCGGTCGACCGCCCCGCCCCCGACGCGCCCGTGACCAGGACGACGCGCTGGCTCGGCGCGGAAGGGTCTCTCTCGTCGGGGTCGGGCATCAGTCGGTTCGGCCGTGGATGACGTGCGCAAGGATCGCTGCGGGGAAATATGCCCGGTCAACCCGTCGAAGCAAGGGCACGACGACATCAAGAAATCGCGCTTCGCGGCGAGGCGGCAGGCGCTCAGTCTCGACACGGTCGAGATCAACGGCGAGCGCAACCGGCGCCTCTGGCACCGGGTCGGCGGCGAGCAGCCCGACGAAACGCGCCTCGATCCGGCCGCGGATCGCCGAAGGCGACGAGGCAACGAGGCCGTCGGCGCCGCGCGCCAGACAGGTCCGGTCGTCCGCGACGAGGCCGCCCCCCAGCGCCATCAGTTGCAGCGCGAGCCCGGACTTGCCGGCCCCCGACGCGCCGAGGATGAGCACGGCGCGGCCTTGGACGGCCACGCAGCTGGCATGAAGGATCAGCGGAGAGGCGATGCCGGTCATGCGCGCGCCCTCAGAGCGGCAGGCCCACGACGAAACGTGCGCCCAGGGGTTCCGAGGTGACGTCGGCAGCGGTGGGACGGATGTTCTCGGCCCAGATCACGCCGCCATGGGCCTCGACGATCTGCTTGGAAATCGCGAGACCGAGGCCGGAATGGTCCCCGAACTGGCCCGCGGGGCGCTCGGAATAGAACCGGTTGAAGACCTTGGCCAACGCCTGATCGGGGATTCCCGGGCCGGTATCCTCGACCACGACGAGAACCCGGCTGTCGCGGGTGCGCGCCCAGATGCGCACCGCGTCCCCCGCCTCGCAGAAAGAAATTGCGTTGGTGATCAGGTTGACGAAGACTTGGGCGAGGCGCGCCTCGAGCCCATTGATGAGGATCGGGTCCGGGGGCAGGTCCGAGATGAACTCGACGCCCTTCTCGCGCGCCTCCTGCCCATGATGCCCAGTCAGGCTGGTGAGCAAGCGGACAAGGTCGAACGGCTCTTCCTCTTCCTTGACGAGTTCGCTGTCGAGCCGCGAGGCGTTGGAAATGTCGCTGACCAGGCGGTCGAGCCGGCGCACGTCATGGTCGATCACGTCGAGCAGCTTGGCGCGCTGGTCCTCGCGCTTGGCGACGCGCAGCGTGCCGGTCGCCGAACGCAGGGAAGCCAGCGGGTTCTTGATCTCGTGGGCGACATCCGCCGCGAACTGCTCGTTCGCGTCGATGCGGTCGTAGAGCGCGGTGACCATGCCGCGCAGCGCGCCGGACAAACGCCCGATCTCGTCGGGGCGGGCCGTCAGGTCGGGGATTCGCACGCGCACCGGATTTATCTTGCGCGCATTGCGGTCGCGGCCGAGTTCGGCGGCGGCAGCAAGATCAGACAGCGGATTGGCGATGGTCGAGGCAAGCACGAGGCTGAGCCCGATCGAGACGAGGGTCGCGACGACGAAGACCTGCAGCACCTGCTCGCGCTCGATCCGCACCAGCCAGTCGATCTCGCCGCTGGCCGAGGTCACGGCAACGACGCCCACGGTGCGGCCGAGCTGCGTGATCGGCGTGGTGACGGTGAACGACGTGCGACCGCGCGCGTCGACCCCGGTCTGGACCTGGGCGCCGGTCTGACTGGTCCGCGCGACCTGGTCGCTCATGCGCTCCTGCGGGTTGCCCAGCGTGGCTCCCGCACGGTCCGAGCCGGTGACGCGCGCCAGCCCCTCCCAGATCATGTTGAGGAAATCCGTGATGATCGTGATACGGCGCTCGTCCTCGTACGACGCGACGGGCCAGCCGGGGCTCGCCAGACCGCGCGCCCGTCCGACGAGGCTTCCGGCTGCGTCGAAGACGAAGACATCCGCCCCGGGGGCGAGGTCCAGCGCCGCAAGCGTCGCCCCGACGTCGATGCCGTCAGCGGTGGCAAGCTCGACGGGTGCGCCGCGTGCCATCTGCGCCTCGAACACGTCGGCGATCAGCTCCGCCTCGGCCATCATGCTGCTCTCGCGCTGGCTGAGCAGGCTGTCGCGCGCGGGGTTCAGGTAGAGCACGCCCGAGATCAGGACGATCTGGGCAATCAGGTTGAAGGTGATGATCTTGCGCGCCAGCGGCGACCGGTTGAGCGAGACGAAGCTCCGACCCTCGCGCTGCAGCCTGATCTCGCTTTCCAACCCGGGACCCGGCGCGACCCAGTCCTCGCCGAGAACGACGTCTCCGTCCGTTGTCCGTTTCGTATCCCGCACGACCGCCCCCGGGTCCGCGTCCAGACCGTCACTCCTCGTTGTAACGGTACCCGATGCCGTAGAGGGTTTCGATCGCGGAGAACTCCGAGTCAACCTGGCGCATCTTCTTGCGCAGCCGCTTGATATGGCTGTCGATGGTCCGGTCGTCCACATAGACCTGGTCGTCATAGGCGACGTCCATCAACTGGTCCCGACTCTTGACGAAACCGGGCCGCTGGGCGAGCGCCTGCAACAGCAGAAATTCGGTCACGGTCAGCGAGACGTTCTGCCCTTTCCAGGTCACCGCGTGCCGCAGCGGATCCATCGAGAGCTGGCCGCGCACCATCACCTTGCTTTCCTCGGGCGCCGGGCCGGCGTCGGATGCGATGACTTCCTGCCGGCGCAACAGCGCTCGGATGCGTTCGACCAGAAGGCGCTGCGAGAACGGCTTCTTCACGTAGTCGTCGGCGCCCATCCGCAACCCTAGAACCTCGTCGATCTCGTCATCCTTCGAGGTGAGGAAGATCACCGGCATGCTGGTCTTCTGGCGCACCCGCTGCAACAGGTCCATCCCGTCCATCCGTGGCATCTTGATGTCGAAGACCGCCATGTCGGGCAGGCGCTTGTTGAACGCGTCCAGCGCCGCCTGGCCGTCATTGTAGGTTTCCACCTCGAAGCCCTCGGCCTCGAGCGTCATGGAAACAGAGGTCAGGATGTTCCTGTCGTCGTCAACCAAGGCAATCCTTGACATGTCGGTGTCCTCGTACTGCTCAGCGCCAGAACTGTCTGTATTCCGACGCCAATCGTCCCGGATAGATGCCGCGAATCGATTTTTACCTCCGAATCGCGGCTTTCTCGTGGCAACAATCAACGCGAAAACCCCTTACACATCGCTAATCCGCGCCAGGTCGCCGTATTCGCTGTTCCTCCGCGGGCAACAATCGTTCACCCACGCAGGATGATTGCGCTAACGCACGCGGCAAAGTCACATGATTGCGCTAACGCCGCTTTCCCGCCCTGTTGTTCCGTGGAAGCGTTATGATATAGCCGCGCATCATTCTTACGCGGCGTCATGGAGGGTGCGAGATGGAAATCGGACGGGTCAACCCCGCGCAACGTCTTGAAGATCAGGGCATAATCGGGCTCGGAAAGGTCCATTACAACCTGCTGGAACCGGCTCTGATCGAAGAGGCGCTGAAGCGCGGCGAGGGGCATCTCGGCCAGGGCGGCGCCTTCCTGGTGACCACCGGCGAACATACCGGCCGCTCGCCCAAAGACAAGCACGTGGCGCGCACCCCGGATGTCGAGGACAGCATCTGGTGGGACAACAACCGCCCGATGACGCCCGAGGCCTTCGACCGGCTGCATGCCGACATGCTGGCGCACCTGAAAGGCAACGAGGTGTTCGTCGAGGACCTTTACGCCGGGGCCGACCCCGGGAACCGACTGGACGTGCGCGTGGTCACCGAGATGGCGTGGCACGGTCTGTTCTCGCGCCACTTGCTGCGCCGACCCGCGCTGGACGAACTCGACTCCTTCGCGCCCCAGTTCACTGTCATCAACTGCCCCAGCTTCAAGGCCGACCCCGAACGTCACGGCTGCCGCAGCCGCACCGTGGTGGCGATGAACTTCGCCAAGAAACTGATCCTGATCGGCGACTCCGAATACGCGGGCGAGATCAAGAAATCGGTCTTCACCCTGCTCAACTACATCCTGCCCGAAAAGGGCATCATGCCGATGCACTGCTCGGCCAACCACGCGCCCGGCAACCCGGTCGATACCGCGATCTTCTTCGGTCTGTCGGGCACCGGCAAGACCACGCTCTCGGCCGACCCGGCGCGCACGCTTATCGGCGACGACGAGCATGGCTGGTCCGACACGGGCACCTTCAATTTCGAGGGCGGCTGCTACGCCAAGACCATCAACCTCAGCGCCGAGGCCGAGCCCGAGATCTATGCCACGACCACCAAGTTCGGCACGGTAATCGAGAACATGGTGTTCGAGCCGCACAGCCTCGCGCTCGACTTCGAGGACGACTCGCTGACCGCGAACACGCGTTGCGCCTACCCGCTGGAGTATATCTCCAACGCCTCCGACTCGGCGCTGGGCGGGCATCCCAAGAACATCATCATGCTGACCTGCGACGCCTTCGGGGTGCTGCCCCCGATCGCCCGACTGACACCGGCACAGGCGATGTATCACTTCCTGTCGGGCTTCACCTCCAAGGTGGCCGGCACCGAGAAGGGCGTGACCGAGCCCGAACCCACCTTCTCGACCTGCTTCGGCGCACCCTTCATGCCGCGGCGCCCCGAGGTCTACGGCCAGCTTCTGCGCGACAGGATCGCCACCCACGGCGCGACCTGCTGGCTGGTGAACACCGGCTGGACCGGCGGCGCCTACGGGACCGGCGAGCGGATGCCGATCAAGGCGACGCGCGCGCTGCTGGCCGCGGCGCTCGACGGCTCGCTCAACGATGCCGAGTTCCGCAAGGACCCGAATTTCGGCTTCGAGGTGCCGCTCAGCGTGCCAGATGTGCCCGAGGTGCTGCTCGACCCGCGCCGCACCTGGGCCGACGCCAACGCCTATGACGCGCAGGCGGCGAAACTGGTGCACATGTTCTCCGAGAACTTCGCCCAGTACCTGCCCTTCATCGACGACGACGTGAAGAGCGCGGCGATCGGGTGAGCGTTACGAGGATCACCTTGAAGCCCAACGCACTGCCCGGCCATTGGCCCGGGCGGTGTGCTCTGGCGTTTGATGTGCCATGACTCATGATCCTTGTGGGGCGGATGGTTGCCGCGCTGGGTGGCTCGCGGTCACGATGCCACCGGATCGACCAGAAAAGGCAAGGGCGTGCATTGTCGAAAGCGCCAAGGATTTGCTCGCGGTCGGTTCATATGTAGCAATCGACATCCCGATCGGTCTGGCAGACGCGGCAGGTGAGCAGCGGCTAGCGGACAAGGCAGCGAAAGACTTCCTTAAGGAACGTGCAATAGACCCACTCGTGCGAAAGGGGTTTCCCGAAACCCGAGTGTTCTTGTCGCCAACGAGGGAACATCTTTCGTTCTTCAATTCGGACCCCAGCAAGCGAGGTTACTGGGATCTTTGCGAGACGCTTCCAAAGGGAAAGCGGCTTTCACCTGTCGCATGGGCAATCTGTACCAAGATCGTCGAGTTGGATAATCTTCTCAGCGAGAAGACCGACGTTCCGCTGTATGAGGTCCATCCCGAGGTCTCCTTTGCTGCCTGTGCAGGTCAGACGTTAGCGCCCAAGAAATCCACGAGGCGCAAGCCATCTCCTGGGCCCGAGCAACGCAGGTCTCTGCTCGAACGTATCGGCTTCGACCTCGAACGACTTCGACACGGGCTCGGCAGACGTACAGGCCGCTGGGCGTCCGACGATCTCTACGACGCCTGCATCGCGCTCTGGTCCGCCGACCGCATCGCCCAGGGCACGCACGCAACGCTCCCCGATCCGCCGCAGCGCGACAGCCGCGGGCATCGCATGGCGATTCACTACTGATCAGCCGAACAGACCCTTGCGGATCAGGTTCCCGGCCGCGATCGTCAGGATCACCAGGGTCGCCTTGCGAAACCGGTTGGGCTCCAGCCGATCTTGCACGCGGAAGCCCAGCCACATGCCCAGCGCCGCCGGCACCACGAGCGCCGCGGAGAATGGCAGCGTCTGCGCGTTCAGCACACCCGATCCCAGATGGGCAGCCACCAGCATCACCGCACCCAGCAGGAACACCACCCCCTGCACGCGTACCATCTCGACCTTATCGGTGTTGAAGCTGAGCAGATAGGCAATCACCGGCGGCCCCCAGACCCCGGAAATACCGCCGAAAAAGCCGCCCACAAGCCCCGTCGCCACCTCGGCCCGCGCCCGGTGCCGGGCAGGCAAGATCAGTTGCCGGCCGAGCAACTGCGAGAAGGTGAACCCCGCGATCGGAATGCCAAGCAGCAGATACATCGCCCGGTCCGGCAGGATAGTGACCAGCGGCGCGCTCAGCCCGATCGCCAGCACAACGCACCCGATCAAACGCCAGTAGCGGCACACGGACCCCCAAGCCGCTGCCGCCCCCTGCCGGAAGGCCTGGGCGACATTCGTCAAGAGCGTCGCGAGGATCAGGCCGGCCAGCGCAACCTCGGCCGGCAGAAAGCTCGATAACCCCGAGATCAGGATCATCGGCAGCGCAAAACCCACCGCGCCCTTCACGAACCCGCCAAACAGCGCGACCGAGGCCGCCGCGGCGAAAAGAGGTGGATCGATCCCGAAGAGCATGGGCCCCCTGACTGGTCCGGCCCCTGCCCTATATCGCAGGCTGTCAGGCGCCGCAGCGCCAAAATGCCTTGGACATTTTGCTTCGCAAAGCCTGTGGAAATTGAATTTTTGTTGCGCTGCACCTGCGAAGGGCCTATGTCAGCCGAAGCCCGAGAGAAGGAGACGATTCATGCCCCATGACGGCCAGGACATGCCCGCCGAAACCGCCCTCCTCCCTAACCTGATGACGCTGACGAAGGCGGCGCTCGGCCCGGTCGACAGTGTGCTGGAGGCCGCGCGGCAATCGCTTCGCGCGAAGGTGACAGAGGGCGACCGCGTGTCGGGCCGCCTTGTCGAGGCGCACCAGACGGCCGCGCACGGGCTGGCCTGGCTTGCGACCTACGCGCAGGCGCTGCACCAGATGCAGGCTTGGGCGGAGCGGCTGAGCGAAGGCGGCAAGTTCGGCGAGGTTGAGCAGCTGATCCACCAGATCGCGTTCGGGGAATACCTCTGGCAGATCTACGGCGGCATCCCGATGAGCCAGACCGAGATCGTGCGGCTGCAGGATATCGGCCTGAGCCAGGAGGATCAGCGTGCGCTGATGACGTCCGAGGTCATGACGCTGACACAGTCCGGCAACACGCCGACGGCCCGCGCGCGCCTCGTCGCGCTGATGCAGGAGCAATCCGCCAACGTAACCGTGGGCGCCACCGGGCTCGAAGACGAGCTGGAGATGGTCCGCGAGCAGTTCCGCCGTTTCGCCGTGGACCGCGTGGAACCCAACGCCCATGAATGGCACCTCAAGGACGAACTGATCCCGATGGAGGTCATCGAGGAGATGGCCGAACTCGGCGTATTCGGGCTGACCATCCCCGAGGAATATGGCGGGTTCGGGCTGTCCAAGGCGTCGATGTGCGTCGTGTCCGAGGAGCTGTCGCGCGGCTACATCGGCGTGGGCTCGCTGGGCACGCGGTCCGAGATCGCCGCGGAACTGATCCTCTGCGGCGGCACCGAGTCGCAAAAGCAGGAATGGCTACCCAAGATCGCGAGCGCCGAGATACTGCCGACCGCCGTCTTCACCGAGCCGAACACCGGCTCCGACCTCGGCGCGCTCCGGACCCGCGCGGTCAAGGTGGGCGACGATTACGAAGTGACGGGCAACAAGACCTGGATCACCCACGCCGCGCGCACCCATGTGATGACGCTGCTCGCCCGCACCGATCCCGAAACGACCGACTACAAGGGCCTGTCGATGTTCCTGGCGGAAAAGACGCCGGGCACCGACGAAAACCCCTTCCCGACCGAGGGCATGACCGGCGGCGAGATCGAGGTGCTGGGCTATCGCGGCATGAAGGAATACGAGCTCGGCTTCGACAAGTTCAAGGTCAGGGGCGAGAACCTGCTCGGCGGGGTCGAGGGCCAGGGCTTCAAGCAGCTGATGCAGACCTTCGAGAGCGCGCGCATCCAGACTGCGGCGCGCGCCATCGGCGTGGCGCAATCGGCGCTGGACGTGGGCATGCAATACGCCCAGGACCGCAAGCAGTTCGGCAAGCCGTTGATCGCCTTCCCCCGCGTCGCGGACAAGCTGGCGATGATGGCGGTGGAAATCATGGTCGCCCGCCAGCTGACCTATTTCGCGGCCTGGGAAAAGGACCACGACCGGCGATGCGACCTCGAGGCGGGGATGGCGAAACTCCTGGGCGCGCGCATCGCCTGGGCGGCGGCCGACAACGGCCTGCAGGTGCACGGTGGCAACGGCTTCGCGCTGGAATACGCGATCTCGCGCATCCTGTGCGATGCGCGCATCCTCAACATCTTCGAGGGTGCGGCCGAAATTCAGGCACAGGTCATCGCGCGGCGCCTGTTGGGCTGAGAACGCATCAGAACCGACCACCCGCCCCGGCCCCATGGCCGGGGCGTTTTCGTTCGGGGCCTCAGTCCATCCGCCCCAAAAGCTCCGCCAACCGCGCCCGGGTGCCCGGCAGCGGTTTCTCTCCCAGTGCCGGGGCCAGCCATTTTTCCAGGAAGTGCCCCGTCGTCCGCAGCCCCTCGGCGATTTCCTCGGCGCGCACCGGCCCTTGGCCCAGCAGACAGGGCGGCAGCGGCAACAGGCGGTCCGCCCAGTCGCCCGCGCCAGCCGCACTGACCGCCCGCCCAGTGCGCGGTGAGACGTAAACGAGATCGTCCCGCTCGCCCGTGACCGCGCAGCGCGACAGGTCGAGCCCGAACCCCATCTCTTCCAGCAGTGCCATCTCCCAGCGCAGGTAGGCCAGCGGCCAGGCGTCGGCATGGCCGAGCAGGTCGAGAAGCGTCACCGACCGTCCGTAGAGCCCCGGGTGCGGTGCCCGTTCGGGCAGGGCGAAGGACAGAAGCGCGGTTACGGCATTGAGCCCGGCCAGCGCGCGGGCGTCGCCCAGAACGTGGGCGCTGCGCGAGCGTACAGGCTCCACCGTGTAGCTGCCGATGTGGTCCTCGATCCGTGCCTTCCAGGTCACCGCCAACTGCGTGCCGGGCTGCAGGACCGGGCCCATGCGGCGGCCTGCCCCGCCGCGCACCACGCCCAGGTGCCGGCCGTGCTCGGCGGTGAAAAGCTCGACAATGGCGGAACTCTCGCCATGCCGGCGCACCGCCAGAACCGCGCCCTCGTCCCGCCATTCGATCATCCGCCACCCCGGCTGTCTTCCCGGTCGGCCCACTCCACGCCGGCGCCCGCGTCAGGTCAACCCGTCCTCGTCCAGCAGGTGCCGGCCCGCCCGATCCTCGACCTCGATCACCCAGAGATCGGGATCGAAGCCGCGCTGCCGCGCGATCGCGGCGTCCACCTCGGCCTCGTGCCCCTCTGCGAGCACCACCCAGACCCGGTCCCCGGTCGACAGGTCGAAAGATCTCTGGAAGGCGCGCGCCTGCCCGTCAAGCGTGTTCAGCTTGACCAGCACAGCCCCGGCCGTGTCGTCGCCATGGGTCACGACGAAGGCCGGTATTCCGGCAAGCCTGAGCCGCGCGAGATAGGCCTTGATCCAGAAATCCGATGTCAGACGCATTGCCACGCCCTCTGGTCTCGGCCCGCCGCCACGCTATGATCGCTGCGCGAGACGAAAGAAAGACCGATGCCCGATCGTTTGCCGACCCCCGGACCTGCTAAGGCGATCTTCGCGATTGCCATCCTGATCAACATCGTCGTCGTCACCGGCCTATGGCGGGCACCGACCGCGATTCTGCTGATGCTCTTCGCCAACATCTTCGCCTGTGGAGCCATCTACTGGATCATCGTGCGTCATTTCTTCCACAGGTTCCCGGGCCAACCGGATGACGCTCAATCCCCCTCCCGGAAATCGAGGCCCATCTCGGAATAGCGCTCCGCCTCTTCCAGCCAGCCCGGGCGGACCTTGACCTGCAGGAACAGGTGGACTGTGCGGCCGAGAAACTCGGCGATCTCGGCCCGTGCCGCCTGGCTGACCGCCTTGATCGTCTCGCCCTTTTGGCCCAGCACGATGCCCTTGTGCCCGTCGCGCGCCACGTAGATCAGCTGGTCGATCCGGGTGGAGCCGTCCTTGCGATCCTCCCAGTTCTCCGTCTCGACAGTCAACTGGTAGGGCAATTCCTGGTGCAGCCTCAGCGTCAGCTTCTCGCGCGTGATCTCGGCGGCGATCGTCCGCATCGGCAGATCGGCGATCTGATCCTCCGGATAAAGCCACGGGCCCTCGGGCAGGCTTTCCGCGAGCCACGCGCGCAGATCGTCCACCCCGTAGCCCTTTTCGGCCGAGATCATGAAGCTCCGGGCAAAGGGATAGGCCTCGTTCAGCTCCGCCGACAGCGCCAGTAGCACCTCGGCCTTGACCCGGTCGATCTTGTTGATCGCCAGCGCCACGGTCTGGCCCTCGGGCACCCGCTCGCGGAGCGCCTCCAGGATCGCGTTCACGCCGCCCGTTCGCCCGCGATGCGCCTCGACCAGAAGCACCACGATATCGGCATCCGCCGCCCCGCCCCAAGCCGCGGCCACCATCGCCCGGTCCAGCCGGCGGCGTGGCCGGAACAGACCCGGCGTGTCGACGAACACGATCTGCGCATCGCCTTCGATCGCCACGCCGCGAATGCGGGTGCGCGTAGTCTGCACCTTGTGGGTGACTATCGAGACCTTGGCCCCGACCATCCGGTTGAGCAGCGTCGACTTGCCGGCATTCGGCTCTCCGATGAGAGCCACGAATCCCGCACGGGTCTCAGCCATCCTTCGCCTCCATCCGCTCGAGCAGCGCGCGCGCCGCGGTCTGCTCCGCCTGGCGCTTGGCCCCCGCGGTGGCGCAGGCCTCTTCGCCAGTAGACAGGCGCGCCGCAATAGTGAACTGCGGCGCGTGGTCCGGCCCCTCACGGGCGATCTCGGCATAGACCGGCGGGGGCAGCCCGCGCGCCTGTGCCCATTCCTGCAGCGCGGTCTTCGCGTCGCGTGCGTCGCTTTCGACTGCGCCGATCCGGGCGCCCCAAAGCCGCAGGACCAGGGCCTTCGCCGCATCGAACCCCGCATCGCGATAGACCGCCGCGATCACCGCCTCCATCGCATCGGCGAGAAGCGCCTCCTTGCGCCGGCCGCCCGACATCATCTCGGAACGGCCGAGCTTCAGCACCTCGCCAAGCCCGATCTCGCGGGCAACCTCGGCGCAGGTTTCGCGCCGGACAAGCGCGTTGAACCGCGGCGCGAGCTGGCCCTCGGTGGCACCGCCATCGGCTTCGAGCAGCGCCTCGGCCATGACAAGCCCCAGCACCCGGTCGCCAAGGAATTCCAGCCGCTGGTTGTCGGGCCGCGTGGGGCTGGACAGCGAGGAATGGGTGAGCGCCCGCACCAGAAGGTCGGGACGCTTGAACCGGTGTCCGAGGCGCTTGGTAAACGCGCTGAGATCGGCAGAGAGCTTCACGGCCGCCCTAATCGACGGCCTTGAAGAAACGATCGCCCCGCCAGGTCCACACGAAGAACAGCGACCGCCCGGCCGAGGAGAACATGATCCGATCGGCCCGTCCGATCAGGTTCTCGGCCGGCACGAATCCGACACCCCCGTTGGCGCGGGCATAGCGGCTGTCCTGGCTGTTGTCGCGGTTGTCGCCCATGAAGAAATAGTGCCCGTCGGGGACGGTAAAGACCGGCGTGTTGTCCGAGAAGAAGCCGTCGCGGATATTCAGGACATTGTGACTTTTGCCGTTCGGAAACGTCTCGACCGCGCGCGACTTGGCGCAGGTGCCGCCCTCGCCCACCGGGGCATTCTCGCACTGCGGATAGTATCCCATTGGCCCCTGCCGACGATAGGTCTCGACGAAATCACCGGCGGGCTCCATCTCGACCGGGGCCCCGTTGAGGTGCAGCACGCCCTCTTTCATCTGGACCGTGTCGCCGGGCAACCCCACGAGACGCTTGATGAAGTCCGACCCGTTCACAGGGTGGCGGAACACCACCACGTCGCCGCGTTCGGGCTCCGACGCGAATATCCGGCCCTCGATGGGACACAGGCCGAACGGGCAGGAATAGCGCGAATAGCCATAGGCCATCTTGTTGACGAAGAGAAAATCGCCGATCAGCAGCGTGTCCTTCATGGAGCCCGACGGGATCCAGAACGGCTGAAAGAAGACCGTGCGGAAGATCCCGGCGATCAGGAGCGCCCAGAAGATCGTCTTGACGGTCTCCCACAGACCGCCCTGCTGCTTCTCGCCCGTCTTCGCCATATGCCCGGTCCTGCCTTCTGTTCGATCGTCGCTTCTTGCGGTCGCAGGCATGGGCTGTCAAGGCGCCGTCGGGTCATCGGCGCCGGAGGGCACCGCCTCGATCACCACGAAGGCCTGCGCCCACGGGTGGTCGTCAGTAAGGGACACGTGGACGATGGCCTCGTGGCCTGCCGGCGTCATCTCGGCCAGACGCTCGGCGGCCCAGCCGGACAGCCGCATCACCGGCTGTCCGGTCCCCAGGTTGGCAACGCTCATGTCCTTCCAGGCGATGCCCATGCGCAGCCCGGTACCCAGCGCCTTGGAGCAGGCCTCCTTGGCGGCCCAGCGCTTGGCATAGGTGCCCGCTACATCGGCGCGCCGCTCGGCCTTGCGCTGTTCGACCTCGGTGAAGACGCGCGTGCGGAACCGGTCGCCGAACAGGTCGAGCGTGCGCTGCACACGCTCGATATTGGCCAGATCGGTGCCGATGCCGAGGATCACGGGCGCGCCCCCATTGCCGGGCACCGCCACAACACCGTCCGCAGATTTCTGCCAAGGTGTTCTGAAGAACTCCTGGTCCCGCCCCTGCTCATACGCGCGCCTCGTCCATCCGCCGCCGCATTTCCGCGATAGCCGGGCCTAGGCCGAGAAAAAGCGCCTCGCCGATCAGGAAATGCCCGATATTGAGCTCGCGCAGCTCGGTGAAAGCGGCCACCGGCGCGACCGTATCATAGGCCAGCCCGTGGCCGGCATGGACCTCCAGCCCCAGGTCGTGGGCGTAGGTCGCCATCTTCCGCAGCCGGTCCAGCTCGGCATCCCGCGCCTCGATCCGCCCCTCGGCGTGAAGGTCGCAAAAGGCGCCGGTATGCAATTCCACCACCGCTGCGCCAATCCGGGCGGCGGCCTCGATCTGCGCGGGATCGGCGGCGATGAAGATCGACACCCGACAGCCCGCGTCCCTCAGCGGGGCGATGAAATGCGCCAGCCGGTTCTCGTCCTGCGCCACCTCGAGCCCGCCCTCGGTGGTGCGCTCCTCGCGCTTCTCGGGCACGATGCAGACCGCATGGGGCCGGTGGCGCAGCGCGATTGCCTGCATCTCTTCGGTGGCGGCCATCTCGAGGTTGAGCGGCAACGTCAACGCCGCCATCAGCCCGTCGATATCGGCGTCCGAGATGTGGCGCCGATCCTCGCGCAGATGCGCGGTGATGCCGTCGGCCCCGGCCTCCTCGGCGAGTATCGCCGCCCGGATCGGGTCGGGATAGTCGGTGCCGCGCGCGTTCCGCACGGTCGCCACGTGGTCGATGTTCACGCCCAGCCGCAGATGGTCCATGGCCCCTTGCCTCCACTTGTCCGGGTTCAAGTCCGGTCCTCGACCTGTGCCGCCTTGCGCCGCAGCTCGGCCAGTTTCTCCTTGAGCCGCCCGCGGCGGCGGTTCTGATAGGCGCGGATCACCGGCACGCTCAGGTAATACGCGACAAGCCCCGCGACGATGCCGGGGATGATGCCCCCGATCAGATAGGGCAGGAAGACCTCGTCGTAGAATTGCGCAAGCTTCGCCCAGTTGGTTTCCGCCTCGCTGAAAAGCGCGAACACATTGTCCCTGAGGTCGGCGGCCGCCCCGGTGAACTTGCCGACCAGCGTGGTGTTCATCGTCTCGTCGAACTCGGTGCCCATCAGGAAATGCCCGGTCTTCAGCGCGATCACCCCGATCGGGACATAGGTCAGCGGGTTGCCGAACAACGTCGACAGCATCGCCGCTAGGATGTTGCCGCGCATGACCATCGCAAGAACCGCCGCAAGCACGAAATGCAGCCCGTAGAACGGGGTGAAGGTCACGAACACGCCGGCGAAGATGCCGCGGGCGATCTTCTCGGGGCTGTCGGGCAGCCGGCGCACCCGGTGGGTGATGTAATAGAGCGCCCGGCCCCACCCGCCGCGCGGATAGACGCTGTCGAGCATGACCTGGCCCATGCTTCGCTTGTCTCGGCGCTTGAAGACCAAACCGGTCGTCCTTTCGGGGCAGGCACGCCTCAGTCGGCGCGCTCGGGATCGCGATACCTTTCGATTTCGGCCACATCGCTCTCGGCCTCAAGCGCGGTCATCACAGTGTGAAGATGCTCGACGTCGCGCAGGTCCACCTGAATCAGCAAACGGTAAAAATCCGGCTTCTTGTCCGCGAATTCCATGTCGGAGATATTCGCCTTCTGCTCGCCGATCAACGTGCAGATATGGCCAAGGACCCCCGCATCGTTGCGGATCGTGACGCTCAGCCCGACCGTGTGCACCGCCGGGTGTTTGCCCGAGTGCCAGTAAAGGTCGATCCAGCGGTCGGGCTGGTCCTCGAACTTCTCCAGCACCGGGCAGTCGATCGCATGCACGACCACGCCCCGCCCGCGATAGGTGATGCCGACGATGCGTTCGCCCGGCACCGGCTGGCAGCAGGGCGCGCGGGTGAAAGACTGATCGGGCGACAGGCCCACGACCGCACGGGTGGCGTCGATCTCGTCGCCGCCCGAGGTCGCAAGCTCGGGATAGAGCGCTTCGACCACATCCTGCGCGCGCAACTCGGCCGAGCCGAGGCGCGCCAGAAGCTCCGCGCCGGAGGGCAGGCCGAAACTCTTCGCCGCCGTCTTCACCGCCTTGTCGGTTGCCTTCTTGCCGACATGCTCGAACGCCACGCGGGCCAGTTCGCGGCCGAGCTTGATGTAGCGTTCCCGGTCCTCCTCGCGCAGCGACTTGCGGATCGCGGCCTTGGCGCGGCCGGTCACCACGATATCAAGCCATGTCGCCTGCGGGCGCTGGCCCTCGGCGGTGATGATCTCGACAGACTGGCCGTTCTTCAGCCGGGTCCAGAGCGGCACGCGGATGCCGTCGACCTTCGCGCCAACGCAGGAGTCGCCGATCCGGGTGTGGATGGCGTAGGCGTAGTCCAGCGGCGTGGCGCCGCGGGGCAACTTGATCACATCGCCCTTGGGCGTGAAGCAGAAGACCTGGTCGGAGTACATCTCGAGCTTGACGTGCTCGAGGAACTCGTCATGGTCCTCGGCGTTCTCGAACCGCTCGGTCAGGGACGCGATCCACTTGGCGGGGTCGACCGCAAAGGGGTTCTCCGCCCGCACACCGTCGCGGTAGGACCAATGCGCCGCAACACCGGACTCGGCCACCTCGTGCATCTGGCGGGTGCGGATCTGCACCTCTACACGCTTGCCGTCGCGCCCCGACACGGTGGTCTGGATCGAGCGGTAGCCGTTGGACTTGGGCTGGCTGATGTAATCCTTAAACCGTCCTGGTACCGCGCGCCAGCGGCGGTGGATCGCGCCCAGAACGCGGTAACAGTCGCCCTCGCTCCCGGTGATGACGCGAAAGCCGTAGATGTCCGAGAGCCGCGAGAAGCCCTGTTCCTTCTCCTCCATCTTGCGCCAGATCGAGTAGGGCTTCTTGGCGCGGCCGAACACGTCGGCCTCGACACCCTCGCGCTCCAGTTCCTTGCGGATGTCCTGGGTGATCTGCTGGATCACGTCACCCGACTCGCGTTGCAGCCTGATGAAGCGGCGGATGATGGAATTCCGCGCCTCGGGGTTCAGCACCCGAAAGGCGAGGTCCTCCAGTTCCTCGCGCATCCACTGCATGCCCATCCGGCCAGCGAGCGGCGCGAAGATGTCCATCGTCTCGTGGCTCTTGCGCACCTGTTTGTCATGCGGCAGCGACTTGATCGTGCGCATGTTGTGCAGCCGGTCCGCCAGTTTGACCAGGATCACCCGCAGGTCCTTGGACATCGCCATGAACAGCTTGCGGAAGTTCTCGGCCTGCTTGGTTTCCGATGACGAAAGTTGCAGGTTGGTGAGCTTCGTGACGCCGTCGACCAGTTCGGCGATCTCGTGGCCGAAGAGCCGCTCGATCTCCTTGTAGGTCGATTTGGTGTCCTCGATCGTGTCGTGCAGTAGCGCGGTCACGATGGTGGCGTCGTCCAGCCGCTGTTCGGTCAGGATCGCGGCGACGGCCACCGGATGAGTGAAATACTCCTCGCCGGACCGCCGGAGCTGGCCCGCGTGCATCTCGCGCCCGTAGACATAGGCACTGCGGATCAGCGCCTCGTCCGTTCGGGGGTTGTAGTTGCGAACCAGCGAGATCAGGTCTTCGACGTCGATCATCCGGCCGCGAGCCTTATGGGGGCGCGTCGCGCGCGCCCCGCGGTCATTTCTGTGCCTGCGCTTCCATCAGCGCGCGAAGCAGCTTCTCTTCGGACATGTCGTCCTCGGCCGGCCGGTCGGGCTCGCTCGCGCCGCCGCCACCCATCAGAAGCGCCATGGAATCCTCTTCCGGCTCGTCGACCTCGATCTGGGTCTGGTTCGCCTCGATCATGCGTTCGCGCAACTCGTCGGCGGACTGGGTTTCCTCCGCGATCTCGCGCAGAGCGACGACCGGGTTCTTGTCGTTGTCGCGGTCGACGGTCAATTGGCCGCCCGACGCGATCTCGCGGGCGCGGTGGGAGGCGAGCAGCACCAACTCGAACCTGTTCGGAACCTTGTCGACGCAATCTTCTACCGTCACGCGGGCCATGGCACACTCCGATCCGTTGGGAGGTTGAGCCCCCTGTCTATTGGGTCTGAAAGTCCTTGACAAGGGCGGAAACCTCGCCCCAGGGGCCCGAAATCGGCACAATTTCCGCCTTTTCCCCGGCCGGAAGGGCATCGCGCAGCTCCCGCGCCGTGCGGCGCAGAATCGGGTGGCGCCAGTCGGGCGCGATCTCGGCAAGCGGCACCAGCACGAAGCCGCGTTCCTGCAGCCGCGGATGGGGCAAGATCAATCGATCCGGCGCGGCGCGCTGCTGGGCTCCGGGCGGGAGCGTGCGCCAAGCCGTCTGGCTCTCGACGTCGGGCAGCACCACGTCGCCCAGCGCCAGCAGGTCCATGTCAAGGCAGCGCGGCCCCCAGCGCTCGGAGCGCACCCGTCCGAACGACGCCTCCACCGCATGAAGCCGCGCCAGAACCTCGTCTGGCGGGAGCGCGGTCTCGATCTCGGCGACGGCGTTCACGAAATCGGGACCGGCCCCCGCCGGCATGCAGGGGGTGCGGTAGAACCGGCTGATTCGCCCCACCCGCAACGACGCGCTGTCAAGCGCGCGGAGCGCCTTCGCAAGCGTGCCCGACAGGGTTGCGCCGCGAATCGCGACATTTGTGCCGATGGCAACGTGTCCTTTTGGGTTGGTTTTCGCGTGATTTGGAGGTTGCGGCATTCCGTGCGATCCTTAGGTTCTGGGCAATGGCCCGCAGCACCACGTTTTTATTGTGCACATTGTCTCACCCCACTCACGGACTTGAGCTTGCGGGCACATCAAAAAGGAGCCCGAATGTTTTACAGAGATGAACGCCTGGCGCTTTTCATCGACGGCTCGAACCTCTATGCCGCCGCCAAGGCGCTGGAGTTCGACATCGATTACAAGCTCCTCCGCCAGGAATTCATGCGGCGCGGAAAGCTCTTGCGAGCGTTCTACTACACCGCGCTGCTCGACAATGACGACTACTCGCCGATACGGCCCCTTGTGGACTGGCTGAACTACAACGGCTTCACCATGGTGACGAAGCCCGCGAAGGAATACACCGACAGCCAGGGTCGCCGCAAAGTCAAGGGCAACATGGATATCGAACTGACGGTCGATGCCATGGAGCTGGCCCCGCGGGTCGATCACATCGTGCTGTTCTCCGGTGACGGCGACTTCCGGCCGCTGGTCGAAAGCCTGCAGCGGCAGGGCGTGCGGGTCTCGGTCGTCTCGACGATCCGGAGCTCGCCGCCGATGATCGCCGACGACCTGCGCCGCCAGGCGGACAACTTCATCGAGCTCGACGAGCTCAAGGAAGTGATCGGCCGCCCCCCGCGCGAACAGCGCGAACCGAGGGAACCGCGGACCGAGGCCGCGTCGAACGGCTGACCGGACGGGCCGGCGCAGCGTCGGCCCGCCCTTGAAACGCGGCCCCGCCGCGGCATCTGGACGGGGCAGATGCTGGACCTGTCGCTCCTCGCCCAACTCGCCACGCTCTTTCTCGCCGCCTTCGGCGCCGCGACGGTGCTGCCGTTCCAATCGGAGTTGGTCTTCGTCGGGCTTCAGCTCGCCGGCAAGATCGACCCGGTCACGCTCGTCGTGGCGGCGAGCGTCGGCAACATCCTGGGGGCCGTCGTGAACTACGTGCTCGGCCGCTGGGTCGAGCATTTCCGCAAACGGCGCTGGTTTCCGGTTTCCAACCTTCAACTGGCGAAGGCGCAGGAGTGGTACGGACGCTGGGGCGTCTGGACGCTGTTGCTCAGCTGGGCGCCCTTCGGCGACGGCTTCACCGTGGTCGCAGGCATGATGCGCACGCCGGCCTGGCTGTTCCTGGTGCTGGTCACCATCGCCAAGACCGGGCGATATGCCGCGCTTGCCTGGGCCACCGGCGCGGCGTCGGGCTAGGTCCGGGGCTGGACGAGAAACGCCCGGAGGTTTACCTCTTGAACGAACAGGAGAGACGCCATGACCAAACCCCCGCTGACCCTTCACCTGGCTGCGCCGCGCGGTTTCTGCGCCGGTGTCGACCGCGCGATCAAGATCGTCGAGATGGCGCTGGAGAAATGGGGGCCGCCGGTCTATGTGCGGCACGAGATCGTGCACAACAAGTTCGTGGTCGACGGTCTGCGCGAAAAGGGGGCCATCTTCGTCGAGAAACTGGACGAATGTCCGGCCGACCGGCCGGTCATCTTCTCGGCCCATGGCGTGCCGAAGGCAGTGCCGCAAGAGGCGCAGCGGCGCGAGATGGTCTATGTCGACGCGACCTGCCCGCTTGTCTCCAAGGTGCACCTGGAGGCGCAACGCCATCACGAGAACGGCAAGCAGATGGTCATGATCGGCCACAAGGGCCATCCCGAGACCGTCGGCACCATGGGGCAGTTGCCCGAGGGCGAGGTGCTGCTGGTCGAAACCGCCGAGGACGTGGCCGGGCTGGAGGTGCGCGACCCCGAAAAACTGGCCTACATTACCCAGACGACGCTTTCGATCGACGACACGGCCGAGGTGGTCAAGGCACTTGAAGCGCGGTTCCCAGCCATCGAAGGCCCCCACAAGGAAGACATCTGTTATGCCACCACGAACCGCCAGGGCGCGGTCAAGGCGGTGGCGCCGAAGGTTCAGGCGCTGCTGGTGATCGGGGCACCCAACTCGTCGAACTCGAAGCGGCTGGTCGAGGTCGGCGCCGCGGCGGGGTGCGAGTATTCGCAGCTGGTCCAGCGCGCGGCCGATATCGACTGGCGCGCGATCGAAGGCTGTTCGGCCGTGGGTCTGACGGCCGGGGCCTCGGCGCCCGATGTGCTGGTCGAGGAGGTCGTGCAAGCCTTCCGCGACCGGTTTGACCTGGCGGTCGAACCGGTGGTCACAGCGACCGAGAAGATCGAGTTCCGCCTGCCGCGCATTGTACGCGAACCGGCTTGATGATCTCGGCGCAGTTCCTGCTGACCGCGCTGGTCGTGGTGCTCGCGCCCGGGACGGGGGTCGTCTACACGCTGATGATGTCACTTGGACAGGGCCGACGCGCCGCGCTGCCGGCCGCGCTCGGCTGCACCTTCGGCATCGTGCCGCACCTATTGGCGGCGATCCTCGGCGTGGCCGCGCTCCTGCATTCCTCGGCGGTGCTGTTCCAGATCGTAAGGTTCGCCGGCATCGCCTACCTGCTCTACCTCGCCTGGCAGGCCGTGCGTCGCGGCGGCGCGCTGAACATCGGTGCAGAGCGCGGAGATAATGGGTTCTTCCGCATCGCCGCGCGCGGTGCGCTGATCAACATCCTCAACCCCAAGCTGTCCATCTTTTTCCTCGCCCTGCTGCCCCCCTTCCTGAGCGGCAACCCGGCCACAGCGACGTCGGAAATGGGGCTGCTCGGCGCTGTCTTCATGGCGCTGACCTTCGCGGTGTTTCTGGGCTACGGTCTGTTCGCCGCCGCGGCCCGCGACCGTCTTCTGACCTCCGCGCGCGCGATGGCCTGGCTGAACCGGGGCTTCGCTGCGGCCTTCGCCGGGCTCGGCCTCAGACTCGCGTTGGAGAAGGCATGAAAGACGTCCCTCGTTCCGCTCTCGTCCTTGGTCTGGCCGGGCTGATCCCGTTCGTTTGGGGGGCGGGCACCGTGCTTGTGCCGGGGCTCTTCGATTTTGCCCTGACAAGCGTCGGCCCGCGCTTCATGGGGATCTACGTCCTGAATTTCTATGGCACGATCATCCTGGCGTTCATGTCGGGCGTGCTCTGGGGCTTTGCCACCCGGGCTGAAGGCGCGCGGGCGGGCATGGCCTACGCCCTGTCGGTGATCCCCGCGCTTTGGGCCTTCTTCATGGTCGGCGGCGGGCCGGAGGGCTCGATCATGGCGCTGATCGGCGGCTACCTGGGTCTCTTGATGCTCGACACCTTCTACTGGAAGGCCGGCCTCGCCCCGCTCTGGTGGATGCAGCTGCGCGTCCCGCTGACCGCGGTGGTGGTGACCTGCCTCGCCCTCGCCCTGCTGTGAGCGGCACCGACCGGGAAACGCTGGCGGTGTACGAAGCGCGGGCACGCGACTACTCCGCGCTTCATCACGGGCCGGAAACCGCGCAGCGGCTGCGCGCCTTCGTCACCGCGCTGCCGCGGGGCGGCACGGCACTCGATCTCGGCTGCGGCCCGGGCTGGGCGGCGGCGGAGATGCGCGACGCAGGGCTGCACGTGACCGCGCTGGATGCCAGCCCCGAGATGGCCGAAGTCGCACGCGCCCGCTACGGGCTTGCCGTGACCGTGGCGCCCTTCGACGCCCTCGCGGATGAGGCCGCCTTCGACGGCATCTGGGCGCATTTCAGCCTGCTCCACGCCCCACGGGCAGCACTTCCCGGCCATTTCGCCGCGATCCGCCGCGCGCTCCGGCCGCGCGGGCTGCTGGCGGTCGCCATGAAGCTTGGCGCGGGCGCGGGCCGGGACCGGCTGGGCCGGCTCTACACCTATGTCGGCCGGGACGAGCTGCGCGGGCTGCTGACAGAAGCAGGGTTCGCGCCGGAGAGCGAAGAGGTGCGGATGTCGATGGGCTTCGACGGAACCGAGGGCGAAACCCTGTACATGACCGCCCGGTGCGATTGACGCCCTGATGTCCGCCCCATACACCGCCCCGGCGCAGGAGGACGACCGCCGATGACGGAACTTTACGCCTATACCGACGGTGCGTGCAGCGGAAACCCCGGCCCCGGCGGCTGGGGGGTGCTGTTGCAAGCCAAGGATGGCGAGACCCTGGTGAAGGAACGCGAACTGTCGGGCGGCGAGGCGGCGACCACCAACAACCGCATGGAACTCCTCGCCGCGATCAACGCGCTGGAGAGTCTCAGCCGGCCCGCCCGGGTCACCGTCGTCACCGACAGCGCATACGTGAAGAACGGTGTCACGGGCTGGATTCACGGCTGGAAGCGAAACGGCTGGAAAACGGCTGCCAAGAAGCCGGTGAAGAACGTGGAACTCTGGCAGCGGCTCGACGCGGCGCAGGCGCGGCACGAGGTGCGCTGGGAATGGGTCAAGGGCCATGCGGGCCACCCGGAGAACGAGCGCGCCGACGAACTGGCCCGTGCGGGCATGGCGGCATTCAAGCGCTAATCAAAACGCTCAGGCGTGCTCGGCCTCGGCCCCCATGCAAAGCCGTCCGTCCGGCGCCGCGACCCAGTGGGTCGTTCCCGCCCGGCAAAGCGTCGCCGCCTCGGTGTCGATCAGCGCCGAGCGGGCGCGGAAACGAAAGGCGCGGAGCGGCGCATGCGCCTCGGCCCGCAGCATCAGCAACTGGGCCAGCAGCGGGCCGTGGACGACGAGCCCGCCATATCCCTCGACATCGCGGGCGTAGTCCCGGTCATAATGGATGCGGTGGCCGTTGAAGGTCAGCGCGGAATAGCGAAACAGCAGCGTCGGCGTGAAGTGCGCCTCGGAACTGTCTTCCGCCCCGCCCGGCGCCTCGGGCGGCGCGGGCTGCGGCGCGCCCGGGCGCGGGTCCTCGCGATAGACCAGGTCCTGCTCTTCGCGCACGCGCAGCACCCCGCCCTGCACGATGTTGTGGCACAGCGTGATGAAACCGAGCGGACCGGACCGGCCCTGCTTGCGCTCCACGGCGGCGATGGTGGTCGTCTTCTCGGCCGGCATGCCCAGCCGCAGCGGTCCATAGAAGGTCAGCCGCCCACCGGCCCACATACGACGCGGCAGGCCCATGTCCGGGATGAACCCGCCCAACGCCGGGTGGCCGTCGCGGCCCAGCGCGGGCGCGGGTTGCGGATCCCAGAAATAGACTTGGTGGAAGAACGGGGGCAGCGCGTCGCGCGCCTTGGGCGGGGGACCGTCGAGGCCCAACGTCGCGTGAAGCGCCGCGGCCCGCGACGGGTCCATCGCGTCGCGGAAGGTTTGCGTTCTGTCCATCGCCTCTTGCATGGTGGCGACGCTAGCCTTAGCCCGCGAAAGGCGCAACGCGCATGACTCCGGCCATCACAGCCCTCGACCACCTCGTGCTCACGGTCCGCGACCCCGACGCGGCGGTGACCTTCTACACCGCCGCCCTCGGGATGCGCGCCGAGGCATTCGCGGGGGCTGACGGGCGGCGGCGGATGGCCCTGCATTTCGGCGCCCAAAAGATCAACCTGCACCGCGCGGGCGCCGAGATAGCCCCGCACGCCGCCGCGCCCCGACCGGGAAGCGCCGACCTTTGTTTCCTCACCGAAACGCCGCTGGCCGACTGGCAGGTGCATCTGGAGGGGCTGGGGATCGCCGTCGAGTTGGGGCCGGTTCCCCGCACCGGGGCCACCGCGCCCATCATGTCGCTCTACCTGCGCGACCCGGACGGCAACCTCATCGAGGTCGCCAATCGCGCCTGATGCACCCGGACGCGGCGACGCCGCGGCCTAGCGGCCGATCTCGGACCGCAGCGCCGCCATCAGGCCTTCCAGCGCCTTGAGGTTGATCGGGTTGGTCAGCCGCCCGTCCGTATCGAACTGGTCCGTGGCCTGCCCGACCAGGACCTCGGGCCCCTGCAGGATATGAGGGCGATAGGGCACCATGCAGAGCCGCAGCGCGAATTGCGTCCGCTCGCCGCCTGCCCGGCCCGCGGTTGCGGCCATGATCGCCAGAGGCTTGTCCGCCCACGGGTTGCCGTCGCAACGGCTCACCCAGTCGAGCGCGTTCTTCAGCACGCCGGTGATCGACTTGTTGTATTCCGGCCCCGAGATCACCACCGCATCCGCAGCCGCGATCTGGTCGGCAAGGCGCTGGACCGGCGCGGGGATACCCTCCGCATCCTGGAGGTCCTGGTCGAAGAGCGGGAACCGCAGGTCCGCCTCCACGAATTCGGCCGGGTCGAAGAGGCGCGCGGCCTCGCGGATCAGCTTGGTGTTGAACGACTCCTTGCGGAGCGAACCGGAAATGCCGAGGAGGGAATACTGTGCCATGGGGTCTCGCCTGTTGCTGCGCGCCAGAACCTAAGGCACGGGCGCGGCGGTGCAAGCCGCGCCTTGCCCCCGGCGCAGGCTTCGCGCAGGGTGCGCCCGAAGCTTGCGACGGAGGGGTGAATGGAACGGCACGGCGGGCGGATTCTGGCGGATCAACTGGCCTTGCAGGGGGTGAGCCGGGTCTTTTCCGTCCCGGGCGAGAGCTTTCTCGCGGCACTCGACGGGCTGTACGACGTGGGCATCCCCAATGTCGTCTGCCGGCACGAAGGCGGCGCAGCGATGATGGCCGAAGCGCATAGCAAGGTGACCGGTCGGCCCGGCGTGCTGTTCGTAACGCGTGGACCGGGGGCCACCAACGCGTCCAGCGGGCTGCACGTGGCGCGGCAGGATTCGACCCCGATGGTTGTCTTCGTCGGCCAGATCGCGCGGGGCGACCGTGATCGCGGAGCGTTCCAGGAAGTCGATTACCGGCGCTTCTTCGGCCCACTGGTGAAGTGGGTGACCGAGGTCGACCAGATCGAGCGGCTGCCCGAATATGTCTCGCACGCCTTTCACGTTGCGACCTCGGGCCGCCCCGGCCCGGTGGTCCTCGCTCTGCCCGAGGACATGCTGAGCGCGCGCGCAGACGTGCCGGACGGCGCGCCCCCCGCCCGCCTGCCACCCGAGGCAACCGAGGCGCAGGTGGCCGCCATTCTCGAGGCGCTGAACGCGGCACAGCGGCCGCTTGTGGTGGCGGGCGGGCCGCAGTGGTCGTCCCGTGCGGCGGCACACCTGGCCGGGTTCGCGGAAGCCTTCGACCTGCCCGTGGCGGTCAGCTTTCGCCGTCAGAGCTACATGGACAACCGTCATTCCCATTACGTCGGCGACCTTGGCGTGGGCATGAACCCGAAACTCGGGGCGCGGCTCGCACGGGCGGACCTAGTGCTGGCGCTCGGCACGCGGTTAGGCGACACGGCGACGAACGGCTACACCCTGCTCGACCCGACGCGGCCGGGGCCGCGGATCGTCCATGTTCACCCCGACCCCGACGAGTTGGGCCGGGTCTGGCGCCCTGAGCCCGGCATCGCGCTTTCGGCGCCCGCGATGGTCGAGGGTCTGGCCCGGCTGCCCAGCCATCCGGGGCCGTGGGCGGAATGGACCGCGGCGGCCCGCGCCGAGTACGAGGCCTGGTCGACGCCGAAGGAAACGCCCGGCGCAGTCAAGATGGAGCGGGTCGTCGCCTGGCTGTCTGCACATCTGCCCGAGGACGCCATCGTGACCAACGGGGCGGGCAACTACGCGGCCTTCCTGCACCGCTATTTCGCCTTCAAGGGCCATGGCACGCAGCTTGCGCCGACCTCCGGGTCCATGGGCTACGGCTTTCCCGCGGCGATCTCGGCCAAGCTCGAACATCCCGACCGGCCGGTAATCTGCCTTGCGGGCGACGGTTGTTTCCAGATGACGCTGAACGAGATGTCGACCGCGGTGCAGCACGGTGCGAACTTGGTCGTGATCGTGGCGAACAATGGCCGCTATGGCACGATCCGGATGCACCAGGAAAAGACCTATCCCGGCCGGGTCAGCGGGACCGACCTGGCGAACCCCGACTACCCGGCGCTGGCGCGGGCCTATGGCGGCGACGGGGTCGTCGTCGAAGAGCAGTCGGCTTTTCCGGTGGCGATGGATCGCGCGCTGGCGGCCGACACGCCGTTCGTGGTGGAATTGCGGCTCGATTCCGAGGCGCTGGCGACCGGCTTCACGCTGTCCGAGGCCCGGGCCATGGGCGAGGCCGGCTGACTTCGTACCCGCGCGCGGTCAGGCGATCCTGGCCGCCTTGCCCGCCAGCGCCATGTCGAGCACCGCATCGCAATGAATCCCGACCGTGTCGAAGACCGGCACAGGGACATTGCCGGCGTTGAGCAGAAGGCCCACCTCGGTGCAGCCTAGGATCAGGCAATCGGCACCCCGTTTGGCCAGCCGCATCGCGATTCCCTCGTAGGCCGCGCGGCTTTCGTCGCGGATCACGTCGCGGCACAACTCGTCATAGATGATGCGGTGGGTCTCGGCGCGATCTTCCGGGCCGGGCAGCATCGGCGTGAGGCCGGCGGCCCGCAGGCGGTCGGTGTAGAAGGTCTGCTCCATCGTGTAGGCGGTCGCCATCAGCCCCGGTTTCGACAGACCGGCCGTGCGGATCGCCGCGGCCGTGGCGTCGGCGATGTGCAGAAAGGGGATCGCCACGCCCGCCATCATCTGATCGGCCAGCTTGTGCATGGTGTTCGTGGCGAGGATCAGCAGTTCCGCGCCGCCGGCCTCAAGCGCGCGCGCCTCACGGCTCAACAGGTGCCCGGCCGCCGCCCAGTCGCCCTCCTCCTGCATCCGCTCCACCACCGCGAAATCCAGCGACCGGATCAGCAGCTCGGCCGAATGCAAGCCGCCCAACCGCTCACGCGCCCCGCGGTTCAGCGCCTCGCAATAGAGCGCGGTCGAGGCGGCGGACATGCCGCCGAGGATGCCGATGGTCTTCACGTGGGCTCGCTCCTCTGTTGCCCCGGTGATGGGACAGGCACGGCCCCGACGCAAGGCGGCAGGGACAAGCGGGCGGCGCATCGGCCGCCCGCCGCCGAGCTATTCGGCCGGCATCGGCTGGGCGCCGCGCGCTCGCCCGAAATGGCGCCGGTTCAGGTGGAAGGTGAACCAGACCATAACGATCTGGATCGCCACCGCCAGCGCCGAAACCGCCCAGTAGCCGGCCGAGAACTTCTCGACGAGTCCGGACGGAACGACGCCCCTGTTGAGCCAGAATTGCAGCATGACCGAGAGTGCGACGCCGGGGCAGACGAGCGCATAGGCCCCGGCGGAGTCACGCGCCCCGAAGATGTAGCTCCGCCAATATCCCTGCCGGTTCAACACGAGAAAGCCGAGCAACAGGAACACCACCTGCACCGCCATCAGCCGCGACAGGAACACGAGCGTCTCGACCGCCGCACCCTCAGCGCCAAAGGTGGCGTGCATACCGTGCTGCTGGCGCAGGAACGTGATGCCCAGCACCGTCATGATCGGAATCACCACCATCAGCGTCGGCCCCGATTCCTTCGCCGTGCCGTAGTGGAGCATCGAATTGAATCCGGTGATCGCAGCAACCACCGCATAAAGGATCGCCGTCATGCCAAAGAAGGTGGAGCCGATCAGGCTGATGCCCGCGGTCAGCGGCACCGTGCTCATCGCTGCCGGCGCCGCAAAGCCCACTGCGACCATCGACAGCGCGAAGGCGGGCAGGAGTTGGGCGAACGAGTTGTGCGCCGTCACGTCGAACACGCCACCTTCGCTGAGCACCCGACCGAGAAACCGCCCGAGTTGGCGGAAGGCCAGCACGCCGATCAGGCCAAACGCGACCAGCGCCATCGGGAACAGGTATTCCACGACGCTCCAGAGCCCGGGCACGAAGGCCATCCCCAGCACGAAGCCCACGTTCACGCTCATCGCGAGTGCGAGCGGCATCGCCAAGAGCTGCGTCTCGGCATTGGTCGTGGTCAGGTCTTTCCACGTCGCCGTGTCCGTGAGGCGGCGATACTGGGCGATGTTCCAGAGAAGCAACCGGATGTTGTGGAACGCCATGACTGCAATCCCCAGATAGGCGACGACAATCATTGCCTGCGTCAGCACCGACCCGGTGGCGAATGCCCGGGCCACATCCTCGAAGACGGGGACGGGCTGAGCCGGGTGATCCACCCAGAAGAACAGGTACATGAAGAACGTCACCGCCAAACCGCCCGCCCCCAGCGAGGCGAGGAAATAGAATGGCGAATAGCGGTCTGCCGGACGAGAGACCTTTGGTTCCATACGAGAACTCCGATTTATATTCACGATTTGGAATATGTAATAAACCAATATTGAAGATACTGCAATTCCTTCGTTCGGCCGCGGCGCTCGCGGGCGTTAAGGCGCTGTTAACCGGATTGGGGCGCTCTGGAGCCATGACACGGCTGGCGATGATCTTGGCTCTTGCGGCCCTGGCGAGTTGCGATTCGCCCGACCCCGACTATGCGGGCCTTCCCGCGACGCGGGTGAGCGTCGACGGCTCCACCTTCGCGGTGCGGCGCAATGGCAACGAGGCCCAGGCCATTCGGGTGAACATGGAACGGCGCGCGGGCGTCATGGCGCGCGCCTTCGTGGCGATCGAACCGGCGACGGGCTGCCAGGTTCGGCCGGGAACGCTGTCCGGCGATCCGGCTGTGGTCTATGCGAGGCTCTCCTGCTCGGCCCCCTGAGGACCTCGCAGGCTGAACCCGATCCGCTTTTCCATGAACAGGTTCGAGGCAATGTCGGGATAGCTGCCGAACGGCCCACGCTCGACGAACCCCAGGCGTCGATAAAGGGCGACTGCGGCCTCCAGCGCGGCGCCGGTCTCCAGCAGGAGCCAGCCGAGCCCGATATCCCGCGCCGCACGCTCCAGGTCGTCCATCAGCACGCCACCGACACCCTGGCCGCGCCGCACCGAATCGACATAGAGTCGCTTGACCTCGCCATAAAGGCCCTCGTCCACCAAGGCGACACACCCCACCGGCTGGCCGCCGTCGCGCGCCACCAGGAATTGCGTGTTCCTGGCTGCAAGTTCCTCGGCCGAGAAGCTGAAGCACTCTTCCGGCGGATAGACTTCCAGAAGCGCCGCCTGGCTTGCCTCGACAAGCGCACGGCCCTCAGGCGTCAGCGGGCTCTCGGTGGTGATGGTGAAGGCCATGCTCTGATCCTCGCTCGTCGCGCATATCGCCCAGCCGCCCCAAGGGGTCAACCCTCCCGTCGCAACACCGCCCAGGTTTCGGCACACCCCCAGCCCGCACCCAACGCCCGTCAATATATTGTGGAAAACACCTGCAATGCGCCCAGATGGTGGGGTCAGCCCTTGACTTGCGGGCTGCGGACACAAAGGATCGGGGAACGTGACGGGAATCGCGAAAGGATGGGCCCTTGCGCTTCAACCGGCTCCGGCTCAATGGCTTCAAGAGCTTCGTAGACCCCACCGATCTGGTGATCGCGGAGGGGCTGACGGGAGTCGTCGGCCCCAATGGCTGCGGCAAGTCGAACCTGCTGGAGGCGCTGCGCTGGGTGATGGGCGAGAACCGCCCGACCGCGATGCGCGGCGGGGGCATGGAGGACGTGATATTCGCCGGCGCCGCCACGCGGCCCGCGCGCAATTTCGCCGAGGTCAGCCTTCAGATCGACAATTCCGACCGTCTGGCCCCGCCCGAGTTCAACGATGCCGACATCCTGGAGGTTGTGCGTCGGATCACCCGAGATGCCGGCAGCGCCTACCGTGTCGGCGGCAAGGACGTGCGCGCCCGGGACGTGCAGATGCTGTTCGCCGACGCCTCGACCGGCGCCCATTCGCCCGCGCTGGTCCGCCAGGGGCAGATTTCCGAACTGATCAACGCCAAGCCCCGCAACCGCCGCCGCATCCTCGAAGAGGCGGCCGGGATCTCGGGCCTTTACCAACGGCGCCACGAAGCCGAGTTGAAGCTGAACGCGGCAGAGCAGAATCTTTCGCGCGTGGACGACGTGCTCGACCAGTTGTCGCAGCAGCTGTCACAGCTTGCGCGGCAGGCGCGGCAGGCGGCGCGCTACCGCGCACTCTCTGAGGACCTGCGCCACGCCGAGGGGCTTCTGCTCTATCGCCGCTGGCAGGAGGCCGATGCCGCGCGCGCCACGACCGAAGCCGAGTTGACGGAGCGCACCCGGGCGGCCGCAGCCGCGGAGGCGACGGCCCGCGAGGCGGCCAGGGCGCGCGAGACGGCGGAAGAGGCCCTGCCCCCGCTGCGCGAGGAAGAGGCGATCGCCGCGGCGATCCTGCAACGTCTCACCGTCCAGCGCGACGCACTCACCGAGGAGGAGGTCCGCGCGCGCGACGCCATCGAGACGCTGACCGGACGCATTGCCCAGCTTGGCCGCGACATGGAGCGGGAGAGCGGGCTCAACCGCGACGCCGGCGAAACCATCGCCCGGCTGGAAGAAGAGCAGGCCGCGCTCGACCAGGCCCATGAGGGCCACGGGGCCACGCTCGAGTCGGCCGCCGCAGCGGCCCAGGAGGCAGCCGCCGTCCTTCGCGAGCGCGAGGATGTGCTGAGCGAGAAGACCGAGGATGTGGCACGCCTCTCGGCCCGGCATCAATCGGCCCAGCGGCTGCGAGAGGATGCAGCGCGCACGCTTTCCCGGAACGAGGACGAAGCGGCCCGCGCACGCACGGCAGTCGGCGAGGCGACGGCCGCGCTCGATGCCGCGTCAGAGGCCGTGCGCGCGGCCACCGACCGCCAGACCCAGGCCACCGAGGCCGCTGAAGCGGCCGAGGCTGCGCTGGTCGCCGCCGACGAGGCGCGCGGCACCGCACATGCCCGCGAGGCCGAGGCCCGCGCCGAGCAGTCCGAGGCCGAGGGCGAGGCCGGGGCGCTCCGCGCCGAGGTGGCGGCTCTCGCGCGGCTGGTGGAGCGGGACACCGCCGAGGCCGGGCAAGTCCTCGACCAGCTCGGTGTCGAGTCAGGGTACGAAAAGGCGCTCGGGGCCGCGTTGGCCGACGACTTGCGCGCTCCCGAGGCGGAGACCGGGGCGGCCTCGGGCTGGGTCGCGCTGCCGCCGTACGACCGGTCGCAACCCCTGCCCGACGGGTCCGCGCCGCTGGCCGAGCATGTTTCCGTGCCCGCGGTCCTTCTCCGCCGCATCGGGCAGATCGGCCTTGTGCCGGATGCCGAAACCGGCCGGCGGCTGCAGGCCGAATTGCGCCCCGGACAAAGGCTGGTCAGCCCCAAAGGCGACCTCTGGCGCTGGGACGGCTTCCGCGCGGGCGCCGAGGATGCCCCCACCGCCGCCGCGCTGCGTCTGGAGCAGCGCAACCGCCTGGACGACCTCAAGCGCGATCTCGATAGGGCCAATGCCCGGGCCGCCGTCGCGGCACAGGCTCATGCCGAACTGGCCGAGGATCTGGCCTGTACGACCGAGGCCGATCGCGCCGCCCGCGAGGCGCGACGTGCCGCCGACCGCGATCTGGCCGAGGCGGGACGCACCCTCTCGCGCGCGGAAGGCGAGCGTGACATCGCGGCGAGCAAGCTCGAGTCGGCAAGGATGGCCGTTTCGCGCCACGAGGACGAGGCCACCGCGGCCCGCGCCCGCCTGAAAGAGGCCGAGGCCGCCTTGGCGGACCTGGGCGATCTAGATGAGGCGAGGGGCGAGGTCGAGGACATCAAGACCACCGTCGAGGCGGCCCGGATGACGATGATGGCGCGCCGCGCCGCCCATGACGAGCTCCGCCGCGACGGCGAGGCGCGGGCGCGCCGCCTGCAGGACATCGCCAAGGAGGTCGCGAGCTGGCGACGGCGGCTGGAGACCGCCGAGACACGGATCGCCGAGCTCGCCGATCGCAAGGCCGCCTCGGAAGAGGAACTGGGCAGGGCCGCCGCGGCACCCGAGGAGATCGCCGCCCGCCGCGAGGAACTCGCCGCCTCGATCGAGACCGCAGAGGTGCGGCGCCGCACGGCGGCCGACGCACTGGCCGAGGCAGAGACCGCCCTGCGCGAAACCGACCGCGCGGCGCGCGACTCCGAACGCGCGGCCGGCGAGGCGCGCGAGGCCCGCGCCGCCGCCGAGGCCCGCGCCGAGGCCGCGCGCGACAGCGTCGCCCAGGCAAGCGCCCGGATCGCCGAAGAGATGGAGACGACGCCCGCAGCGCTTCTCGAAAGCCTCGATGCCGGCCCCGACAAGCTGCCGTCCTCCGAGACGATCGAACACGATGTCACGAGGCTCAAGCGCCAGCGCGATGCGCTGGGTGCGGTGAACCTGCGCGCCGAGGAAGACGCCCGCGCGGTGCAGGAGGAGCACGACACCCTGACCGCCGAGAAACACGACCTCGAAGAAGCGATCAAGGCGCTGCGCTCCGGCATCGCCAGCCTCAACCGGGAAGGACGCGAACGACTGCTGACCGCGTTCGAACAGGTGAACTCCAATTTCGGGATGCTGTTCACCCACCTTTTCGGCGGCGGCGAGGCGCGGCTCGTTCTGGTCGAATCCGACGATCCGCTGGAGGCGGGCCTGGAGATCATGTGCCAGCCACCGGGCAAGAAGCTCTCGACGCTGTCGCTCTTGTCCGGGGGCGAACAGACGCTGACGGCGCTGGCGCTGATCTTCGGGGTGTTCCTGGCGAATCCCGCGCCAATCTGCGTGCTCGACGAGGTCGACGCACCGCTCGACGACGCCAACGTGACGCGGTTCTGCGACCTGCTGGACGAGATGACGCGGCGCGCCGATACGCGCTTCCTCATCATCACCCACCACGCGATCACCATGAGCCGGATGGACCGCCTGTTCGGAGTGACGATGGCCGAACAGGGGGTCAGCCAGCTGGTGTCGGTCGACCTGAAAAAGGCGGAACAGATGGTCGCCTGAGCCTCACAGCCGGTTCAGCAGCTCCGGCGTCGGCCAGGAATCGGCCGGCAGACCGAGGCGCAACTGTTCCTTCTGCACGGCCGCCCGCGTCTTGGCGCCGAGGATGCCGTCGATGCCGCCCACATCGTGCCCCCGCGCCACGAGTCTTTGCTGAAGCCGCTTCATTTCCGCGCCTGAAAGGCCGGGGTCAGGCCGGCGCGGATCGTAGGGCGGCGCGCCTTCCAGCCGCGTGGCGAGGTAGGCCGCCGTGGTGACGTAGACGAGGCTTCGGTTCCACTCGAAAAAGACGCGGAAGTTGGGATAGACGAGGAAGGCAGGACCGTTCCGTCCCACCGGCAGCAGAACCGAGGCGGGCATGCCGCCGGGGCCAAGGCTGCCCTCACGTGCCTGCACGCCCAGCGCGGCCCAGTCGGCGACCGCCTTCCGGTGGTCGAGCCCGGTCTCCGGCCACGGCAGGCCATCGGGGATCACGACCTCCTGCATCCAGGGCTCACTCGGCCGCCAGCCGAGATCGCGCAGCATGTTCGCCCCTGACATCAGCGCATCCGGTGCCGAGGTCTTCAGGCGCACATGCCCGTCGCCGTCGCCGTCCACGCCGTTCTCCAGGATGTCCTCGGGCAGCATCTGCACCTGTCCAATCTCGCCCGCCCAGGCGCCGGTCATGCGCGCGGGGTCGAAATCGCCCCGTTCGAAGAGCGTGAGCGCGGCGAAGACCTGTGGCCGGAACAACTCGGGCCGCCGGCAATCGTGCGAAAGCGTCACCAGCGCATTGAGCGTGTTGAAATCTCCCTGCACCGCGCCGTAATCGGTCTCCAGCGCCCAGAACGCCAGCAACACGCCCCGCGAAACGCCGAAGCGCCGGTCGATCTCGTCGAAGACCGCGGCATGGCGCGCCGCGTTCTGCTGCCCCTTGTCCAGCCGGTACTGGCTGATGAGGCGGCGTGAAAAGTCGATGAAGTCGCGCAGGAAAAAGCCCTGCGCCCGGTCCCGGCGGATCACCTCGGGGTCTTGGCGCACGCCGGCGAAAAAGCGGTCCACAGCCCCCCGGTCATGCCCGCGCGCCACCGCTTCGCCCTTCAGCCCGGCGACGAAACCGGCAAAGCTGCCCCCGCAGGTCGCATTGGCCAGGGTGACCGAAGGCGCCCCAAGGGCAAGGCAGACGGCAATCGCGGCTGGGAAATGCATGAATGGGCTCCGAAAAGGCTTTAAGTATCGCAACCCTAGCAGGGCTCCGCGATCTGGCAACCGCTCACGCGGCGGCCAGCCTCTCGCGCCCATGCGGTTCGTGCCAGTCGATCACCGGGTTGATCGGGATGATCCGGTTGGGGTTAATCATGTCGTGGCTGTAATGGTAGTGGCGCACGATATGGTCGAAATCGACCGTCCCGGCCACGCCCGGCCATTGGTACAGCTCGCGCGCATAGGCCCAGAGATTCGGAAAGTCGATCAGCCGGTTGCGGTTACACTTGAAATGCAGGTGATAGACGGGGTCGAACCGCACCAGCGTCGTGAACAGCCGCCAATCGGCCTCGGTGAGGCGCTCGCCCACGAGGTAGCGCCGCGTGGCCAGCCGGTCTTCCAGCCAGTCGAGGCTGTCGAACAGCGCGCACACGGCCTCGTCGTAGGCCGTTTGCGAACTGGCGAAACCGGACTTGTAGACCCCGTTGTTCACCGTGTCATAGACCCGCGCGTTCACCTCCTCGATCTCGCCGCGCAGGTGCTCGGGCCAGTAATCGTCCCGGTTTCCGGTCAGCCCGTCGAAGGCCGAATTGAACATGCGGATGATCTCGGCCGATTCGTTCGACACGATGGTCTGCCGCCGCTTGTCCCACAGAACCGGCACCGTCACCTTGCCCGACACATTCAGCGCGGCCTTGGTGTAGACGTCTCGCAGGAACGGCAGGCCATACAGCGTGTCGCCCGTCGCGCCGGGGGAATCGGTCGAGAACGTCCAGCCATCGTCCAGCATATCGGGATGCACGACCGAGACGTCGATATGGTCCTCCAGCCCCTTCAACCGGCGGAAGATCAGCGTGCGGTGCGCCCAGGGGCAGGCCAACGAGACATACAGGTGATAACGTCCGCTTTCGGCCGCGAACCCGCCCTCGCCGCGTGGCCCGGCGCGGCCGTCGGCCGTGATCCAGTTGCGAAACGTCGAGTCCCAGCGGACGAACTTGCCGCCGTGTTTGCCGGTGTCGTACCAGCCCGGTTTCCATTCGCCGTCGATCAGTTGGCCCATGATGCCCTCCTTTTCGGGGCACCAGTTAGGGCCGGCGCGGCCCGCGCACATCCGCAGGGCGCGCGCACGCCCCCTGCATCAACGCACTACTGCAGGTCGGCGAAGGCCTCTTGCAGCCGCTCCACCGCCTCGGCGACGCGGGCGCGCGGCGTGGCGATGTTGAACCGCAGGAAACCTTCGCCCCCCGCCCCGAAGGTCGACCCGTGGTTCACCGCGATCTTCGCGTCCCGCTCAACGCGCCGAGTGAATTCCTCCGCGGACATGCCGGTGCCCGCGAAATCCACCCAGGCCAGGTACGTCGCCTCCAGCGGCATCGACGCGAGCCCCGGAATGGCGTTCACGCCCTCGTCGAACAGCCGGCGGTTGCCGTCCAGATAGGCCATCAGCGCGTCGATCCACTCCGCACCCCCGGGCGAATAGGCGGCGGTCGCCATCTCGACCCCGAAGGAGTTGGGCGACAGGCCCAGCGCCATCATCCGCGCCCCAAAGGTGCGGCGCAGGCGCTCGTCGGGGATGATGACGTTGCCTATATGGCTGCCGGCGATGTTGAAGCTCTTGGTGGTCGCGCTCATCATTACCAGCCGGTCACGTATGCTGGCATCCACCAGGTCCATCACCGTGTGGCACTCCCCCGGGTAGACCAGATCGTGGTGGATCTCGTCCGAGACCAGCACCAGGTCGTGCCGCTTGGCGAAATCGGCGACACCCTGCAATTCCTCGCGCGTCCAGACCCGCCCGCCGGGATTGTGCGGCGAACACAGGATCACCATCTTCGCCCCCTCGACCATCCCGTCATAGGCCGCGAAATCCATTTCATAACGGCCTTCGCGGTTGACCATCGGGCATTCCATCACCTTGCGACCGGCGGCCCGGATCACCCGTGCAAAGGCGTGGTAGACCGGCGTGAACAGAACCACACCGTCGCCGGGCGCGGTGAAGGCGTCGACACACATTCCCGTCCCGTTCACCAGCCCGTGCGTTGTGAAGATCCATGACGGGTCGACCGTCCAGCCATGGCGCTCAGACATCCACCAGCCGATCGCCGCCTTGTAGGCGCTCTCGTCGCCGAAATAGCCGTAGACCCCGTGATCGATCATCCGCTGCACCGCCGCGCTCACGCAGGCGGGCGGACGGAAGTCCATGTCGGCCACCCACATAGGGATCCCGTCTTCGGCCGGCACGCCGTAGATCGGCTCCATCATGTCCCATTTCTGCGAATGGGTGCCGCGGCGCTCGATGATCTCGTCGAAATTCATGGGGTCCTCCGAAGTGTCGCGCCAAGCTACAAGCCGACACGGCGGGCGCAAGCCTTCGTCGCATTGCGCAAGGCGGCCGGTTCGCCTAAATCCTGCTGTCATGAGTGTTCGACCGATCCTGATCCATCCCGATCTGCGCCTGAAGAAGGTGGCGGACCCGGTGACGGACATCTCCGACGAGCTTCAACGGCTTGCGGAGGACATGCTGGAGACCATGTACGACGCGCCGGGCATCGGGCTGGCCGCGCCGCAGCTGGGTCTGTCGCACCGGCTGATCGTGATGGATTGCGCCAAGGACGAGGGCGCGCGCCCGCAACCCCACGCGATGTTCAACCCCGAGGTAGTGTGGCAATCCGACGACCTGAACATCCACGAGGAGGGCTGCCTGTCGATCCCCGAAACCTTCGCCGAGGTGACGCGGCCGGCCGAAGTCGTGGTACGCTGGACCGACCCCTCGGGCGAGGCAAAGGAGGACAGGTTCGCAGGGCTGTGGGCCACCTGCGTCCAGCACGAGATCGACCATCTCGAAGGTAAGCTCTTCATCGATTACCTCAAGCCGCTCAAGCGCCAGTTGATCACGCGGCGTATGCAGAAACTCAAGCGCGAACGCGCCCGCGCCTGAGCCTTGGGACGATGCCCGCCCCTTACGCGCCCCGCCGGATCGTTCGACAGCCCGACTGGCAGGTGAACGGGGCGCGGTTCAAGCTCTACTGGATCGACGTGCATGGCGCCGCCGCGCCGGAGCCCGAGATATCCGCGATGGCCGAGGCCGTGGCGCGCGAGGTGCTGCCCATCGAGATGCAGGCCGAGGGCGCGGGCCATGACCTCCGCTTCGTCGTCCTGCACCGGGGGACCGACGGGCTGTGGCTGCTGCTCGACTGGTGGGCACATGGCGACATCTGCTGCCAGCGCCTGTTCCGCGCCGACCCCGAGGGCGGCGTGTTCCTCCCGATGCTGGGACGGCCGCTCCTGGCCTGCGTCTGGGAACTCGCCGTGATCGAGGCCGAGCGCCGCGCCTGGATCGAAACGATGATGACGCCGACGCCGAACCCCTCGGCCTACCTGGCGACGGCGTTGCCCGACGGGATGCACTGATGCCGGTGCGCGACATAGTGCGCTGGCCGGACCCGCGGCTGTCGGCCCCCTGCACGCCGGTGGGCGCGGTCTCCGACGCGGTCGCAAGGCTCGCCGGCGACATGCTGGACACGATGTATGCCGCGCCGGGCCGGGGGCTCGCCGCGCCGCAGGTCGGCGTGCTCTGGCGGCTGTTCGTGATGGACCCGCACGGACGCGCGGGGCCGCCCGCGCCGCGGGTGTTCGTCGACCCCGTGATCGAGGCGCGCTCGGTCGAGACCGCAAGCGGCCCCGAAGGCTGCCTCTCGATTCCCGGCATCGTCGCCCAGGTGGAGCGAGCGCTCGAGATCACGCTGAGTTGGCGCGACCTTGCTGGCACGGCGCATCGTGAAACGCTGACCGGCTTTGCCGCGATCTGCGCCCAGCACGAGATCGACCATCTCGACGGGATCGTGACCCTCGACCGCCTCGCGCCCGAGGACCGCGCCGCGCTGGAAAAGGCCTACGCCCCATGATCCGCGACATCTTGCAATGGCCGGATCGGCGCCTGATGACACCGGCCGAAACCGTCGCAACGGTGACCGACGAGATCCGCGCGATCTGGGCCGACATGATCGACACGATGGAGGCGATGCCCGGTCAGGGCGTGGGGCTTGCCGCACCGCAGATCGGGGTGCTGCAACGTCTGGCGGTCTTGGACTGTTCGCAGGAGCGCGGCCAGGCCATCCGCATGGCGAACCCCGAGATCGTCGTCGCCTCGGAGACGCGAAATGCCCACGAGGAGGCAAGCCCCTGCCTGCCCGGGGTTTCGGCCGAAATCACGCGGCCCGCGCGGGTGACGGTGCGGTTCTTCAATACCGAGGGCGAGATCGAGGAGCGCGCGTTCGACGGGCTCTGGGCGACCTCGGTGCAGCATCAGATCGACCACCTTGCGGGACGGATGTATTTCGACAACCTCTCGCGCCTGAAGCGGGCACGGTTGCTGAAGAAGGCGGAGAAAAGGAGAGGGCGCTGATGCGGGTGGTGTTCATGGGCACGCCGGAATTCTCGGTTCCGGTGCTAGAGGCGCTGGTGACGGCCGGGCACGAGATCGCCGCTGTTTACTGTCAGCCGCCGCGCCCCGCCGGGCGCGGCAAGAAGGACCGCCCCTCGCCGGTTCAGGCCCGGGCCGAGGCACTCCGGCTCCTAGTACGCCACCCCGGATCGCTGCGCACTCCCGAAGAACAGGCCGCCTTCGCCGACCTCGATGCCGATGTCGCCGTCGTTGTCGCCTATGGCCTGATCCTGCCGCAGCCGGTGCTGAACGCGCCGCGGCACGGCTGCCTCAACATCCACGCCTCGCTGTTGCCGCGCTGGCGGGGGGCGGCACCGATTCACCGGGCCGTGATGGCAGGCGATGCCGAAACCGGCATCTGCATCATGCGGATGGAGGCGGGGCTCGACACCGGCCCGGTGCTTCTGCGCGAGGTCACCCCGATCGGCGCAGAGGAGACCACGGGCGATTTGCACGACCGGCTTTCGTCCATGGGCGCGCGGCTGATCGTCGAGGCGCTCAACCGGCTGCCCGATCTGGCGCCCGACCCGCAACCGGAGACGGGCGTCACCTATGCCGAGAAGATCGACAAGGCCGAAGCGCGGGTGGACTGGACCTGCACGGCCGCCGAGGTGGCTCGGCATATCAACGGCCTCTCCCCCTTTCCCGGCGCCTGGTGCGAAGCCGGCGGCGAACGCCTCAAGCTGTTGCGCGCACGGGCGGTCGAGGGGGCCGGGGCGCCCGGCACGGTTCTCGGCGGGCTGCGGATCGCCTGCGGCGAAGGGGCGGTGGACCTGCTGCAGGCGCAGCGCCAAGGCAAGCGGCCGATGTCGGCCGACGAGATCCTTCGAGGCTTCCGCCTACCCGACCGCCTCGATTGACGCGCCCGCCGGCGCATCCGCCACGGTTCGTGCGGCGCGCCGGCAACGGGCCGGGAATCGCCGCACACCCTCGTTGATGTATGCGACGATCGATGCCATGCTTCCAAAAAAGAGGCAGAGCAGATGAAATCGACGAAATATGAACTCCTGGGCTTTTCCGGGCTGGTGGGTGTGACCCTCGTGCTCCTCGCGCTTCCGAGCGGGGAGCAGGAGCGCAAGGCGCTCAAGTCCGCCGCGAAGGGCATGGTCTCCACCGACGTCTTTACGCGGGAATAGGCCTCGGCGCCAAAGCGGCCCTAGGCGAATCCCGCCGTCCGGCCCATAGTCGGCCCATGCAGTTCCTGGCTCTGGTCATCATCGGCGCCGCCGCGGGCTTCATCGCAACGCGGCTGATGCGCGTCGAGGCGAGCCTTCCGGTGACGCTTGCGATCGGCATTCTCGGGGCGCTCATCGGCGGCTTCGTGTTGCGAGCGCTGCTGGCGCTGACGGGTATCGCAGCCGGGCTCGTCGGGGCCATCCTGGGCGCGATGCTGCTGATCTGGCTCTACCGGAGCTATCTCGACAGGCGCTGAGACTCAGAGGTGCGCCTCGACCCGAAACCCCGCCGGGATGCCCTCTTCCCGGTCCTCCAGCACGAGGTCGGCCATCACCGCGCCCACCTTGGGCGCCAGACCGATCCCGATCTTGAACCCGCCATTGGCCACGTAGTGCCCCGACCGCCCGGGCCACGGCCCCAGCATCGGCGCGATGCTCCGCGCCCGCGGGCGCACGCCGGCCCAGCGCTCCATCACCTCCGCGCCCTCAAGCGCCGGGCACAGCGCGCGGGCGCGGGCGATCACGTCGTCCAGGCGAGCATCCGTGGAATAGGGATCGTCGAACTCGCGCTCGGTCGTCGAGCCGACGGCCACCGTCCCGTCATGGTGCGGGACGATAAGCAGGCCGTGGCCATGCACCTGCGGCGCATCCAGCGCGGCATGCGCAAGGATCGCCGCCTGCCCCTTGACCCCGCTGCCGACCTGCCGGCCCAACTCCGCCGAAAGCTGCGCGAGGCCGGGATAGCCCGTGGCCCAGATCACCTTTCCCTCGACGGGCCCCTCGGCGCCGCACGACACCTCGCCGCCGAGCGCCTCGACCGCGCCGGCAAGCGCCGCGCAGGCCGCGCGGGGGGCGATCCGGGCCGACAGCGTATCGCGGATCAGCAGGCCCGTGGGCGAGACGGGGGCAAGCGTGCCCGCCCGGTCCGCCGGCACCACCTCCCAGCGCGCCGCACCGCGCCACAGCGTCGCCGCGGCCTCCGCGCGCGCCTCGGCCCGGGCGCGCGCGGGCTCATCCGCGATCGGCTGGAACCGGCCTAGGCGTGCGTAGCCCGTGGGCCGACCGCTTGCCGCCTCGACCTCGGCCCAGAACGCGTCCGACATCAGCAGGCTTTCGAACTGAAATCCCTTCTTGTCATTCCAGCCCTCGGGCACATGCGGGGCGAGCGCACCGACCGGGGTTCCGCTGGCGCCGGCCGCCGGATGCGACCACTCCACGACACGCACGCGCGCACCGCGCGCGGCGCAGGCATAGGCGCAGGCCAGCCCGAACACGCCCGCGCCCATCACCGTCACGTCGGTTGCCATTCCTCTCGCCCTCACCCATGCTCGCGGCTCCAGTCATCGGCGGTCTAGGGCATGTGATGGAACAAGGCCAGCGGACGGAGCTCACCTGGGCGGGGGGCGGCGTGCCGGTTTCGACGCTATTCGACGACCCGTATTTCTCGCTGCGGGGCGGGCTGGCGGAGTCGCGGCACGTCTTCCTGGCCGGCAACGACTTGCCCGAACGCTTCCGGCCCGGTTTCCACATCGCCGAACTCGGCTTTGGCACGGGGCTCAACATGCTGGCCGCGCTTGTGGCCTGGCGCGCGGCGGGCGTGGCCGGACCGCTGAGGTTCACCAGCTTCGAGGCATTCCCGATGAGCGCGGACCAGATCGCACGCGCGCTAACCGCCTTCCCCGAGGCGGAAGCCGTAGCCGGCCCACTGCTGCGCGCATGGCAGGACGGCGCGCGGACGATCCGCGCCGACGACCTGGAAGCCGAGATCATCCTGGGCGACGCCCGCCAGTGCCTGCCGGGCTGGCCGGGGCAGGCCGATGCCTGGTTTCTCGACGGGTTCTCACCGGCGAAGAACCCCGAGTTGTGGGCCCCCGACCTGCTGGCCGAGGTCGGCGCGCACACCGCGCCCGGCGGCACCGCGGCGACCTACACGGCCGCAGGCCATGTCCGCCGCGCCCTCGCCGCCGCCGGCTTCGCGGTCGAACGCCGCGCCGGCTATGGCGGGAAGCGGCACATGACCGCGGCAAGGCGGCCCGGATGACGGAACAGAACACGCGCCTCGGCATTCTGCTGATGGTGGCCACGACCATGGTGTTCGCCGTGCAGGACGGGCTCTCGCGGCATCTGGCGGGGGAATACAACGTGCTGATGGTGGTGATGATCCGCTACTGGTTCTTCGCCGCCTTCGTGATCGCCGTCGCCACCCGGAAAGCCGGGGGCATCCGCGCCGCCGCCGCAACGCGCCAGCCGCTGGTCCAGGCGTTCCGTGGCCTTCTGCTGGCGGCCGAGATCTGCGTGATGGTGGCCGGCTTCGTGGCGCTCGGGCTTGTCGAGAGTCACGCGGTCTTCACCTGCTATCCGCTGCTCATCGCGGCGCTGTCGGGCCCGGTTCTGGGCGAACGGGTCGGCTGGCGGCGCTGGGTTGCGATCGGCGTGGGCTTCCTTGGGGTGCTCATCATCCTGCAGCCCGGCGTCGCGGTGTTCGATCCGGCCGCGCTGATCCCCTTCGCCGCGGCGCTGATGTTCGCGCTTTACGGGCTGCTCACCCGCTACGTCGCCCGCGCCGACAGCGCCGCGACCAGCTTTTTCTGGACGGGCACCGTAGGCGCCGTCGCGATGACCGCCGTCGGGCTTTGGGTGTGGGAGCCGATGGCGCCCGGCGACTGGGGCTGGATGGCGCTCTTGTGCGTGACCGGGGCCACCGGACATTTCCTGCTGATCAAGGCCTACGAAGTCGCCGAGGCGAGCGCGGTGCAGCCATTCGCCTACCTGCAACTTGCCTTCGCCTCGGCGCTCGGACTGACGGTCTTCGGCGAGTCACTGCGGCCGAACGTGGTCCTCGGCGCGGCCCTCGTCGTGGCGGCAGGCCTCTTCACGCTGTGGCGCGAACGGCGTCGCGCCTAACGGGCCTTCAGCTCTTCCGACAGCCGCAGCGGCGCGGTGTCGCCTGTCAGCCGCGCGCGGTAAACCGGCAGCGACTCGGCTACCCGCATCACGTAGTTCCGGGTTTCGCGAAACGGGATCATCTCGATCCAGTCCACCACATCGACATCCGCCGCGCGCGGATCGCCCATCACCCGCGACCAGCGCCGGGCCCGGCCGGGCCCGGCATTGTACCCAACGGAAACCAGAACCGGGTTCGCGCCGAATTCGGCGATGAGTTGCGCCAGGTAGGCCGCCCCCAATTCCGCGTTGTAGTCGGGATCGGTCAGCAGGGCGGCATCGGAATGCTCGACGCCGAGCTTGCGGGCCATCGCCTGCGCCGTGCCCGGCATAAGCTGCATCAGCCCGCGCGCGCCCGCGCCGCTGCCCACGGCAGGGTCGAACTCGCTTTCGCGCCGGGCGATCGCCAGGACAAGTTCGGTCGGAACCGGATGATCCCCCGCCGCAAGCTCCGTCACCGGGAAATAGGCCGGCATGATCACGTTGCCGTCCCGCGCCGCGACCTTGGCGATGCGAACCGCGACATGGGGCTCGTCAAGCTCCAGCGCCAGCCCGGCGATCTGGCGCTGGCCCTCGGGGCCGGCAGTCTCGGCCAGATGGGTGAGGAACCATTCCATCAGGTTGCGTTCGCCCGCCTCGTGGAACAGGCGGGCCGCCTGCACCACGGACCCCTCGGCCCAGGGCGCATCCCGCCAGTCGGGGAGCGCCTCGCGCCCGGTCAGGGCCGGGTCCATCGTCAGTCCCGCCCGCTCGGCCGCGAGCAGCCCGTAGAAACTCGTCTGATGCGCGCCCCCCTTCACGTAGGCGGCGCGCGCCTCCTGCGTGCGGCCAAGCGCCTCCAGCGCCCGGCCCTGCCAATAGCCCGCGCGGCCCAGGCTGATCGGCGTCCGCACCGACGCCTCGAAATTCACGAAATGCGCGAGCGCCGTTTCGGGGTCGTCTAGGAAGCGCAACGCGATGAAACCCGAAAGCCATTCGAGATCGGCGTAGTCCGATCCCGTCGCGAGATGGTGGCGCGATGCCAGGCGATAGGCCAGGCCCGGGTCGAACTCGCTCAGGACCGTTCGGGCGAAAACGCGCCGCCAGCCCGCCCAGGCCTCCGGGCGCCCCAGCGAGTCCGCCGAGCCGCTGCGCGCGTCCAGAAGCGCGATGGCATCCTCGTTACGGCCCTTCCGCGCGCGCCAAAGAAAGCGTTCGTAGGCCAGCCCCGGATCGTCCTTGAGCGCCTCGGGAACCGTGTCGATCAGCGCGTCGACGCCCGGCGCCTGCTTGCGCAGGGCCTCGCGCGCGGCCACCAGGGCCTCCCACCCCTCCGGAACCAAGGGCAGCATCCGGCGGGCCGAAACGAAATGCCCGTCCCACAGCATCGCGTCGATGCGGGCCTCGTGATGGGGCGCAAGCTGATCGCGGAAACGGGCGAGGAACGCGACCCGCGCGTTTTCCGACAGCACCAGGGTACGCCAGGCGAGCACCGCCATCGCCTGCGCATCGCCCACCTCGTCGCGCGCGGCATGTGCCTGCACCAACCGCAGGGCACCGGTCCCGGTATGGGGCGGCTTGCCGCCGAAATAGCCGATCACCGCGTCGGAGGCGCCGCCGCCTGGAATCTTGCCCTCGCCCTCGGCCCGCAGCCGGTCGAGCCCGGGCCAATCGGGGTTGCGTGCAAGGAACGCGCGATAGTCCTCGAAGTCGCCCTGCCCGGCACGCAGCCAGCGCCAGGTGACGATGTCGCGCGCCACGGGCGCCGTGCGGTCGGCGAGGTCCCAGGCCTTTTCCCAGCGGTCGGCGCGCACCGCGTCCATCACCGTCGCCAGAACCGCCTGCTCGGCATCGGCGGGTGCGGCGAGCGCGAGCGCGAGGCAGAGGGCTTTCAGGCGCATGGAAAGGTCGGGCGGCACGGTCACGGGAAAACGGCTCTCAGGCTGTCATGGCGCACGGGGCACAGGCAATACACAAACTTGGCAACGCCCTTCTGGCGCTATAGGGTCCGGCGCGCTGCGGCGGGCGCGAGTCGTCGGCCACGGCCTCGGTCAGCCATAGATGAAAGGAGCGTGTCATGATTCAAGGGTCCCTGCCCGCGCTGGTGACGCCGTTCAAGCACGGTGCACTGGATATCGACGCGCTCAAACGCCTGGTCGAGTGGCATCTCGACGAGGGCAGCCACGGATTCGTCCCCGTCGGCACCACCGGCGAAAGCCCCACCCTCAGCCATGCCGAGCACGAGACCGTCATCGAGGAGGTGGTGAGGGCCGTGGACGGCCGGGCGCCGGTAATCGCGGGAGCGGGCTCGAACAACACCCAGGAAGCGATGCGCTTCCTTCAGCACGCGGAGAAGGTCGGCGCCAATGCCGCGCTGGTGGTCACGCCCTATTACAACAAGCCCACCCAGGCCGGGATGATCGCGCATTTCACCGCGCTGCACGACTGCTGCAAGCTGCCGATCATCATCTACAACATCCCCGGCCGATCGGCCGTCGACATGATGCCCGACACGATGGGCGAACTGGCCAGGCTGCCCCGCATCATCGGCGTGAAGGACGCGACCGGCGATCTTGCCCGGGTGCCCAAGCAACGGATCACCTGCGGGCCCGACTTTCTCCAGCTCTCCGGCGAGGATGCGACAGCGCTGGGCTTCAACGCCCATGGCGGCCGCGGCTGCATCTCGGTCACCGCGAACGTGGCCCCCCGGCTCTGCGCCGAATTCCAGGAGGCGACGCTGGCAGGCGACTATTCCAGGGCGCTGGACCTGCAGGACCGCCTGATGCCGCTCCATGTGGCGATCTTCCTCGAGCCCGGCGTCGCGGGCGCCAAATACGCGCTCGCCCGCCTCGGTCGGTGCAGCGACGAGGTGCGCGCGCCCCTCACAGGCGTGACCGAGGGCACGGCGGCGAAGATCGACGCCGCGATGCGTCACGCGGGCCTGCTAAACTGATCATGGCCAAGCCGCGGCGCCCCGGCGAGGTCGCACTTGACGATCAGGCGCCGCCCGACGGTCCGCGCCTGCGTTTCATCGGCCATATCCGCTCGCCCTGGGGCCCGGATGACTGCCCCAAGAACATGCGCGCCGCGCGCGCATCGGGCCGGGGCGCCCGGATCGAGCTCGCCTCCGGCTACGGGCCGGCCCTACTGGGGCTCGGGATCGGCCAGCCGCTCATCCTACTCTATTGGATGGACCGGGCGCGGCGCGACCTTTTGCGCCAGGCGCCCCGGCATCTCGACGGCCCGCGCGGCACCTTCGCGCTGCGCTCGCCGAACCGGCCCAACGCGATCGCGCAGGCCACGGTCCGCATCACGGCGCTCGACGCGGACCGCGGCACGGTCGGAATTGACGCGATCGACTGCTTCGACGGCACGCCCATGGTCGATATGAAACCGTGGATCGAGACCATCGACCTGCCCCCCGCGCCCTGAGTCCCCGTCGTCCTTCTTCTGGCGTCAAATATCCCGGGGGTCGCCATTGGAGCGCCATTGGTCCGAGCGACAATGGCGACGGGCGCAGAGCCCCCCGGCGGGTCGGCGCGGCGCAGCCGCGGCGAAACCGAAGCCGGGCGACATTCCGGCAGGGGAGCGCGGGCGCCGGTTACTCCACCGTGATCGTCACCGGCGCGGACATCACCGGCGGATCGTGCGGCACGTGCATCGCATCGCCGAGCAGCAGCCAGAGCGTATGGGTTCCCGCAGGCAAGTCCAGCGTCGTTTCCGTCTGACCGCCCCCGAAATGGATGTGGTTGTCGTCGGCTGGCACGGCGGTCGAGAAATCGTACCCCTCCTGCGGAATGTCGATGATCAGGTGGTGGTGGCCGGTCGCCTCGGCCTCGGTTCCGGCGGGCGCCACGCCCATGCCCTCCAGCCCGAAACGGATCGTCACGGGACTCGACACGGTGCTACCATCCTCCGGGCTGATGACATAGGCACTGGCGCCGTCGGGCGCGGCGCTCCGCTCCTGGGCCATCGCGGGTACGGCCAGCGCGACTCCCAGCGCCGCGGCGGCAAGACGGAAACGAATCATCGCAAAGTCCTCCCTTGCTCTCTGACAACCGCCGCCCCCTCTCCGCGTTCGGCGAGGGATCGACGTGGGAGAGATAGGCCGCGCAATGCCGCGATCAATGCCGGGGCGCCCGCGGCGGCAACGGCACCCAAAGCCCCTCGACATGCACGTCCACGAGGTCCTCGCAATGGAACAGCGTGTAGGTGAAGATGGTCTCGGGCTTGCGCAGGATGCGGGGGATTGAGGTCAGGCGAGCGGCGGGTTCCGACCGGCTGCCGAGGCCCGGTGTCTGCGGATGAAGCCGCTGGCCCGGCGAGACGACCACGTTCCGCGCGGGCAGACCTGCACCGAAGGCGCCGGGCCGTATGAGAATCGGCAACGCTTCGGGGTGCGCGGTCAGGAACGCCTCGTCGAGGGTGAGCCGGTCGAGCCAGACGATTCGCAAGTAGGGTCCGCGCCGCGTGCGCACGCGGTCGCCGACGCGCAACGTCTGGGCCGGAAACGCACCCATCTGGGTCGAGATACGCGTCATCGGGCCGAAGCCCGGCAGCGGCCAATCGCGCCCGGCCGAGGCGGCGCGAGACGCCGATCCATCGCACAAGCGGCCTTGGCCCGTCGCATCCCTCAAGCCACTCTCTCCCGACATGTCACGTCCTCGCGAAGGGGCCGTGGACCGCGTCGCCGCGACCGACGGGCCGCCCCGGAACAGCGTTGGGGCGCACGGAGCCGAAAACCCTGTTGGCCCGTGCACCCCAAGCAACCACACCACCTCTTACCGGCCCCGAAGGGCCCAACACCGGACCGGGTCGCCCCGGCCCGTGAGCGGCATTGTGGTTCGGAATCGGACATCAGTCAGGTCGAGTCTTGGTACTTTGCGGAGCGTTGGTGACGGCGCGGCGCAGCACCGGCAAGCGGCGCCACGACCTCGTCCATGCCATCGCAACAGTGCCGTGACGAAACCTGTCTAAAGGATCAGGTCCAAGCGGCCGCGGCGGCCAAGTCTGTTTCCCAACGCGAAACGACGGGCGGCCGCGATCATGCCATCTTTTGGCGTTCTCGATACGGGAACACACTGTTTCGCGCGGATTTTCGCGACTTCGCACTGGTCAAACCGCCCCGAAACCGCGTCTTCGGGCGCGACTCACCCCCGACGGATCGGCCCGCACCGCTTCCCCCGGGCGACGGATTCGCCTATATCGCGCCCACCATGGCCAAGTTGCAGACGAACCCGAACTACAAGGTGATCGCCGAGAACCGGCGCGCGCGCTTCGACTACGCCATCGAGGACGATGTCGAATGCGGACTCGTGCTCGAGGGCTCGGAGGTGAAATCGCTCCGCGAGAACGGTGCCAACATCGCCGAGAGCTACGCCAGCGTCGAGGGGGGCGAATTGTGGCTCGTCAACGGCTATATCCCGCCCTACGAGCAGGCCAAGACCTTCGCCCATGACGAACGGCGCCGGCGCAAGCTGCTGGTGTCGCGGCGCGAACTCGCCCGGCTCTGGTCCGACACCCAGCGCAAGGGCTACACGCTGGTCCCCCTGGTGCTCTACTTCAACCATAAGGGCCTGGCCAAGCTGAAGATCGGGATCGCCAAGGGCAAGAAGACCCAGGACAAGCGCGCGACCCAGGCCAAGCGCGACTGGCAGCGCCAGAAGCAACGCCTGCTCAAGGAGCAAGGCTGAGCGCCTTGCCTCGCGCGGGTCCGCGCTCTAAGGGAAAACGAACTGCCCGAGGCGGAGGGGGCCATGGCCTACGACGATCCGACAACGCTTGTGTCCACGGACTGGCTGGCGCAACACCTGCAGGATCCCGACCTGCGGGTGATCGATGCGTCGTGGTACCTGCCGGATGCCGGGCGCGATCCCAGGGCCGAATACCAGACCGCGCACATTCCCGGCGCGCGCTTCTTCGACATCGACGAGATCGCCGACCTGCGGTCGGACCTGCCGCACATGGCGCCGCCGGTCGAGAAGTTCATCAGCCGCATGCGCGCGATGGGCATCGGCGACGGCCACCATGTGGTGATCTACGACGGGGCCGGGGCCTACTCGGCGCCGCGGGTGTGGTGGACTTTCCGGCTGATGGGCAAATCCGACGTCGCGGTGCTGGACGGCGGCTTTCCGAAATGGCAGGCCGAGGGGCGCGCAGTCGAGGACCTGCCGCCCGTTGTGCGCGACCGGCACATGACCGTCCAGCGCCAGGCGCATCTGGTGAAGGACGTCACCCAGGTCGCGGCGGCCTCCAAGCTATCGGACTACGCCATCATCGACGCGCGCAGCCCCGGCCGCTTCGCGGGCACCGACCCCGAGCCGCGGCCCGGCCTGCGCTCCGGTCACATCCCCGGCTCGCGTAACGTGCATTTCGAGGCGCTGTTGAACGCCGACGGCACGATGAAGTCGCCTGACGACCTGCGCGCGGTTTTCGAGGCGGCCGGCGTGAACCTGAAAAAGCCCGCAATCACCTCCTGCGGCACCGGGGTCACGGCCGCGATCCTGAACCTCGCCCTCGAGGTGATGGGGCATCGCAACCATGCTGTCTATGACGGGTCCTGGACCGAATGGGGCATGTATGACGACCTGCCGGTCGCGACCGGACCCGCCTGATGCTCTCGCGCCTTTCGCCGCAGGCGCCCGACAAGATCATCGGCCTGATGCAGGCCTTCCGCGCCGATCCGCGCCCCGACAAGATCGACCTCGGGGTGGGCGTCTACCGCGACGCCGAGGGCCGCACCCCCGTCATGCGCGCCGTCAAGGCGGCCGAGGAGCGCCTGTGGCGCTTGCAAGACAGCAAGGGATATGTGGGGATCGAGGGCGATCCGGCCTTCCTCCACGCGATCGGCGACCTGACCCTGGGCGAGGCCGTGCCACCGGATCGAGTGGCGGCCGTGGCCACGCCCGGCGGCACCGGGGCGGTGCGCCTGGCGCTTGACCTCGTGCGGCTGGCGCGCCCGGATGCCCGCGTCTTCATCCCAGATCCTAGCTGGCCGAACCATGCCGCCATCGCGGGGTTCCTGGGGCTCGAACAGGCCGATTACCGCTATTACGATGCGCAGTCGCGGGGCGTCGATGCGCCGGGGATGCTGGCCGACCTCGAACGCACTGGCCCCGGCGACGTGGTGATCCTGCATGCCTGCTGCCATAACCCGACCGGCGCAGACCTTGCGACAGGCGATTGGGCCGCGGTCGCGGAGGTGCTGAACCGCACCGGGGCGTTGCCCCTGGTCGATCTCGCCTACCTTGGCTTCGGCAACGGGGTGGAGGCGGATGCGGCCGGCCTGCGCCTTCTGGCCAGAACCCTGCCCGAAATGCTGGTGGCGGTCAGCGGGTCCAAGACCTTCGGCCTGTATCGTGAGCGGGCGGGCGCGATCCTCGCGTTGACGGAGACGGCGGCGACCGTGCGCGGCAACCTTTCGAACCTCAACCGCCAGACCTATGCCTTTCCGCCCGATCACGGGGCGCGGGTCGTCACCGACATCCTGACCGACGCGGCCCTGCGCCGCGACTGGCAGCACGAACTCGACGCGATGCGCGACCGCGTGCAGCGGCTACGGCGCGACCTTGCCGACAGCCTGCGCGCGAAGAGCGGCTCGGATCGGTTCTGCCATCTCGCGGAGCAGCGCGGCATGTTCTCGTTGCTTGGCGCGACGCCGGAGCAGGTGAGCACGCTGCGCGAGCGTCATGGGGTCTATGTGGTCGGCGACGGGCGGATGAACCTGGCGGGGCTGACCGAGGCGCTGATCCCGCGGGTCTCCGAGGCCCTGCTCGACATCGGCCTGTAATCCGCGAAACGCGAAAGGCCCGGGCAAACCCCGGGCCTTCCGTCATCTTGCCATGTGCGCGGGCTCAGCCCTTCACGAATTCCGGATAGGCTTCCATCCCCAGTTCCGTGACGTCGAGGCCGTTGACCTCTTCCTCCTCGGACACGCGGATGCCCATGGTCGCCTTGAGGATCAGCCAGACCACCGACGAGGCGACGAAGACGAAGGCGCCGACGATCGCGATCGAGATGATCTGGGTGATGAAGCTGGCATCGGGGTTGGTCAGGACGACCGCAATGGTGCCCCAGATACCCGCGAACAGGTGCACCGGGATGGCGCCGACCACGTCGTCGATCTTCAGTTTGTCGAGGAGCGGCACGGTGAAGACCACGATCACGCCGCCGATGGCCCCGATCACCGTCGCCATGAACAGCGAGGGCGTCAGCGGTTCGGCGGTGATCGACACCAGGCCCGCCAGACAGCCGTTCAGCACCATGGTGAGGTCGACCTTGCCGTAGACCACCTGGGTCAGGATCAGCGCCGCCACACCGCCGGCCGCGGCCGCGGCGTTGGTGTTGGCGAAGATTCGCGACACGTCCGCGGCATCGCCGATCGAGCCAAGCGCCAGCTGCGAACCGCCATTGAAGCCGAACCAGCCCAGCCACAGGATGAACATACCCAGCGTCGCGAGGGCCAGGTTGGAGCCCGGCATCGGATGGATCGACCCGTCCTTGCCATACTTGCCTTTACGCGCCCCCAGGATGATGGCACCGGCCAGCGCCGCCCAGCCACCGACCGAGTGCACGACGGTCGAACCGGCGAAGTCGAGGAAGCCCATAGAGTCCAGGAAACCGCCGCCCCACTTCCAGGAGGCCTGCAGCGGGTAGATGATCGAGGTCAGGATGATGGTGAACACCAGAAACGGCCAGAGCTTGATCCGCTCTGCCAGGGTACCCGACACGATCGAGGCGGTTGCCGCGCAGAACATCAGCTGGAAGAAGAAGTCAGACCCGGTGGAGGCATAGCCGTAATCGTCGACGGCATCGGCGCCGGCGCCCACGGGCTCAAGCACGCCCCAGGTCGGGAACAGCCCCGAGAACACACCCTCGATGGCCCAGTCGCCCAGCGGGTACATCAGGTTGTAGCCGATGAGCCAGTAGAAGATCGTGGCCAGAGAAAACAGGCCGACGTTCTTGGTCAGCTGCATCGTGACATTCTTGGAGCGCACGAGGCCCGCTTCGAGCATGGCGAAGCCGGTGGCCATGAAGAACACCAGGAAGCCCGCCACGAGAAACAGGAAGGTGTTGAGGATCCAGACCACGTCGGTCGGCACGGCGGCGGGCACCTCGGCTTCCTGGGCGAAGCCCAGCGCGGGCAGGGCAGCCAAGCCCGCGGCGAGGGTGAGAAGTTTCATCGATTTCATCTGTACTGGTCCTTTTGCTTCAGGATCGTCAGGGGGCGCTCAGATCGCGTCTTCGTTGGTTTCGCCGGTGCGCACGCGCACCGCCTGGTTCACATCGAGGACGAAAATCTTGCCGTCGCCGATCTTGTCGGTCTTCGCGGTCTTCGCGATGGTGTCGACGACTTGGTCGGCCATCGCGGACGACACGACGATTTCGAGCTTGACCTTGGGAACGAAGTTCACGGCATATTCGGCGCCGCGGTAGATCTCGGTGTGGCCGGATTGCGAGCCGAAGCCCTTGATCTCGGTCACCATCATGCCGCGCACGCCGATGGCCGTGAGTGCTTCCCTCACCTCCTCCAGCTTGAACGGCTTGATTGCAGCAATGATCAGTTTCACGTCATGACCCTTCCGGTTTTGGCAGGCGGTCCTGCGGGAGTACCCGGGCAAGAAGGGGCCGGAGGCGGAAAGCTGACAAGGAATCCTGCGGTTGCGAGGGCTCGGCATCCGGCGTTTTTGCACAATCTTTGCACAGATTAACTTGTTTGCTTAATTATTAGGCATTACTGCGAAGCCGATAATGTGACCCGGCGGAACTCCACATTCGCCGGGTGGCGCTGTATGGTGCGGCAACGGGCAGGCAGGTCACGGGAACCGTCATGGGCAGCAACGGCCGGAAAAAAAAGCCACTGGTGGCGGAGCGGCGCAATCCGAAGAAGAAGCGCCCGGCAAGGAAAGCGGCGCCGGCGCGGCGCAAGACGACGCGCGCGCGCAAGACGCGGCGACGCGGCAACCCGGTGGTCGCCGCGGTCACGGGGCTCTTTCGCTGGCTCGCCCGGCTGGTCTGGCGTCTGTTTTCGCGCATCGCCCTCATGGGCGCCGTGGCGCTGGCGCTGGCCGTCCTCTATTTCTATGTGCAGTTGCCCGAGATGACGGCGCTGCTGGACGGGCGCAACCGCGGCTCAGTCACGCTGCTGGACCGCGGCGGCGAGGTCTTTGCCTGGCGCGGCGAACAGTTCGGTGGACAGATCACCGCCGACACCGTCGCGCCGGAGTTAAAACACGCGGTTATCGCCACCGAGGACCGCCGCTTCTACCGCCATTTCGGGATCAGCCCGCGCGGCATCGCCGGCGCGATCCGGATCAACCTGTCCGAAGGGCGCGGCCCGCTATCGGGCCATGGCGGGTCCACAATCACGCAGCAGACCGCAAAGTTGCTGTGCCTCGGCGTGACCTACGACCCCGCGAAATGGGAGAGCGAGGCCGCCTACGAGGCCGATTGCCGGCGGACCACGCTGGGCCGCAAGGCCAAGGAGGCGCTCTACGCCTTGGCGATGGAGGCGAAGTACGCGAAAGACGAGATCCTGACGATCTACCTAAACCGCGCCTATCTGGGGGCCGGTGCGCGCGGGTTCGAGGCCGCCGCCCAGCGCTATTTCGGCAAGTCCGCGAACGAGGTCAGCGCCTCGGAGGCGGCGATGCTGGCGGGGCTTCTCAAGGCGCCCACGACCTATGCGCCGACGAACAACCTGGAACGCTCGCGCGACCGGGCAAACCTGATCCTGGGCCTGATGCAGGACCAAGGCTACCTGACGGCCAAGGAAGCCGCCATCGCCAAGGCCAATCCCGCGGAGTTGTCGGAGGCCGCGGAGTCGCGGTCGGGCGGCTATTTCGCCGACTGGGTGATGGGCGCCGGCCCCGATTTCCTGACCCGCGACACCACCGAGGACGTCATCATCCGCACCACCTTCGACCCGCGGTTGCAGGAGGCCGCCGAGACGGCGCTGAAGGAGGTGTTCGAGACCAAGGTGAGGCCCGGTTCCAAGGCCGAGGCGGCGATCGTGGTGATGTCGGCCGACGGCGCGGTGCGCGCGATGGTGGGCGGGCGCAAGACGACCATCGGGGGCTTCAACCGCGCGACCATGGCGCTGCGCCAGACCGGATCGGCCTTCAAACCCTTCGTTTATGCCGCCGCGCTCGACCTGGGCTACACGCCGAACGCGACCGTGGTGGACGAGCCCTACACGATCGATGTGCCGGGGTCAGGACCCTATTCGCCCGCCAACTACGACCGCAAGTTCCACGGCCGGGTGACGCTGGCCGAGGCGCTGCAGCATTCCTACAATGTGCCGGCCGTGAAGGTGTCGGAATCGGTCGGGCGCGAGAACGTGCGCAAGATCGCGGCCGATTTCGGGGTTGAAAGCGACCTCGCGCTCGGCCCCGCGCTGGCGCTCGGCGCCTCGGAATCGACACTGATCGAAATGACCGGCGCCTATGCGGGCATTTTGAACGGCGGGTCCAGCGTCACGCCCTACGGCCTGGTCGAGTTGCGCCTCAAGGGCGAGCGCGACCCCCTGATGGACCAGGAGGGCGGTATCGGCGAACGCGTGATCTCGGAGCGTGCGGCCCGCAGCCTGACCTACATGATGCACCGGGTCGTCGAGGCCGGGACTGGGCAGCGCGCGCAACTGCCGGGCTGGCCCGCGGCTGGCAAGACCGGCACGACCTCGGCCGCGCGCGACGCGTGGTTCATCGGCTTCACCGCCGACTACGTCGCGGGCGTGTGGATGGGCTACGACGACAACACGCCACTGACTGGCGTGACCGGAGGCGGCCTGCCGGCCGAAATCTGGCGCGAAACGATGCTGCGCGTTCACGAGGGGCTGCCGGCGCGCCAGTTGCCGATGCTGGTGCCCGAACGCCCCGGCCTGGCGGCGGACGGTCGCTACCCGGGCCGCACCTATTCCTCGGACGACGGCTATCGCAACGAGCGGCGGCCGGCGGATGGGGCCGGCGAGATGGGCGACCGCATCCTGGAGGTGCTGGGCGCGATCCTCGGCACGGGCAGGAACTGACCGGCGCGGCATCAGCCCGCGCGGCGCAGGTCCTGGGTGAGTGCCTCGATATTGCCCCGCCGCCGGTCGAGCATCGCGCCGATCTCGGTCCGCTCGGTCGCGAGCATGTTCACACCCTCGATGAAGATGTTGAAGAAGAGGTCCCGCCCCGACCGGTCCGACACGAGGAAGATCACCTCGAACGGTGACTGCCCCGGCAGGTAGGCGGTCGTCTTGACCTCGTAGAACCTCTTGTAGGGCCGCGCCTCGCGCACTTCGAGATTGCCCCCGATGAATTCGCGGAAACGCCGCCCGTACTTGCGCGAGATATAGCCTTGGAACGCGTCGGTGAAGGCCCGAAGCTGGGCAGGCGACGCGGATCGCGCCGCCGGGCCGAGCGCGGAGCGTGCGATGATGGGCACGTCGGCATAGCGGGCGAAAATCCGCTCGAACTCCACCAGCATCTGCGACTCGGAGCGGCCGGAATTGATCACCCGGTTTATGTCGCCCACCACCCGGTCGACCAGTTGCGCGGCCTCGTTCGTGGTTAGCGCGCCGGCCGGCCCGGGAAACAGCGCCGCGCACCCGACGGCAAGAGCGGAGGCCAGCACGTCGCGACGGCGCGTGTCATTCTGCGGGAACGTCGTCATATGGGTCCTCGTAGGGATCGAAATACTCGGGGGCCGCCCCGCGCCGAAGCTTGAACCTGCGATTCTCGAGATAGATTTGGCGGGTCTGCGCATAGCTGTCCGCACTATCGTAAAGGACTGAATCAATCGTTTCCGTGCGCTCGTAGCGCACATTCACCCCCGACAGAACGCCCGTCGAGGCGGCCACGTAGCGCCCCTCCTGCGACAATGCCAGGAAGCCGAGAGGATCGAAGGCGAAATCGACCACCCTGCCGACCGCGTGGCGCCCGGTGGACGGGCCGATCAGCGGGAAGATGGTGTAGCTGCCCTCCGGCACGCCCCACACATAGAGCGTCTCGCCGAAGTCGGTTTCGACCGCGGGCGCGCCCATGGCCGTCGCCGGATCGAACAGACCGGCAATCCCGATCGTCGAGTTGATAAGGAAACGCGTGGTGTTCTGCACCGCGTCGCCTGGCCGAAGCTGAAGCAGGCTGTTGATGACCGCTTCCGGAAGCGAAAGGTTCGCGGCAACATTGCCGATGCCGCTGCGCACCGGGCCCGGCACCGTGCGGCCATAAGCCATCGACACGGGCCGCAGCACGGTCCTGTCGAAGGCGACGTTGTCGGCATGCGCCTTGCGGTTTTGCGCTTCGTAAGGGTCCTCGATTCCCGCAGGAATGTTGGCCGGGCCGCAGGCCGACAACATCGCCACGGCCACCAGCGTCAGCACCGCCGCGCGCCGGGGTCCGCAATTCCATCGAAACGCGTGCAAGGCCAGCCTCCGCTTGCAGAACATCCCCATCTACCGAACCATGGCCCGGCCCGGATCACAAGGGCAGAGCCGAGCGGGAGATGGCCGGATTTCCGGTTCCGTCCGGTCGCGGCTCCCTGTAGCCTCTCCCGCAGAGAAAATCCTGACCCGGAGACCCCATGAGCGGAAACTACGAGGCCCGTCTGGCCGAACTTGGCGTCACCCTGCCCGCGGCACCCGCCCCGGCGGCGAACTACGTGCCCTATGTCGTCTCGGGCGACCTCGTGTTCGTTTCGGGCCAGATCTCGATGGAGAACGGCACCTTCATCATCGGCAAGCTTGGCGCCGACATGGAGGTCGAGGCCGGGGCCGCGGCGGCGCGCAGCTGCGCGATCGGGCTTCTGGCGCAGGTCAAGGCGGCCTGCGGCGGCGATCTCGACCGGCTGCAGCGGGTGGTCAAGCTGACCGGCTTCGTCAACTCGACGCCCGATTTCGGCGACCAGCCCAAGGTCGTCAACGGCGCCTCGGATTTCCTGGTCGAGGCGCTGGGCGAGGCCGGGCGGCATTCGCGCTCGGCGGTCAGCGCCGCGTCGCTGCCCTTCGGCGTCGCGGTCGAGATCGAGGGGATCTTCGAAATCCGATGACAGCGCTTCCCCCGGCGCTGCTGGCGCGCCCGATCGCCCACCGCGCCTATCACGACCGCGCGGCCGGGCGCCCCGAGAACTCGCCGGAAGCCGTGCGCGCGGCCGCCGAGCGCGGCTACGCGATCGAGATCGATATCCAGCCGTCGGCCGACGGCGTGCCAATGGTCTTCCACGACTACGACTTGAAGCGTCTGACCGGGGCCACCGGTCCGGTATCGGCGCGGCCCGCCACCGAACTCGGGCGTCTGACGCTGATCGGGGGGAAGCATGGCATACCGACGCTGGAGCAGGTGCTCGAATCGGTCGGGGGCCGCGTGCCCCTGCTGATCGAGATAAAGGACCAGGACGGGGCGATGGGCCGGGATGTCGGGCCGCTTGAGCGCGCGGTGGCCGGCGTGCTTTCGGGCTACGGGGGCGACGTTGCGGTCATGTCGTTCAACCCCCATGCGCTCGCGGCTTTCGCCGAGGCGGCCCCCGCCATTCCGCGTGGGCTGACGACCTGCGCCTTCGAGCCGCTCAAATGGCCCGGCCTGCCGGCGCCGGTGCGCGAGCAACTCCGCGCGATCCCCGATTACGAGCGGCTGGGGGCGTCCTTCATCTCGCACCGCTGGTCCGACCTCGCCCGCCCCCGCGTCGCCGAACTGCGCGCGGCCGGGGCGGCGATCCTGTGCTGGACCGTCAAGAGCCCGCGCGAAGAGGCCATCGCCCGCAGCGTCGCCGCGAACGTGACCTTCGAACGCTACGCCGCGCTGCAGACCGCTTGACCCGCGCGGGCGTCGGCCCATCTGACCTGGCAAGGCAGGGGAACCCATGTCCGCGGAGCAGGTGGAAATCGAGGTCCTTTCGGCGCTGTCGCAGATCGCGGCGGCAGAGTGGGATGCCTGCGCCTGCCCCGAGGCCGCCGAAAGCGGACGCCCCGAGGACCCGTTCACGACGCACCGGTTCCTGTCTGCGCTCGAAGACAGTGCCTCGGTCGGCCCCGGCACCGGCTGGCAGCCGCGCCACCTCGTGGCGCGCCGCGCGGGCGAGGTCATCGCGGTCGCACCGCTCTATGCCAAGTCGCACAGCCAGGGCGAATACATCTTCGACCACAACTGGGCCCATGCCTATGAGCGGGCGGGCGGACGCTATTATCCCAAGCTCCAGATCGCGGTGCCCTTCACCCCGGCGACGGGACGGCGGTTTCTCACCCGGCCGGGTGCCGAAACCGTCGGCAAGGCTGCGCTCGTACAGGGGGCCGTGCAACTGGCCGCCGAGAACGGTCTGTCCTCGCTCCACGTCACGTTCTGCACCGCGGACGAGGCGAAGGCGGGCGCCGCGATGGGGCTGTTGCACCGCGTGACCCAACAGTTTCACTGGGAAAACCAAGGCTATACCGATTTCGACGCGTTCCTCGCCTCGCTGTCCTCGCGCAAGCGCAAGAACATCCGCAAGGAACGCGCCACGGCGCAGGACTTCGGCGGATCCATCCGCCACTACACCGGCGACGGCCTCCGGCCTGAGCACTGCGACGCCTTCTGGCGGTTCTACCAGGACACCGGCATGCGCAAGTGGGGCACGCCCTACCTGACGCGCGCGTTCTTCGACCGGGCGCAGGAGACGCTGCGCGACGACATGGTTCTGGTGCTGGCCGAGCGCGACGGCCAGCCGGTGGCGGGCGCACTGAACTTCATCGGCCGGTCGCGCCTCTACGGGCGCTACTGGGGCTGCATCGAGGACCACGCCTGCCTGCATTTCGAACTCTGCTACTATCAGGCCATCGACTTCGCCATCGCCCGCGGGCTCGACACCGTCGAGGCGGGCGCCCAGGGCGCGCACAAGCTGGCCCGGGGCTATCTGCCGGTGCAGACCCATTCGCTGCACTGGATCGCCGATCCGGGGCTGCGTGGGGCGATCGAGCAGTATCTTCGCGCCGAGCGTGGTGCGGTGGAGGAAGAGATCGAGGTGATGACCGAATACGGCCCCTTCAGGAAAACCGTGACGGAGGAGACATGAGTGATAAGCTGACGGATGCCGAACGCGAAACCGAACTGGCCCCACTGCTGGACGCAGGCTGGCAGATGGTGGAGGGGCGGGATGCGATCTCACGCCGCTACAGCTTCGGCGATTTCGTGGAGGCGTTCGGTTTCATGGCCCGGGCCGCGCTTTGGGCCGAGAAACTGGACCACCACCCCGAATGGTTCAACGTCTACAAGACCGTCGAGGTTACGCTGTCGACCCACGACGCGGGCGGGCTGACGATGAAGGACGTGGAACTCGCCCGGCGCATGGACGCACTCGCCTGATCGCGAGGCCCCGGGGCACGGCACCGTGCCCCGGGGCGCCAGGTGCCTTGCTCAGGCGGCATGCCCCGACTTCACGGCCTCAAGCAGGGCTTCGCCGGCCGATACCCCGCATTCGCCGGGGCTTTCCTCGACGTTCAGCACGGTGACGCCTCCATCCTCGACCAGCATCGCGTAGCGGCGCGAACGCGCCATGAGACCGACAGGCGCGGCATCGAAATCCATGCCGATCGCCTTGGTGAATGCGCTGTCGGCATCGGCGAGCATGGTGATTCCGGCGTCGCTCGCCCCGGTGGCCTCGCCCCAGGCCTGCATCACGAACGGGTCGTTCACCGCGATGCAGATGATCTCGTCCACGCCCTGCTCGGCCAGCGCGTCCTTCACCCGCAAGAAGCTGGGCACGTGGGCCGAGTGGCAGGTCGGCGTGAACGCCCCCGGCACCGCGAAAATCACCACCTTGCGGCCCTTGAGCTTCTCGGACAGCGTCACCTGCTCGGGCCCTTCGGCGCCCATGCGGGTGAAGCTCGCCTCGGGCAGCCGGTCGCCGGTCGAAATCGTCATCTCTGTCCCTCCTCGCGGATTGCAAACGGTTCCGGCGCTCAGGTAGTCTGCACACCGGATCAGGCCAGAGCGGATCGTCCCGAATGTCCCACATCGTCATCATCGGCGCCGGTCAGGCGGGCGCGGCGCTCGCCGCCAAGCTGAGGACGCTCGGCTTCGCAGGCCATGTCACGATGATCGGCGAGGAAGCCGCGCCCCCCTATCAGCGCCCGCCCCTGTCGAAGAAATACCTTCTCGGCGACATGGCGCTGGAACGGCTCTACCTGCGACCGCCCGAATTCTATGCCGAGAACGGGATCGAGTTGCACTTGTCGGAGACGGCGGTGGCCATCGACCGGGCCGACCGAAAGGTAATCGCGGGCGGGCAGGCGCTTCCCTACGACCAGCTCGCGCTGACAACCGGCGCTGTCCCGCGCCGTCTGCCCGGCGCCGTCGGCGGCGAACTGGCCGGCGTGCACGTGGTGCGCACACTGGCCGACGTGGACGCGATGGCGCCGGATTTCGTTGCCGGCGCGCGCGCCCTGATCGTCGGTGGCGGCTATATCGGGCTGGAGGCCGCTGCCGTGGCCGCCTCCAAGGGCATGCGGGTCACGCTGGTCGAGGCCGCCGACCGCATCCTTCAACGCGTCGCCGCGCCCGAAACCTCAACCTGGTTCCGCGCGCTGCACCGCGCCCACGGGGTCGACCTGCGCGAGGGCACGGGGCTGGTGCGGCTGACCGGGGGGGGCCATGTCACCGGGGCCGAGCTGACCGATGGCACGCGGCTCGACCTTGACCTTGCCATCGTCGGGATCGGCGTGACGCCCGCGACGGAACTGGCCGAAAGCGCCGGGCTGGCGATCGAGAACGGAATCGCCGTGGACACGTTCGGCCGCACCTCCGACCCCGCGATCTGGGCCGCCGGCGATTGCGCCAGCTTTCCGTGGCGCGGGGTTCGAACCCGGCTGGAAAGCGTGCAGAACGCCATCGACCAGGCCGAGGCGGTGGCGGCGAACATGCTGGGGGCGGACGCACCGTACGACCCGAAGCCGTGGTTCTGGTCGGACCAGTACGACGTCAAGCTGCAGATCGCGGGGCTGAACGCAGGCTATGAGAGGGTCATCGTCCGCGAGGGCGACAAGGCGGGCAGCATCAGCCACTGGTATTATCGCGGCGAGTCCCTCTTGGCCGTCGACGCGATGAACGACCCGCGCGCCTACATGACCGCCAAGCGCCTGATCGAGGCGGGGCGCTCGCCCGGGGCGGCGCTGGTCGCCGATCCCGCGACCGGGCTCAAGGCGCTGATGACCGCGTGAGGATCATCGCCGGAGAGCATCGCGGGCTGGCGCTGGCCTCGGTCGGCAAGGGCGACCCGGGCGCGCATCTGAGGCCCACCACCGACCGGGTGCGGGAAAGCCTGTTCAACCTGATCCTGAACGGCCCCTATGGCGACCCGGTGACCGACGCGCGGGTTCTGGACCTGTTCGCCGGGACCGGCGCGCTGGGGCTGGAGGCGCTGTCGCGGGGCGCGGCCCATGTCACCTTCGTCGAGGACGGGGGCAAGGCGCGGGCGCTGATCCGCGAGAACGTGAGCCGGTGCAAGGCCGAGGGCGCGACGAAGCTGTTTCGCCGCGACGCCACGCGGCTGGGCGAGGGCCGCGGCGCGCCCTTCGATCTGGTGTTCCTCGACCCGCCCTATGGCAAGGGGCTGGGCGAACGCGCGCTGGCCTCGGCGCTGGCGGGCGGCTGGATCGCGCCGGGCGCGCTGATCGTCTGGGAGGAAGGCGGCGAGATCGTGCCGCCCGAGGGGGTGGAGCTTCTGGATACGCGGCGCTATGGCGATAGCCTGGTGGCGATCCTCTGCCGCGCCGCCTGAAGCCGCTTGCCGTGCATCGCCCGGCAACCCATCTGATCGCCATGCCCGAGCTTTCTCCGGACACCGATGCCGCGCTGATTGCCGCCGCCCGCGCCTATTTCGCGGAGCGGCGCGCCCGCGTGCCGGGATTCGTGCGCGAGCGGTTCGGCCTGCGCGGCACGCTGCGGCTGCACCGCCACGCGCTGGGCTGGGACATCCTCAAGGCGCCCCTCAACGTGATGCTCTCGCCGGTGCTGATCCTGTCGCGCCTTGCCGCCTGGGGCGCGGGCCGGGCGGGGGCGCCGCGCATCGCCCGGTGGCTGGCGTCGCGGCGCATCCTCCTGCCCACCGCGGTTGCACGCGCGACCGAGCGGGCGATCGTGGTGGACCTGCTGGAATTGCCGTGGGACGGCCCGGGCCGGGCGAGCGAGCGCGATGCGCTGGCCCGTGCGATCCTGGCCAATCCCACCCTCGCGCGCCTAGTCGCCACAAGGCGCGAGGCCGGAGCGGTCAGCGCGCGGGCGCTGTCGGATTACGGCGGGACGCGCTCGGCGGTGGCCGAGATGACGACCGCGCTGGGCACCATCGGGGCGGGCGCCGTCGCGTTCCAGTCGCTGACGCCGGGCATGGTCTCCTTCGCGCCGGGCCTTGCCGCCGTGCTGGCCCAGCAGGCGGCGATTGCGGCCTTCCCGCTGGGCGGGCTGCTGGGCTCGGCCTGGTACGGGGTGTTTCCGGCGGTGGTCTCGCCCTGGCTGACGGCCGGGCTGACGCTGGGCCTCGTCGCGCTGGGCGCACTGGTCGCGGCCTTCGCGGGCGTGATCGCCGACCCGGTGCAGGCCGCGCTGGGCCTGCATCGGCGCCGGCTGAACCGGCTGATCGACGCGATGGAGGATGCCTTTACCGGCGAGGGCAGGCGCGGCTTCGCCGCCCGCGAGCATTACCTGGCGCGGTTGCTGGACCTCTCGGATGCGGGGCTTGCCGCGATCCGCCTGCTGACGCCCTGAGGCGGTTCAGACCGCCTGGAACATCGGGAAGGTCACGCCGAGCGCCCAGGCCAGGAACAGCCCCAGCCCGATGCCCGCGCCGGCGGGCCGGGCGGAGGCGCGCCCGACCCAGCCGCCCATCATCCCGAACAAGAGGAAGAACAGCAGCACCACCGGCAGGATCACCAGAAGGAAGAACAGCCGCTCGAAATCGAGCGCCGTGGCGACCCCCAACGACACGAGGAAGGCGCCCCGCGCCGTGACGCTGCGCCAGAGCGGCGCGCGCCCGCCCTCGACCATCAGCGAATCGGCCAGCATGAAGGGCACGGTGCCCAGCGCCATCGCGCAGATGATCAGGAGCCGGATCGGGATCGGGTAGAAGCTGGTGACGTAGCGGTCCATCGCCAGCCCGAAAACGCAGATGCCGTAGAACGCCACGAGGCCGGCCAGCACGAGGATGCGCCCCGCCTCGGCCCGGCCGGGCCAGCGGACCTCGCCCCACCACCACAGCAGCGCGAGCGACAGCAACCCGTAAGCGGCGAAATGCATCGCCAGGTATTCCGCGACCAGCACCGGCAGGAGATGCGTGTCGACCGGTGCGAGCGCCAGCGGCACGACCAGCGCCGGCAACAGCGCCACGACCAGGAAGCGCCGGCGCGAGAGCGGTTCGGGGCGCGGGTCGTGGGTCCTTTCCCGCAGCCGGGCGAGCGGCCAGCCGAGCGCCACGATCCCGGTCAGCAAAAGCGCGACCCAGCCGCCCATCTTCGCGACCTCGCCGGCGCTTTCGCGCCCGAAGGTTGCGTCGAGCCAGGCGCGCGCCTCGCGCAGCATGAAGGGCGACCAGATGATCCCCACATGCTCGACATTGGGGGCGAGCACCGCGCGGCGCGCATTGCCTTCGGCCGGATCGCCGACGGTGTCGCCGAACGCGGCGTCCGGGTCGGCGAGGTGCAACGCATCGCGCGCGTCGGGGATCAGCCGGCCCTCCCACTCCCCCTGGATCATCAAGAGGTTCGGCGGCTCGGTGGCCGTGATCGAATCGTTCGACATCGACACCGCGACGGTCGCCTCCAGCCTCTCGTCGACCACCGCCTGGCGCACCGCGATATAGCTGCCCATGGAATGGCCCAGGATCGCCACCCGCCCGTCGGCCCAGGGCTGGGCGAGCGCGGCGTCGATGACCCGCTCGGTCTCGGCCATCAAGAGGAGCGCGGTACCCTCGGGACTGTCGAGATCGCCCGACATCGGTTCGGGGTTCTTGCCGTGCCCCTCGTAATCGAAGGCCACCGCGTTGTAGCCCGCCCGCGCCAGCGTCAGCGAACTGGCCTGCATCAGCGGGCGTGAGCCCGCGAAGCCGTGCGAGACTATGACCACGGGCGCCGGCCCGGCATCGGGCAGCCGGTAGACGGTGGCGGGCGTGGTTCCGGTGCCCGGCACCGGTTCGATCAGAACGCCCGTGCGCTCGGCCTCGAGCTGCCAGACCGAAACCGCGATGGCGAGGACCGACAGGATCGCGACGACCCAGCGCGCCGGGGTCAGCCGCCAGGCGACACGGTGATGGGAAGCCTCGGCATGGCTCATCTGTGGCGCTCTCCTCCTGCCGCTCGCGCTTGTCGGCTAACCTAGTGCGCGCGCGGCGAAGGCCAGCCGGACACCGTCACGCATATGTCGGGTGGAAAAGCCCAGCGGGCGACAGGGTGAAGATCTCGGCGCCGTCCGCCGTCACCCCCACCGAATGCTCGAACTGCGCCGAGAGCGACTTGTCGCGGGTCACCGCCGTCCAGTCGTCGGCGAGGATCTTGGTCTCGGGCCGTCCGAGATTCACCATCGGCTCGATGGTGAAGAACATGCCTTCCTCCAGAACCGGCCCGGCGCCCGGCTGGCCGTAATGCAGCACGTTCGGCGGCGCATGGAACACCCGGCCCAGCCCGTGGCCGCAGAAATCGCGCACCACGCTCATCCGGTGGCCTTCCACGAAGGACTGGATCGCATGCCCGATATCGCCGAAGGTGTTGCCGGGCCTGACCGCCTCGATCCCCTTGAACAGCGCGTCATGGGTGACCTGGATCAGCCGCTCGGCCTTGCGGCTAAGCTTGCCGGCCACATACATCCGGCTGGTGTCGCCGAACCAGCCGTCGACGATCACGGTGACGTCGATGTTCAGGATATCGCCGTCCTTCAGCACCTTGTCGCCCGGAATCCCGTGGCAGACCACGTGGTTGACCGAGATGCAGCTGGCGTGCTGGTAGCCCTTGTAGCCGATCGTGGCCGAGGTCGACCCCTTCTGCTCAACCAACTCGGTAATCACCCGGTCGATTTCGCCGGTGGTCTGGCCGGGAAAGACCAGCGGCGCGACCTCGTCGAGGATTTCCGCGGCCACGCGGCCAGCCATGTGCATGCCCGCGAAATCCGCAGGGTCGTAAAGCCGGATATTGTCCTTGGTCCGTCGACCGCGGGATTTCTCGTCCAAGAGTGCAACTCCATGATCTCTTGCGCGAAACATAAGTCGCTGAACCTGCAATGGCCAGAGGCCGGCCTAATCCTGCGGCGCAAGGTCCAAGGGCAGCGGATGGGACAGCGTCACCCCCCCGGGACCGATGCGCGCGCCATAGCACAGCATCTCGACACCCGCCGTCCGCGCGCTGCGCGCGGCGGCGGCATATGCGGGGTCGAGATCGGCCGCGAGGCGAAACCGCGCGCAGTCGGTCCGCTGCACGAGGTAAAGCACCGCCGCCCGATGCCCCAGTTCGGCCATGCGGGCCAACTCGGCCATGTGTTTGGCGCCACGGGCAGTCACGCTGTCGGGGAACTCCGCCCAATCGGCATGGCGCCGCAGATGGACGTTCTTCACTTCCACATAGGCATCCGGCAGGCCCGGGCCGGTCAGCAGGAAATCGACGCGACTCTTCTCACCGTATTTGACCTCCGGCCGAACGCTTGCATAGGCCGCAAGCTCGGCCACCTGCCCGGCCTCCAGCGCCTCGCGCACCACGCGGTTGGGCAGGCCCGCATCGATCCCCGCCCAGTGACCGTCCGGCAATTCCGCCAGCCGCCAGCCGTAGCGCAGTTTCTTCCTGGGGTCGTCATTCGGCTCCAGCCAGACGCGCAGGCCGGGTTCCTTCAGCCCCATCATCGACCCGGGGTTCGGGCAATGCGCCGTCACCTGCTCGCCGCTGTCCAGCGTCACGTCGGCGAGGAACCGGTTGTAGCGGCGGATCAGCCGACCGGGCACGAGAGGGCTTTGAAAGCGCATGGCCTGCTCCTATACCGGGGCAGGTATCCGGGCAAGGAGGCGGGCATGGCCAACCCAACGGCGGCAATGCTGGTGATCGGCGACGAGATCCTTTCGGGGCGGACGCGCGATTCCAACATGCATTTCCTGGCGGGCGCCTTGGTGAAGCATGGCATCAAGCTGGCCGAGGTGCGGATCGTGCCGGACGACCAGGAGCGGATCGTCACGGCCCTGAACGCGCTGCGCGAGGGCTACGACTCGGTGTTCACCTCGGGCGGCATCGGCCCGACGCATGACGACATCACCGCGGATGCCGTGGCAGCCGCCTTCGGCGTCGGGATCGATGTGCGCGAGGACGCCCGCGCCATCATGGGCGCCTATTGCGAGAAGATGGGGCGCGAGTTGAACGAGTCCCGCCTGCGCATGGCGCGTATCCCCGAGGGCGCGGCGCTGATAGATAACCCGATTTCCGCGGCGCCGGGCTTTTCCATCGGCAACGTGCACGTCATGGCTGGCGTGCCGGCGATCTTCGAAGCGATGGTGGCAAGCGTACTGCCGACGTTGACGGGCGGCACGGCGCTGATGTCGCAAAACCTGACGATCCGGCGTGCCGAGGGCGACATCGCGGGCGACCTGCGCACCCTGGCGAACGAGTTTCCCGACCTCTCGATCGGGTCCTACCCCTTCGTGCGCGACGGGATTTACGGCACCAATGTCGTGATCCGCGGCACCGACGGCACGCAGATCGACGCCGCCATGGCGCGGCTCTGCGCACGGTTTCCCGAGGCCGTGGCGTGACGCCCGCACGACTGTTCGCCGCGCAAGAGGCGACCTGGCCGCCCGCGGCAAAGACCCGACTGGGCCCGGTCACGATCCGCGAGGGACAGGGCGGCGGCCAGCGCGTCTCGGCAGCGACCGTTGAGGGACCGGTGAGCGAGGGCGACATCACCGCGGCGGAGGTGGCGATGGCGCGGCTGGGTCAAGTACCGCTCTTCATGATCCGGCCGGGCGACGAGGCGCTGGACGAGGTGCTGGACGCGCGGGGCTACCGGGTCGTCGACCCGGTGTGCGTCCTCGCCGCGCCGGTCGAGACCGTAGCCCAGGAACCACCGCCGGTGACCGCGTTCACAGTGTGGCAACCGCTCGCGATCATGGAGGAGATCTGGGACGCCTGCGGGATCGGCCCCGCGCGGCGCGCCGTGATGGCCCGCTCGACCGCCCCCAAGACCGCCGTGCTCGGCCGTCAGAGCGACCGCCCCGCCGGCGCCGGCTTCGCCGCGATCCATGACGGGCTGTGCTACGTCCACGCGCTGGCAGTGGCCGATAGCCACCGTCGGAAGGGCACCGCCATCAACATGATGCGGGCGCTGGCCGTGTGGGCGCAAGACCAGGGGGCCTCGGAGATCGTCGCGCTGGTGACCGAGGATAACGCGCCCGCGCGGGCGCTCTACGCTTCCTTGGGGCTGCAGAATGTGGGACACTACCACTACAGAGCCAAGGAGCCGCACAAGGTCTGAGCAGTGACCAAAGACCCCGACCTTCCCACGGCGCTTGACCTGCCGCCGGTCGAGCCACTTCCCGAGGACACGCAGAAGTATTTCGACATCTGCGCCGAGAAGCTGGGCCTCGTGCCCAACGTGCTGCGCGCCTACGCCTTCGACATCGCCAAGCTGAACGCCTTCACCGCGATGTATAACGACCTGATGCTGGGCGACAGCGGGCTGACCAAACTGGAACGCGAGATGATCGCGGTGGTGGTCTCGTCGATCAACCGGTGCTGGTACTGCCAGGTCGCCCATGGCGCGGCGGTGCGGCAGTTGTCGGGCGACCCCAAGCTCGGCGAAGCCATGGTGATGAACTACCGCGCCGCGCCGCTGGATGCACGGCAGAAAGCGATGCTGGACTTCGCCGAGAAACTGACGCTCGAAAGCCACCGCATCGAGGAACCGGACCGGCAATGCCTGCGCGATCAGGGTTTCACCGACCGCGACATCTGGGACATCGCCGCCGTCGCGGGCTTCTTCAACATGTCGAACCGGATCGCCTCGGCGTCAGGCATGGACCCCAACGAGGCCTATCACGGCGCCCATCGATGAGCGCGCCCCGCCTTGTTGCCTGCACCCTGGCCGCAGCGCTCGCGGCGAAGAGCGCCGGCGCATTGGCGCCGGACCTGCCCGACGCCGCGACGCTGGCCGCAGAACAGGTGTCGGCGCTGGGCACCGCCGAGATCCCGGTGGGCGATTTCGACGGCAACGCCGTGCCGACGATCACCGCCGAAGGCCCGATCACCCGCCGCGCCTGGCAACAGCCGCTCCAGGGGCTGACGACCCGGCAGGTGTTGGCCGCCTTGCGCGCGCAGGTGGTCTCGGACGGGTTCCATGTGATCCACGAATGTGCGGCCGCGCGCTGCGGCGGCTTCGACTTCCGCTATGCCATCGATATCCTTCCCGAGCCGGCGATGCATGTGGACCTCGGCGATTTCCGCTTTCTCTCGGCGCGGCGATTGGGAGCCGATGGCCCGGAATACGTAACCCTGATGGTCAGTCGCTCGGCCACGCGCGCCTTCGTGCAGGTTACCGGTGTCGGCATTACCGCAGCGGCCTCTGCCCCGACCGCGACGCCCGCGGCACCGGACCGTCACGGGGCGCCTTTGACGCACGCGGTCCCGCTGGTTGAGCGGTTGGAACGCGACGGGCGGGCGGTGCTGGCGGGTCTCGACTTCGCGACCGGGTCAGCAACGCTCACAGCAGGCGAGTTCGCCTCGCTCGAGGCGCTGGCGCGCTACCTAGAAGAAACGCCGAACCGGTCGATCATGCTCGTGGGCCATACCGATGCGGTCGGAGCGCTGGACAGCAATATCGCGCTGTCGCGCCGGCGGGCAGAAGCCGTGCGCAACTATCTCATCGACGCGCTCGATGCGCCGGCCGACCGCGTGGCGGCGGCCGGCGCCGGGTTCCTCGCCCCGCTGGCCTCCAACCGCACCGAGGAGGGGCGGATGCGCAATCGCCGGGTCGAGGTGATCCTGACCACGACAGACTGATGCCGCCGCCCGCCAGCCCCGATCAGATGGCGGCATCCTCGCCGGAGAACCGCTGCACGAGGAAGTCGATAAAGGCGCGGACCTTGGGCTGGGTGAAGCGGCCCGGGGGATAGACCGCGTAGATACCCAGCTTCTCGACCGGCAGGCCCGGGATCGCCTCTTCGACCAACCCCTTCTCGATCGCCTCCCTGAACAGGAAGCTCGGCAGGTAGGCGATGCCGAGGCCCGAGATCGCGGCATTCAGCAGCGACTGGCCGTCATTCACCGTCAGCCAGCCCGCGGTGCGCACCTGGCGTTTCTCACCCGAAGGCGCGGTGATCTTCCAGACATTGCCGCTGGCCTGGTTGGAATAGTGCAGCAGCTTGTGCTCGTTCAAATCATCGATCTTTTGCGGCCGTCCGTATTTCTGGAAGTAGGACGGCGAGCCGATCATGCGCTTGCTCGTCTCGGCCAGCTTGCGCGCGCGCAAGGTGCTGTCCTCCAGTTCGCCGACCCGGATCGCCATGTCGAATCCTTCTGAAATCAGTTCCACGTAGCGGTTGTTCAGCACCATGTTCACGGTGATGTCGGGGTATTGCAGAAGGAAGTCGCCCAGAAGCGGCGACAGGTGATTCACTCCGAAATCGGTCGCGACCGAGATGCGCAACAGCCCCGATGGCGCCGACTGCATCGAGGTGACCAGCGCGTCGGCCTCGCCGGCATCGTTCAGCACCTTGCGGGCGCGGTCGTAATAGGCAAGCCCGATTTCGGTCGGGCTGACGCGGCGGGTGGTGCGGTTCAGGAGTCGTGCGCCCAGGCGCGCCTCCAGCGACGAGACATGCTTCGACACGGCGGATTTCGAGATTCCCATCTTCTTGGCGGCATCGGTGAAGCCACCCTGGTCCACCACCGTGGCAAAGGCCTCCATCTCGGTCAGTCGATCCATCGGAACATCCTTACTCACACCCCCGTGCTGTCCGATACAATCCTCTGCAATTCAGGCAGGATTTTGAAAGACGCTCGACAATACTGGGGTGATCGCCGGATCGTCGGGACGGCGGAAACCCATCGGCAAGCGCGCCCGGGCCACGCCGCGATCCCGCAAGCCCTTGAAGTCAAAGTGTCGCCGCCAGCCGGGCGCCCTGGTCTATGGCCCGCTTGGCATCCAGTTCCGCCGCGACGTCGGCGCCCCCGATCACATGATTGTCGATGCCGGCGCGCGACAGCGCCTCGGCAAGGCGCCTCTCGGGCTCCTGACCGGCGCAGAGCACGACGGTATCGGCGGCGACGAGCCGCGGGTCGCGCCGGTCGGGCCCGTGGCTGATCTCGATCCCCTCTTGGGTGATCCGCTCGTAGTTGATGCCGCCCAGCATCTCGACGCCCTTCATCCTGAGCGCGGCGCGATGGATCCAGCCGGTGGTCTTGCCCAGCCGCTTGCCGGGCTTTTCGTCCTTGCGCTGAAGCATCGTCACGCGGCGCAGGGGCGGTACCGGGCGCGGGCCGTCGGGGGCCAGCCCGCCGCGATGGCGCGCCGGATCGGAAACGCCCCATTCCGCGCGCCATTCGGCGGGGTCGAGCGTCGGGCTCTCGCCGGTGACCAGAAACTCGGCCACGTCGAAGCCGATCCCCCCCGACCCGACGATGGCGACCCGGTCGCCCACGTCGCTCGCCGCGATAAGCACGTCGGCATAGCCCATCACATGGGACAGGTCCTGACCCGGAATGCCCGGGTCTCGCGGACGCACGCCGGTGGCCACGATCACCGCGTCGAACCCCGCAAGCTCCCAGGTATCGGGCGCGGTGGACAGGCGCAGATCGACCCCGCGCCGGTCCAGCATCGTTTCGTACCACCCGACCAGCCCGTCGAACTCCTCCTTGCCCGGGATGCGTCGGGCCATGTTCAACTGCCCGCCGATACGCCCGGCCTTGTCGAACAACGTGACCCGGTGCCCGCGCTCGGCGGCCACCAGCGCGGCCGACAGCCCCGCCGGCCCCGCGCCCACCACGGCGATCTGCTTCGGCGCCTCGGCCTCGTCGTAGCGCAGTTCGGTTTCGAAACAGGCGCGGGGGTTGACAAGGCAGGTCGAGACCTTGCCCGAGAAGGTGTGGTCGAGGCAGGCCTGGTTGCAGGCGATGCAGAGGGCGATCTCGTCGGCGCGGCCCGCCGCGGCCTTGGCGACAAACGCCTCGTCGGCCAGCCACGGCCGGGCCATCGAGACCATGTCGGCGCAGCCCTCGGCCAGCACGGTCTCGGCGACCCCCGGCGTGTTGATCCGGTTCGAGGTGATCAGCGGAATGCCCACCTTGCCCATCAGTTTCCGCGTCACCCAGGCGAAGCCCGCCCGCGGCACCGAGGTCGCGATGGTCGGCACCCGCGCCTCGTGCCAGCCGATGCCGGTGTTCAGGATCGTGGCGCCCGCCTCTTCGACGCGCTGCGCGAGGTCCACCACCTCGTCGAACGTCGAGCCGTCCGGCACCAGGTCGATCATCGACAGCCGGTAGATCAGGATGAAATCGTCCCCCACCGCAGCCCGCACCCGGCGCACCACCTCCAGCGGCAGCCGCATCCGGTTCTCGTAGGACCCGCCCCAGCGATCGTCGCGCTTGTTGGTATGCGTGACCAGGAACTGGTTGAGGAAATAGCCCTCGGACCCCATCACCTCGACCCCGTCATAGCCCGCTTCGCGGGCGCGCGCGGCGGCGGCGGCGATGTCGGCGATCTGTTTTTCGATACCGGCCTCGTCCAGCGCCGTGGGCGGGAACGGGGAAATCGGCGACTTGAGCGCGCTGGGCGCAACGCAGTCGGGCCCATAGGCATAGCGGCCCGCATGCAGGATCTGCATCGCGATCCGCCCGCCCTCGTCATGCACGCGGTCCGTCACCCGGCGGTGGTTTGCGATGTCGTCCGCAGTGTAGAGCCCCGCGGCCCCCGGGAACACACCGCCCTCCGGGTTCGGCGCCATCCCCCCGGTGACGATCAGCCCCGCGCCGCCCCGTGCGCGGATGCCGTAGAATTCCGCCACGCGCGCCCAGTCGCCCCGTTCCTCCAGCCCGGTATGCATCGAGCCCATCAGAACACGGTTTCTCAGCGTGACGAAGCCGAGGTCCAGCGGCGCCAGCAGGTGCGGGTATTCGGTCATTGGCCCTCCTCCACGGCCGGCAGAATGGCGGGCCGCGCCAAGGCTGTCACGACGGAACGCGGCGTCAAGGCGGGCTTGGTCGCGCGACCGGGCCCCGACGTCGGCTGAAGGCCGTTCTCGGGATGCCGGGGCGGGCCGCCCACATGCCTGCAAGGCGGCGGCTGTGCAGAGGCCGCTGCGGGGCGGACCCCGTCCGTCAGACCTCGGCCCTTGGCCTGCGGCTGAGCGTCACGTCGCGCAGCGTGATCCGGGTCACCCGCGGCCGCTCGAAAATCAGATCGAGCCACAGCTTTTCGACTCGGTTCTCGTTCAACCGGGTGTAGGCAAGGTCGAAGTCCACCGCGACCGGCCCGGCCCTGGGCGGCACTTCGCGCACGAGCTGCGCGACATTCGGCCCGTGCCTGACGTTCAGACGCGCAAAGACCCCAAGCGGTGCCTCGGTCTCGAAGAGGGCGTCGAGACGGACCAGGTGCTTACGACGCAGGCCGCGCGCCGCGTCTTGCGGCAGATCGATCGCCAGGGACAGAAAGCTGCCCTCGAAGCGCAAGACATCGACGCGGAGACCGAAGGGCGCCCTGTCCTCGGCGCGCGTGCTGCGCAGCTGCCGCAGGGTCAGTTCTGGACTAACGCAGTCGTGGAACAGCCACACCTCCGCCCCGATCGGCGTGCGGCTGCTGGCTGGTGCAGTGCCCGGGGCCGGCAGCGGGCTGCAAAAGACCTCCGGCCGCCACCCCCAGTCCGACCCCAGCGGCATGGCCACCGCAGTCGCGCCGGCCGGCGGTCGGGGGAGGCGGCCATCCGCTTGACGGACGATCCGGTCGCGTAGGCGGCGGACCAGGAGGCGGTCGATCAGGGAATCGGGTTTCGGAACCATCGGGCGCGACCGTCTCGGGCATGGCTGCAGATCGCCCGACTAAGGACGCCGGCGGGTTTCTTCCCGGTAAACCTAGCGCCGAAAGAATCCGAAAATGCCGGTCTTTTGCGGCGTCGGTCCGATCTCTGACTGGGCCGGGGCGGCAGCGCCGGGCGCCCGTGCAAGCGCCGCACTTTCCGTCCGAATGCGGTCCGCGAAGTCGGAGAGGACCGCCAGCCCCGCCCTGTCGCTGATCGGCCGCGCCTTGAAGCCCACGACCGAGGCGGTGACGATGCGCCCGTTCACGTCGAAGATCGCGCGCCAGTAATCGTTCCGCAGCCCCGGAAAAAGCCCGGCGCTGTCGTCGCGCGCCCGCAGGACGAACAGCCCGTCGCGGTCCAACATCTCGTCCACCTCGACGCTCGCGGCGCGGCCATCACGGGCAAGCGCGGCACGCCCCGCCTCGGACGCGAAGAACCGTTCGAGCACGATGGCGCGGTCTTCGGGGCGGCCACCCGGCCCGGCATTCGCCGCAACGGAGGCCGTCAACAACGCGTCACTCGCCGGAGTGGGGGCGTTCTCGCGCCCGGTCACGGCGGCACAGCTTGCCATCAGCACGAAGGCCCCGTCGTCGCCGTCACGGGTCGCATTGTTCTCGACGCAAAAGCCCGCTGGCCCGGCAATGGTCACGGTATCGCCAGCGACGGTGACCGCTTGGGGCGCCGCGCGTGAGAAGGAGAGGCCGCCGAAACCCGCGGTCGCATCGGGGCCGCCGGCACAGCCGGCAAGCGCGAGCGCCGCCAGCCCGGCAAGTGCAATGAGTGCCCCGGACCGCGGATCAGAGATCCATGTAGTCATGCTTCTCGCCGTTGGCGCCGGGATGCGTGACCGCGCCCTTGCGCGTCGAGCCCACGAGCTGGGCATATTTCCAAAGCGCGCCCGAGCCGTAGATGGTATCCTTCGCCCCGGCCCAGTCGGATTTGCGCGCGCCCAGTTCCTCGTCGGTCAGCGCCACCGAAAGCTCGCCCTTCACCGCGTCGATGGTGATCATGTCGCCGTTCCGGATCAGGGCGATGGGCCCGCCATGCGCCGCCTCGGGCCCCACATGGCCAACGCAGAACCCCCGCGTCGCCCCCGAGAAGCGGCCATCGGTGATGAGCGCGACCTTCTTGCCCATGCCCTGGCCCGAGAGCGCCGCGGTGGTGGCCAGCATCTCGCGCATGCCGGGGCCGCCCGCGGGGCCCTCGTTGCGGATGACGATGACCTCGCCTTCCTCGTATTCACGGGCCTTCACGGCGGCAAAGGCGTCCTCTTCGCACTCGAAGACGCGCGCGGGACCGGTGAAGACCTGGGCGTCGGCCTCCATGCCCGCGACCTTCACGATGGCGCCCTCGGGGGCGAGATTGCCCTTCAGACCGACGACGCCGCCGGTGGGGGAAAGCGGCGCATCGACCGGATAGATCACCCGGCCGTCGGCCTCGCGCGTGACCACGTCGATCTCCTCGCCGATGGAGCGGCCGGTGGCGGTGATGCAGTCCTCATGGATCAGGCCCGCCTTGCGCAACTCCTTCATGATGACCGGCACGCCGCCCGCCTCGTAGAGGTCCTTGGCGACGTATTTCCCGCCCGGCTTGAGGTCGACGAAATAGGGCGTGTCGCGGAAGATGTCGGTCACGTCGAACAGGTCGAACTCGATCCCGGCCTCATGCGCGATGGCCGGCAGGTGCAGCCCGGCATTGGTCGACCCGCCGGTGCAGGCCACCACGCGCGCGGCGTTCTCCAGCGATTTGCGGGTGACGATGTCGCGGGCGCGGATGTTCTTCTCGATCAGGTCCATCACCGCGCGGCCCGACGCCTCGCAATACTGGTCGCGGCTCTCGTAGGGCGCGGGCGCGCCGGCCGAGTTGGGCAGCGCCAGCCCGATCGCCTCGGACACGCAGGCCATGGTGTTCGCGGTGAACTGGCCGCCGCAGGCCCCCGCGGACGGGCAGGCGACCTTTTCCAGCGCGATCAGCGCCTCTTCGGACATGTTGCCGGCCTGGTTCTGACCGACGGCCTCGAACACGTCCTGCACGGTGACGTCGCGCCCCTCGTGCCGGCCGGGCAGGATCGAGCCGCCGTAGATGAACACGCTGGGCACGTTCAGCCGCACCATCGCCATCATCATCCCCGGCAGCGACTTGTCGCAGCCCGCCAGCCCCACCAGCGCATCATAGCAATGTCCGCGCATGGTGAGCTCCACGGTATCCGCGATCGCCTCGCGCGAGGCGAGCGAGGACCGCATCCCCTCGTGGCCCATCGCGATGCCGTCGGTGACGGTGATCGTGGTGAATTCGCGCGGCGTGCCGTGCGCCTCCTTGACGCCGAACTTCACGGCCTGGGCCTGACGGCTCAGCGCGATGTTGCAGGGCGCGGCCTCGTTCCAGCAGGTGGCGACCCCGACGAACGGCTGATGAATCTCGTCCTCGGAAATCCCCATCGCGTAGTAGTAGGACCGGTGCGGCGCGCGCGCCGGGCCCTCGGTCACGTGGCGGCTGGGCAGGCGGGACTTGTCGACGGGTCGCTTGAGCATGGGGTCCTCCGGGGTCGTGTCGTTCACGGGAATAGCCCCCGGACGGAGCCGAGACAAGCGATTGATAGGCGCAGGGAGGCAGTCTAGTCTCGCACCGACAAGGACGCCGAGAATGCGCTACGCCCCCCATGAACGCCTGGTCCGCCCCGCCCGCGCGCAGTCCGCGCCCTGGCGGCTCGTGGTCGGCGCGGTGGTGGTCTTCGCGGTCCAGATCGGGCTGGTCTACGCCGCCTTCGGCGTGGTGACCATGCTGCGCGGGCCGGACCTCGCCGCCTCGATCTTCGAGAGCATCTTCGTCAGCACCCTGACCGCGAGCGGTGCGCTGTGGCTGCTTGCCTCCTTCCTCTTCATGATCGCGGGCACGCTCGCGGCGACCAACCTGCTGCACGGCCGCGGACTGGTGTCGCTGACCGGCCCGCCCACCCTGGCGGCGGCACAGTTCGCGCGAGTCCTCTGGGCGCTCACGCTGCTCTATGCCGTGGTGTGGGCGCTGTTGCCGACCGGGCTGGAATTGGCGCCCAAACTCGGGCTGGGGCGCTGGTTCGCCCTCCTGCCGCTCGCGGTGCCGGCGATCCTGATCCAGTGCAGCGCGGAGGAACTGTTCTTCCGCGGATACCTTCAACAACAACTGGCCGCGCGGTTCCGCGCGCCGCTCGTCTGGATCGGACTGCCCGCAGCGCTGTTCGCCTGGGGCCACTACACACCGGACATGACGGGGCAGAACGCGTCCGCCGTCGCGCTCTGGGCGGGCGCCTTCTCGGTCGCGGCGGCCGATCTGACCGCGCGGTCGGGCACCCTGGGGCCGGCCATCGCGCTGCACTTCGCGACGAACGCCAGCGCCATTCTCTTCGTCGCGCTTCCCGGCCCGGTCTCCGGGCTCGCGCTCTACACCCACCCGATGGCCGCCGACGACCCGGCGCTGATGCCGCTTCTCCTCGTCGACCTGGGGGTGCTTTTCGTGTCGTGGCTGGCCGCGCGCGTCGCGCTTCGGGTCTGACGTTGAAGCGCGCCGCACCGGGCGCTAGCTTGCGCCGCAACCGCACCACGAGCAGAGACCCAATGCGCGCCCCCCTTTTCGAGGCCTATATCGAGCCCGCCCGCCTTTACCCCGAGCTCTGGCGGCTGTTCCTCGGGATCGGGGTGATCGTGCTGATCTATGCCGGTGTCTTCGCGCTGATGCTGGTGGGCGCCTACCCGGTGCTCGGGCCGCTCAATTACTTCGGCTGGATGCAGGGCCTGACCCAGCCCGCGACGCCCGGCCACACGCTGTTCATTCTGGCAAGCTTCCTCGGCATGGGACTCGCCGTGCTGATCGCGACGCCGGCGTTGCACTACCGCGAACCGAGCAGCCTCTTCGGCCCGTTCCGCGACACGATCCGCGGGTTCTTTGTATCGATCGCGGCTCTGATCCCGGTCTATGCGCTGCTGCTCCTCCTCGGGCAGCTTGTCACGCCGCTGGAGCCCAATCTGGACCCGGGCCAGTGGCTGAGGCTTCTGCCGTTGGCGGTGATCCTGGTGCTGGTGCAGACCGGGTCGGAAGAGCTTCTGTTCCGAGGCTACCTGCAACAGCAACTCGCCGCGCGCTTCGCATGGCGCGCGGTCTGGATGGGCGTACCGGCGCTGATCTTCACCGCGCTGCACTTCAACCCGATGGCGGGAGGGAACCTCGTTTTCATACTGCTCGGCGTGCTCGCCTTCGCGCTGGCCGCCGCCGACCTGACCGAGAAATCGGGCAGCCTGGGGTTCGCCATGGGCTGGCATTTCATCAACAACTGCAGCTCGCTCCTGCTGGTCTCGGTCAAGGGCACGATCACCGGGCTCGCGCTCTACGTCACGCCCTTCGACCTGAGCGACACGGCGATGGCGCCGGTCAGCTTCGGGCTGGACATCCTGTTGATCCTGGCGATGTGGCGGCTGCTGCGCGCGCTGATCTGACCGCCCGGGGCCGATTGCATTTCCCCGCCCCGGGGCTTATCTGACCGGCCAGACCGAGCGAAGGGTGGCGCGCCGCATGAACTGGATCAACAACTACGTCCGGCCCAAGATCAACTCGCTGTTCTCGCGCCGCGAGATGCCCGAGAACCTCTGGTCGAAATGCGACGCCTGCGGAACGATGCTGTTCCACCGCGAACTCAGCGACAACCTCAACGTCTGCACGGCTTGCGGCCATCACATGGGGATCAGCCCCCGCGACCGGTTCATCACGCTGTTCGACGGCGGCATCTTCGCCGAGGTGCCAGTGCCCCAGCCGGTCGCCGACCCGCTCCAGTTCCGCGACCAGAAGAAATATCCCGACCGGATGCGCGCCGCTCAGAAGGCCAGCGGCGAGAAAGAGGCGATGCTGGTCGCCGAGGGCGAGATCGGGCGCACCCCCGTCGTGGCGGCGGCGCAGGATTTCGGCTTCATGGGCGGGTCGATGGGGATGTATGTCGGCAACGCGATCATCGCCGGAATCGACCGCGCGGTGGAACTCAAGCGCCCGTTCATCCTGTTCTCGGCCGCCGGCGGCGCGCGGATGCAGGAGGGCATCCTCAGCCTGATGCAGATGCCCCGCGCCACCGTGGCGATCCAGATGCTGCGCGAGGCGGGCCTGCCCTACATCGTGGTCCTCACCCACCCCACGACGGGGGGCGTCACCGCCTCTTACGCGATGCTGGGCGACGTGCAGATCGCCGAGCCGAACGCGCTGATCTGCTTTGCCGGGCCACGGGTGATCGAACAGACGATCCGCGAGAAACTGCCCGAAGGCTTCCAGCGGGCGGAATACCTGCTGGAGCACGGCATGCTTGACCGCGTGACGCCGCGCACCAGGCTGCGCGAGGAACTCATCACCATCACCCGGATGCTGATGGGCCTGCCGCCCGCGGTGATCGCCGACCTGCCGCCTCCGGCCAGTTTCAGCCACGGGCCGGAAAAGGCGGCGGACCAGGACACCGAGAACGCCGAACCGCTGCGCAAGACCGCCCCGCCGGATGCAGACCCCCCCGAGGACGCCAAGGGGTGAGCGGGGCCGAAAGCGACGCCATCCTCGCGCGGATGATGGCGTTGCATCCCAAGATCATCGACCTGACGCTGGACCGGGTCTGGCGCCTGCTGGGCGCGCTCGATCACCCCGAGCGGCGGCTCGCGCCGGTGATCCACATCGCGGGAACCAACGGCAAGGGCTCGACGCTGGCGATGATCCGCGCGGGGTTGGAGGGCGCGGGGCTGCGCGTGCAGGCCTACACCTCGCCCCATCTCGCGCGGTTCCACGAACGCATAAGGCTGGCCGACGGGCTGATTTCCGAGGCCGCGCTGACGGAAGTGCTGGACGAGTTCGAGCGCGCCAATGGCAGGGCGGCGATCACCTATTTCGAGATCACCACCTGCGCCGCGCTCCTGGCCTTCGCCCGCGACCCCGCCGACTTCTGCTTGCTGGAGGTCGGTCTTGGGGGACGCCTGGACGCAACCAACGTGATCGACGCGCCCCGGCTGACCGTCATCACGCCTGTCGCTCTCGATCACCAGCAATTCCTCGGCGAGACACTGCCGCAGATCGCCTTCGAGAAGGCCGGCATCATCAAACGCAGCGTGCCCTGCGTGGTCGGCCCCCAAGAAGAGGCGGCGCTGGAGGTGATCGAGGCGCAGGCCACGCGCATGGGCGCGCCGCTTCTGGCCCACGGCCAGCACTGGCATGTCTGGGAGGAACGCGGACGGCTCGTCTTCCAGGACGAGCGGGGGCTGCTCGACCTGCCGATGCCGCGGCTCATCGGCGCCCACCAGGTGCAGAACGCCGGGATCGCGCTGGCCGCGCTACGCGCGCTGGACATGAACGAGGCCCCCTGCGAGGCCGCCATGGCCCGCGCCGAATGGCCCGCCCGCCTGCAACGCCTGCGCCAAGGGCCGCTGGTCGAGGGCGCGGGCCGGGCGGAGCTCTGGCTCGACGGCGGGCACAACCCCGCGGCCGGCGAAGCGCTGGCCGAGGCGCTGACGCGCTTGGCGCCGCGCCCGCTGCACCTGGTCTGCGGCATGCTGAACACGAAGGATGTCGGGGGGTTCATGCGCCCGCTGGCGCAAATCGCCGAAAGCCTGACCGCGGTGTCGATCCCCGGCGAGGCTGCGACGCTGCCCGCCGAGATAACGGCCGAGGCCGCGCGCGCGGCGGGTCTGTCCGCACGAACCGCCGAGAGCGTCCGCGCGGCCGTTGCGCGGATCGCCGCAGAGGTCCCGAACGCGCGCATCCTGATCTGCGGCTCGCTCTACCTCGCAGGCCGCGTTCTGGGCGAGAACGGCTGACCCCCGGCGCGGATCGCGCCCGAAACCCGGCCAGTCACCCCCGTCCCCAATCGGCGGCCTGCATCTCGCGCAGCCGGCTGGCCGTGCGCTCGAACTCGAACGAGCCTTCCCCTTCGAGATAGAGCGATTCCGGCACGTCCGCCGCAGACGCGATCAGGCGCACCCGTGCCTCATAGAGCGCGTCGATCAGCGTCACGAAGCGCCGCGCCTCGTTGTAATTCTCGGAGGACAGCCGCGGAATATCCTCGAGGATCAGAACCCGCACCGCCTCGGCGACGGCTAGGTAGTCCGCCGGCCCCAGCGGCTTGGCACAGAGGTCCCAGAAACTCGCCCGCGCCACCCCGTTGTGAAAGCGCGGTATCTCGACGTCGCGCCCCTGCACCCGCAGCACCAGCGGTCCGCCCGCGCCGCCGGTGAAATCCTCCCAGATCTCCGACATAGCCTCGCGGGCCAGGCGGTCTGCGGGCGTGAAATAGACATCCGCCCCGGTCAGCCTGTTCTGCCGGTAATCGGTGGGCGAGGCGAGGTGCATCACCTCCAGCCGCTCCTCGATCAGCCGGATGAAGGGCACGAACCGGTCCCGCTGCAGCCCGTCCTTGTAAAGATCGCCCGGCACCCGGTTCGACGTCGTCACAACCGTGACGCCCGCCCCGAACATCAGCTCGAACAACCGCCCCACGATCATCGCGTCGGTGATGTCGGTGATCTGCATCTCGTCAAGGCAAAGCAGGCGCAGGTCCTTGAACATCTCCGCCGCCACCGGCTTCAGCGCGTCGCCTGCACCGCCCGACCGTGCGGCGTGCAGCCCCGAATGCACCTCCTGCATGAAGGCGTGGAAATGGACGCGACGCTTCCCCTCGACCGCAACATTGGCGCAGAAGAAGTCCATCAGCATGGACTTGCCGCGCCCCACACCCCCCCAGAGGTATAGCCCGCGTTCGGCCTTGGGCGGCGGGGGCTTGCGGAACAGCCCGGCCCGGGGACGCGGCGGCGGGCACTCCAGCGCCTGCCGGATGCGATCCAGAGGCCCCAGCGCGGCGATCTGCGCGGGGTCGGGACGCAACTCCCCGGCCTCGACGCGCTGATCGTAAAGGTGGCGCAAGCTCGTGCCCATGGGCGCGTTCTAGGCCCCGCCCGCGCGGAAGAAAAGCCATGGCGCATGGGCCGCAGTCTTCAGATCGCGCGCAGGAACTCCCTCAGGGCCTCGCGAATGTCCCTGACATGCGTGACCGGCAAGGCATGGGTGGCACCGGGCACGACGACCTGCATCGCGTCGCGGTTGATCTCGGCCAGACGGCCCGGCACCGACCGCAGGATCACTTCGTCCTCCTCCGCCCACATGGCGAGCACGGGGAGACCGGTGCGGGCGACCTTGCGGTGGTCAACGGCCAGATCGTCGCGCAAGAAATGGCGCAGGCTCGACAGGATCGCGGGCAGGAAGCCGCGGTAACGCGTCTCCGCGCACTGGGCCTCGATGACCTCGCCGGAGATACCCTGATCGCGGCCCAGCGTCCGCGCGATCCGCCGGATCGCCAGCCCGCCGCCCACCCGCATCAGCCAGTCGCCCACCACCGGCACGTCGCGCACCAGCTTGAAGAGAAGCGGCGTCCGCTCGCCCAGGCCCGCGGCCGTGAGCAAGACCAGCCGGTTCACGCGGTGCGAGGCTTCGGCGGCAAAGGCGGTGGCGATCGCCCCGCCCATCGAATGCCCCACGAGCGTCACCGGGCCGTCGAACCCGAGATAGTCCAGAAGCGCCCGCAACTGGCCCACGAAAAAGGCCCGGTCCTGCGCGCCCCCGGGCCGGTCGGACAGGCCGCGCCCGTAAAGGTCGTAGCGAAGCACCCGGAACCCCATGCCCGCCAGGATCGCGGCGACCTCGTCCATGAAGGAACTGCCGATGGAAATGCCGTGGATCACGACGGCCACCGGGCCCTCGGTCGGGCCGTCCCAGCGGTAATGCGTACCCCCCGAGGGCAGATCGGCGATCCGCCCCGGTGCAGCCGCACGCGCCGCCCGATCCATCGGCCGACGCCGCCGCTCGGCCAGCGCCCAGGCAAGCACGGCGAGCGCAAGAAGCCCGAAGGCCCAGGTCATCGCCCGCGCCAGGCGTCCAGGATATGGGCACAGGTCATCAGGTCGAGATGCGCGCCACCGCCGTTCTTGAACAGCGTGATCTCGTCGTCGGACCGGCGGGCGAAGGCCCCCGAGCCAAGATCGTAATAGTCGGCCACGATGTCGGTTTCGGCGATGGCGCCTTGCTCGAGCGGGATCCTCAATTCGCCGATATGGCCCAGCGTCGTATCGCGGCTGTCGACGAAAACGCGGGCGCGTTGCAGCGCCGTGTCGTCGGCTTCGCGCATGTCCGGGCGGAAGGCGCCGATCAGGTCGAGATGCTGCCCCGGCCGCAACCAGGCGCCGCGGATCAGCGGCTGTGTCGCCATGGTCGCGGAGGTCACGATGTCGGCCTCGCGCACCGCGGCCTCCAGATCGCCCGTGACCCGGACATCCGGAAAGGCCGAGGCCAGCCGTTCCGCACCCGCCGCCGAGCGGTTCCAGACGGCGAACCGCGCATCCGGAAAAGCACCGGAATACGCCTCGTAAAGCGCATGGGCGACCGTTCCCGCCCCGACGATCAGAATGCGCTCACTGTCCGGCCGAGCGAGCTTGGTGGCCGCGAAAAGGCTGTCGCCTGCGGTCTTCCACTTGGTGACGAGGTGAAAGTCGATGATGGCGCTCAGCGTGCCGTCACGGTCGGAATAGAGACTGACGCCGCCGTTCACCGCGGGCTTGCCGTCGGTCGGGTTGCCCGGAAAGATCGTCGCCGACTTCACCGCGATGCCCAGCCCGTCGATCCAGGCCGCGCGCGAAAGCAGCGTGTCCGGCCCGCGGTAGAGGAACGTGTCGGCGATCTCGGCGCGCGGCAGGGCATGGCCCGCCTCGAACGCCGCGCAAAGGCCCTGCCAGGTCAGGATGCGCTCGCCCTCTTCGAAACCGATGATCTCAGGCATGGTGCGTCACCTCGTCGGCGCCCGGCACGCCCGCCTCGACCAGCCGGGCCACCCAGCTTTCCGCCGCCTCGAAGAGATGCGTCTGCCAGCCGCGCCGGGCCGCGGCGGCGATGTTCTCGGGCCGGTCGTCGGTGAAGATCAGCCTTTCGGGCGCGATGCCGGTTTCGCGTTCGAGGACCGCGTAGATCGCCGGGTCGGGCTTGACGACGCCGAGACGCGCCGAGACGAAGGCCCGGTCGAACAGGTCGAAGAACGGATAGGCGCGCCGCGCGATTTCGTAGGTGTCGGTGCCGAAATTCGTCAGCGCGAAGACCGGCACGCCGCGCGCCCTCAGAGCCTTCAGCAGCGCGACCGAACCCGGGATGGCCGGGCTCGCCATCTCCAGCCAGTGGCTCTGCCACAGCCGGATTTCGGCCGCCCAGCCCGGGTGCTGCGCGGCCAACGCCTCCACCGCCCCGCCAAGGTCCGCACCGTGATCGACCGACAGGTTCATGCCGTACAGGTCGACCTCGGCGAACAGCGCGCGGCGCCGGTCGGCGCCGATGCGGCGGTCGAAAAAGGCCTCGGGCTGCCAGTCGATCAGCACCCGGCCGATGTCGAAGACGACGGCGTCGATGGGCATGGGCTCTCCTCGTTCGCGGCCGAGGCTAGCGGGTGCCCCCCGGCGGCGGAAGGGCGAATTGCGCCGGCGCGCTCATCCGCCCCGGCCGGCGGCCCGGAGCACGCGTTCCAGCCCGTCGAGGAACCGCGAACGGTCGGCCTTCGAGAAGGCCCGCCCCCCGCCCTGCCGGAACGGGTCGGCGGCGCGCAGGTCGGCCATCAGGTCGCGGCTGGCGAGTTTCTGGCCGATATTGGCCTCGGTGAAGGGCTCGCCATTGTGGTTCAGCACCCGCGCGCCCTGGCCGACGCATTTCGCGGCAAGCGGCACGTCGGCCGTCACGACCACATCGCCCGGCCCGGCGCGCTCGGCGATCCACTTGTCCGCCTCGTCCGGGCCGTCGGGGACATAGACCATGCGGGCCAGCGGGTGGTCCACCGGGCGCAAACCGCCATTGGCCACATAGTGAATCTCGGCCCCGTGCCGCTCGGCCACGCGCAGCGCCTCCGCCTTCACCGGGCAGGCGTCGGCATCGACGAAGATGCGGCTCACCCGTACAGCGCCTCGGCATGGAAGGCCACGTGGTCCTCCATGAAGGTCGAGACGAAGAAATAGCTGTGATCGTAGCCCGGCTGCATCCGCAGCGTGCCGGGGTGACGCGTTTCGGTCAGCGCGGCGGCCAGCGCCTCGGGCATCAGCGAATCGATGAACTGGTCTGCCGTGCCCTGGTCGATCAGCATCGGCCCGGCGAACCCGTTCTCGCGCAGCGACAGGCACGCGTCGTGGCGCACCCAGTCCACCTTGCCCTCGCCGAGATAGGCGTGGATCGGCTTCTTCGCCCAGTCCGATTGGCTGGGATGCGTGATCGGCGCGAAGGCCGAGACGCTGGCGAAGCGGCCCGGATAGGCCATCGCGATGGTCAGCGCGCCATGCCCGCCCATCGAATGGCCCGAGATCGCTTGGCGCTCCTCGTCGATGGCGAAATCGTTCAGGATCACGCGCGGCAACTCCTCGGCGACGTAATCCCACATCCGGTAATTGGCAGCCCAGGGGGCCTCGGTCGCGTTCACGTAGAACCCGGCCCCCTTGCCCAGATTGTACATCTCGTCATCGGCCACGCCGTCGCCGCGGGGCGAGGTATCGGGAAACGCCAGCGCGATCCCGTGCTCGGCGGCCCATTGCTGGGCGCCGGCCTTCACCATCGCGTTTTCGTGGGTGCAGGTCAGGCCCGAAAGATACCACAGCATCGGCACCGGGCCATCCTGCGCCTCGGCGGGCAGGAACAGGCCGAAGGTCATGTCGCAGGCACATACGTCCGAGGCATGGGTATAGACCCCCTGCATCCCCCCGAAACACTTGTTTTCCGATACGGTCTCCATGGCTTTCGCTCCCTCGACGCTTCTCGTCCACAGGGCTAGCGCGCCCACCCCGTCCCGGCAAGTCGCGCGCGTCGCGACGCAGCGGCCCCGTGCCGCGGCGCAGACGCCGCCGGACCCGACAAATACGGTTCAACCCTGAACCAGTTCCGCGCGACAACGTGTGCGGCCCGCCCCACCCCTTCTTCTGGCCTGAAATATCCGGGGGTCCGGGGGCAGAGCCCCCGGCGGGTCGCCTTGGCGAAGCCAAGGCGAAACCCGATCCGCCGCTAGCCCGATCCGATCAGGATGCCCGCCGCCAGAACCAGCGCGCCGCCCAGCACAACCTGGAAGGCGGCGCGGAAGAACGGCGTTTCCATGTATTTCTTCTGGATCCAGGCAATCGCCCAGAGTTCCACGAAAACCACGGCCATGGCGATGATCGTCGCCGTCCAGAAATGCGGGATCAGGTAGGGCAGTGCGTGGCCCAGCCCCCCCAGCGCCGTCATCACCCCCGAGGCGATGCCGCGTTTCACCGGCGAGCCGCGGCCCGAGATCTCGCCATCATCCGACGCCGCCTCGGTGAAGCCCATCGAGATCCCCGCGCCCACGGAGGCCGCGAGACCGACCAGGAAGGTCGTCCATGTGTCCTGCGTAGCAAAGGCCGTGGCGAAGATCGGCGCCAACGTCGAGACCGACCCGTCCATCAGCCCCGCCAGCCCGGGCTGGACCCAGGTCAGCACGAATTGCCGGTGGGCGGTGCGGTCCTCCTGTTCCTTGACGTCCTCGCCCAGATGCTCGGCGGCAAGGCTGTCGGCCGTCGCCTCATGCCCGGCCTCGGCCGCGGCGAGATCACCCAGGAGCTTCCGGGTCTCGGCGTCGGAGGTGCGCTGCGCGGCCTTGAGGTAGAAATGATGCGCCTCGCGCTCCATCATCTCGGCCTCTTCGCGGATGCGCTCGAGCCCGAGATTCTGCACCAGCCAGACCGGGCGCCGCGCGTAATAGCCCGAGACATGCTCGCGCCGGATCAGCGGGATCACCTCCCCGAACCGCGCGCGGTGCGTCTCGATCAGGCGCTGGCGGTGGCCGTCCTCCTCGCGCGCCATTTCCTCGAACACCTTCGCGGAATCCGGATAGTCGCCGCGCAACTGCTCGGCATAGCTGCGATAGATACGCGCGTCGTCCTCCTCCGACGAGATCGCCAGGGCGAGGATTTCCTGCTCGGACAGGTCGGAGAAGCGGCGACGCTGCGGAACGCCAGGAATCATCGGGGCCTCCGTATTTGGAATGATTCTAAATTAATCGAGCGGCAGCCGGGGGCAACGGAAATCTCGCTGCGGATGCAAGGAAGGGCGAGAGGGCCAATTGCCGCCCTCGGGCCGGCTTGCCCGTCGCGCCCCCTCCGGGCTAGACTTCCGGGCCACCGTGCGGGAGAGCCCATGAACGTCCGCCCCGGCCAGATCAAGAAGGGCCGCAAGTTCGACCAGGTCCTCGACGGCGCACGCAAGGTATTCCTGCGCGACGGGTTCGAGGGCGCGAATGTCGACGATATCGCCCGCGCATCCGGGGTGTCGAAGGCGACGCTCTACAGCTACTTCCCCGACAAGCGCCTGTTGTTTCTCGAAGTGTTCCGCGTGGAATGCGACCGCCAGACCCACGCCGCGCTGTCCGAGATCGACTTCACGGCCCCGGTGCCGATAGTACTGCGCAAGGCCGCCGAGCACATGGTCGCCTCGTTCCTGTCGGACCTGAACCAGGCGGTGTTCCGGGTCTGCGTGGCCGAGGCCGACCGCTTTCCCGAACTGGGCGAGGCGTTCTACCGCTCGGGCCCGTGCCGCCTGCACCACGAGATCGTGGCCTATCTGGGCCGCGCCGACTCGGCGGGCGCGCTCGCCGTGCCCGACCCGCACCTGGCCGCGGACCAGTTCATCGAACTCTGCAAGGCCGACATCTACCTGCGCCACCTTCTGGGCGTGCAGATCCGGTTCACGCCCGCGGAGATCGACCGGGTGATCGACGGCGCCGTGACCACGTTCATGGCGCGCTACGCGCGCTGAGCCTCAGTCGACCCGCCGCACCTGCAACTGGTTGCCAACCTGCCGGGTCTCGAACCGTTTCAGCCCGCGCACGAGGTCCGAGAGCTTGCGCTTGCCATAGGTGCGGGTGTCGAAATCGGGATTGTCGGCGGTGATGTACTGGCCCAGCTGGCCGAGCGTGTACCACTCGTCCTCCTGCTCGATCTTGTCCATCGCCCGCAGGATAAGGTCGATCGCTTCGCGCGGGTTGCGCTTGCCGGCGGGCTCCGCCGCGGGCCCCTTCTGGGCGGGCGCGGGCTCCTCGACGATGTTCTCGATCAGCACGAAGCGGTTGCAGACATTGCGCAAGCTGACCGGCGCCTTGGACTCGCCGATGCCGATCACGTCCAGCCCGTGTTCGCGGATGCGGCTCGCCAACCGGGTGAAGTCGCTGTCGGAGGACACCAGCACGAACCCGTCGAACCGGCCCGAATGCAGGATGTCCATCGCGTCGATCACCAACCCGATATCGGAGGCGTTCTTGCCCTTGGTGTTCGCGGTTTCCTGGTGGGCGACCAGCCCCAGCGCCATCACCTTTTCCGCCCAGGGCTTCAGGCGGTCCGAGGACCAGTCGCCGTAGACGCGCCGCAGCGCGGGTTCCCCGAAAGAGGTGATCTCCTTCAGGATCGCCTCGGCATAGCGGGCGGGGATGTTGTCGGCGTCGATCAGGACGGCGAGGAGAGGGGGCTTGGAGTCGGGCATGGTTCCTGCATCGCTTTCGTTTTCCGCCTGTCTACACGGGCGGGCCGGCGGGGAACAGCCTCTCGCTCAACCGGTCTCGATGGTGATCCCCTCGTGGGCGAGTTCCAGCGTTTCGATGACCACCTCGTTGCCCTCGGCCTTCAGGTCGGTGCCCTGCACCTTGACGGGAAAGGCGTTCACCAGCCGCCAGATCATGGCCGGCGCCCCCGCCTCGTCCAACAGCCGGATGGTGACCGCGCGCCGCTCGACGGTGTTGATCTTGACCTCGGCGACCCAGTCCCAGAGCGTGCTGTCCCCGGCAAACCCGCCCTTCTTCAGCGTGACGTTTGCCGTCTTCCGGATCCCCGGCATCTTGACGCTCGAAAAGGCAGGGCTGTTGCCGGCCCGGTCGTCCAGCGGCCGGGTTTCGACATCCAGACCGGACACCTCCTGGAACCCGATGGGCGCCCCGTCCCCGAAGCTGACCTCGAAATGGAATTTCGGCAGGGGCCAGGCCGTCCCAGGCCCCGTGCCGTCCTTCGCGCTCAATAGACCACCACGCTTCTGATGGATTTTCCTTGGTGCATGAGGTCGAAGCCGTGGTTGATCTCGTCCAGCGTCAGGGTGTGGGTGATCATCGGGTCGATCTCGATCTTGCCGTCCATGTACCACTCCACGATCTTCGGCACGTCGGTCCGGCCGCGCGCACCGCCGAACGCCGTGCCCTTCCAGACCCGCCCGGTGACCAGCTGGAACGGCCGGGTCGAAATCTCGGCCCCCGCCGGCGCCACGCCGATGATGATCGACTCGCCCCAGCCCTTGTGCGCGCATTCGAGTGCGGCGCGCATCACGTTCACGTTGCCGGTGCAGTCGAAGCTGTAATCCGCGCCGCCCTTCGTCAGGTCGACCAGATAGGGCACCAGGTCGCCCTCAACCTCGGCCGGATTGACGAAATCGGTCATCCCGAAACGCTCGCCCATCTCGCGCTTCGCGGGGTTGAGGTCGACGCCGACGATCTGGTCTGCGCCCACCAGCCTGAGCCCCTGGATCACGTTCAGACCGATGCCGCCCAGCCCGAACACCACCGCCCGGCAGCCGGGCTCCGCCTTGGCGGTGTTGATCACCGCGCCCACCCCCGTGGTCACGCCGCAGCCGATGTAGCAGACCTTGTCGAAGGGCGCGTCGGGGCGGATCTTCGCCACCGCGATCTCGGGCAGCACGGTGTAGTTCGAAAACGTCGAGCAGCCCATGTAGTGATAGAGCGGGTCGCCATCCAGCGTCTTGAACCGCGAGGTGCCGTCGGGCATCAGGCCCTGGCCCTGCGTCGCGCGGATCGCCTGGCAGAGGTTGGTCTTGGGGTTCAGGCAGTATTCGCATTCGCGGCATTCCGGCGTGTAGAGCGGGATCACGTGATCGCCCGTCTTGACGCTGGTCACGCCGGGGCCGGTCTCCACCACCACGCCCGCGCCCTCGTGGCCCAGGATCGTCGGAAACAGCCCCTCCGGGTCGGCGCCCGAGCGCGTGAACTCGTCGGTGTGGCAAAGCCCCGTGGCCTTGATCTCCACCAGAACCTCGCCCGCCTTCGGGCCGGCAAGCTCCACCTCCGTCACCTCCAAAGGCGAATCCGCCCGAAACGCAACCGCAGCACGCGTCCGCATCGTCTTGTCCCTTCCTGCATGAGTTTGCGCGAAGGGTGCGGGAAAGGCCGCTGCATTGCAAGCGCGGGCGGCGTGGACTCGACTCCCCGCAGGCGCGAAGATAGATTTGGAACATAAAGTGAACATACACTGCCGCCATGCCCGCCCGCCGCATCCTCTCGCTCTGGTTTCCGCGGCTTGCCGCCGACCGCGCACTGCGCCGCCATCGCGGCCTGCCGCCCGGCCCCTTCGCGGTGATCGCCGAGGCGACCGGCGCACAGGCGATCGCCTCGCTGAACGACGAGGCCGAGGCGGCGGGGCTCAGGCAGGGCCAGCCGCTCAGGGACGCGATGGCGATCTGCCCGCAGCTGATCACCCGGCCGGCCGACCCGTCGGGCGAGGCGGCGTTTCTCCGGGGACTTTCCCGCTGGGCGGGCAAGTTCTCGCCCTGGGTGGCGGAAGAGCCCCCCGACGCGCTGGTGATCGACATCACCGGATGCGCCCATCTCTTCGGCGGCGAGGCGGGCCTGATGGCGCAGGTCGAGGCCGATTGCGCCGATCTGGGGCTGCGCGTGCGGGCGGGGCTGGCCGATACAAGGGGCGCGGCCTGGGCGCTGGCGCGGTTCGCCGGGCAGTCCGTGCGCCCCCACCGCTCGGGCGACGCCATCGCGCAGGAGGCCCGCGCCACCCGCTCGCGCGCGGCGAAACGCCGGGTCTGGCAACGCCTGCCGCCCGCGGGTGACCCGGCGGAGACCCCGCGCATCGCCGCTCCCGGCCAGACACGCCCGGCACTCGCGCCGCTGCCGATGGCCGCTCTGCGACTGCCCGAGGACACCGTGGCGGCGCTGGCCCGGCTGGGGCTGCGGCGGATCGAGGACATTCTCGGCATGCCGCGCGCCCCCCTCGCCCGCCGGTTCGGGCGCGACCTCGTCCGGCGGCTCGACCAGGCGCTGGGGGCCGAGCCCGAGCCCGTTTCGCCGCTGCGCGCCGCACCGCATTTCGCGGTGCGCCTGTCGCTGCCCGAGCCGATCGGGCTGGAGGCGGACATCCTCACCGGGCTCGACCGGCTGCTGGAGGCGCTCGCGGCGCGGCTGACAGAGGCGGCGCGCGGCGCGCGGCGGGTGCGGTTCCAGGCGTTCCGCTGCGACCACGGGGTCGAGGAGATCGAACTGGGCCTTGCCCAGGCCACCGCGGCCCCCGACCGAATCCGGCCGCTGATCGCGCTGAAACTCGCCAGTCTCGACGCCGGCCCCGGGCTCGATCGGCTTCGGCTCGAGGCGCATGTGACCGAGCCCGTCCATGCCCGCCAGCATGCCGGCCACGCCGAGGCCGTCCGCGCCGCGCAGCACCGCCACGGCACGGAGGCGGCGCTTGCGGACCTAATCGGGCGGATCGGGGTGCGGATCGGGCTCGAGGCGATCACACGGATGGCCCCGGCCGAAAGCCACATTCCCGAGAAGGGCTGGCAGGTGCTGGCCGCCGCCTGGTCCGAGCCGGTAGATCGCTGGCCCGCCCGCGACCGGCCCCGGCCGCTGCTGTTGTTCCCGCCCGAGCCGGTCATGGCCCCGGACAGGCCGGGGCCGCCCGCCCGGTTCCGCTGGCGGCGGCGCGATTTCCGGGCGGTGGGCGCGACCGGCCCCGAACGGATCGCGCCGGAATGGTGGCTGGACGATCCCGACTGGCGATCCGGCCCGCGCGATTACTGGCGGGTGGAGACGGAGACCGGCCTCAGGCTCTGGCTCTACTATGCGCACGGGGGCGAGATGTCGTCGGGCTGGTTCTGCCAGGGGCAATTCGGGTAAGCGGGCAGCCACGGCACCCAAACGCCGCGGGCAAGCCCCTGAGCCAAGACGCATGGCACCGGCCGGCCGCCTTCCCCGGCCTGCCCAGGGCCAGGGCGGGCCACGCGCGGATGCGCTTTCGCCACACGGTCGGAGCATTCATCTGGGGGAGAAGCGAAGGCCCCGGTGCCGCAGGCTGGGTGGGGGCTGTTAATCTGCGGCACCGGGGTAGCGTCTTCGCTATGGAGACAATATCCTGCCGAATCCCGGCGAGATCGCGGAGCCTGACGGGTTTTCGGAAGGTAATTTTGCGGCGGAAACCGGGCAGAGCTTGATTTGCACGGCCCGGGGCGGCACGCTGGCGCAATGAACGTCGTGCCGCCCACCCCGGTCCGCCAGGCCCGCGCTCAGGAGCAGGTCGCCTTCGACCGGACAGAACTCGGTGTCATTCTCGCCCTCTACGGCCGGATGGTGGCGGCCGGCGAATGGCGCGACTACGGAATTTCCTGCCTGCGCGAGGTGGCGGTCTTCTCGATCTTCCGGCGCACGGCCGAGCACCCGCTCTACCGCATCGAGAAGCGGCCCAAGCTGCGGAACCGGCAGGGGATGTACGCCGTGATCGGCATGGACGGACAGATCCTCAAGCGCGGGCACGAGTTGAAGAGCGTTCTGCGCGTCCTCGAGAAGAAGCTGATCCGGGCGGTCGACTAGGGCCGCCGATGCGCGGTCAGCGGGCCGTCGCCCGCCGCCTCGATCCGCGCGAGCGCGTCAACGATACGCTCGTAGGCAACCGACATCGTATGCGCGTTGGCGTGGATCAGGACCTCCGGCTCGACGACCAGCGCGACATGACCCTTCCAGAACAGCAGATCGCCGCGTTCGGGGGGCGTCCCATCGGGGAGGGGGGGGGCCAGGGCGCGCTCCTGCTGGTCGCTGTCGCCCGGACAGGCGCGCCCGCAGGCGAGGAACGCGGCCTGCACGAGCCCCGAGCAATCGATCCCCCAGATCGCGTTCCCGCCCCAGAGATAGGGCGCGCCGAAGAACAGCTGGGCGACGGTCACCGGGTCGGCGAAGGGCGCGTTCGCCGGGCGCAGGTGCGGCTTGGGCACGAACCAGCCCTCGGCGGTTTCGAAAAAGCCGCCACTGGCCGAGACGACGCGCAGGCGCGAGCCGAAGCTGAGCGCCATGTGCTCGGGCCGCTTGAGGTCGGGGGCGGAATAGGCGTGGGTCGCGGGGACGGCGACGATATGGGTGGGCTCGGGCGCGGCGTCGGACAGCGCGTCGGCGGGCAGGTAGCCCACGAAGCCGTCGCGCGCGGCCCAGCCGAAGGCATGGCCCTCGTGCAGATCCAGCACCTCGAACGCCTCGCCCAACAGCAATTGCCGTTCGCGCGGGCCGCCGGGGGCGCGCATCAGGTCGGCGAGCGGGCGGGTCAGGCGGTGGCGTACGGGTTCCACGAAGCGCTCGGCGCTCACCTGCCCGGCCAGATGGGCGGCGGCGACGCGCCCGTTGGCGGGCGTCTCGCGGCGGTCCCCGGTCACAGGCCCAGCGCGTCGGGCAGCGCGCCCAGGATCGCCCGGGCCCCCTGGCCGGTGCCGCCCTTCGGCCGGGCGGGCGCATCCGAGGGCTGCCAGCCGTAGATGTCGAAATGGGCATAGCGCGCCCCGGCGGTAAAGCGCCGCAGGAAAAGCGCGGCGGTGATCGAGCCGGCGAATCCGTTCTTCGGCGCGTTGTCGAGATCGGCGATGCCCGGCTCGATCATCGCTTCGTATGGCGCGTGGAAGGGCATCCGCCAGGCCGGGTCGGCGCCGCGCTCCCCGGCCTCGGACAACGCACCGGCGAGCGCCTCGTCATCGGTGTAGAAGGGCGCAATATCGGGGCCGACCGCGACCCGCGCCGCCCCGGTCAGCGTGGCCATCGAGATCATGAGGTCGCTGTCTTGCTCGGCCGCCAGCGCCAGCGCGTCGGCCAGGACCAGCCGTCCCTCGGCATCGGTGTTGTTGATCTCGACGGTCAGCCCGTTGCGCGCGGTCAATATGTCCTGCGGGCGGAAGGAGGTGGCCGACACGCTGTTCTCGACCGCCGGGATCAGCACGCGCAACCGAAGCGGCAGGCCCAGCGCCATGATCGTCTCGGCAAGGCCCAGCACCGTTGCCGCCCCGCCCATGTCCTTCTTCATCAGCCCCATCGAGGAGGCCGGCTTTAGGTTCAGCCCGCCGGTGTCGAAACAGACGCCCTTGCCGACCAGCGTCAGGCGCGGACCGCCGTAGCCCCAGGTCAGTTCGATCAGCCGCGGCGCCTGCGGCCCGGCCCGGCCGACCGCATGGATCAGCGGGAAGTTCTGCGACAGAAGGTCCTCGCCGCGCACCGCGCGCGCCGTCGCCCCATGGCGCGCGGCCAGCGCGAAGGCAGCCTGCTCCAGCGCCTCGGGCCCCATGTCCGAGGCCGGCGTGTTGATCAGGTCGCGGGTCAGCACCTCGCCGGCCGCAACGGCCTCGACCCGCGCGGCGTCGATCCCGGAAGGCGCCTGGAACGCGGCCCGGACAGGGCCTTGGTCGCGGTATCGGTCGAACCGGTAGCCCGACAGCAGCAGGCCCAGCGCCTCGGCCTCCAGGGCCGCGCCTTCGAGGTCCGTTTCAAGGCGCCAGATGCCCGCGGGCAGGCGGCCAGCCACCCCGGCCAGGTGAAACCGCCCGCGCGCCCGGGCCGGCGCGGCGCCATACCCTGCGACGGCACCGGCAAGCCCGCCCGCCGGGTCGGGCAGCACCGCCAACTCGCCCAGCCCCGCGCCGAAGCCGTTTGCCTTGAGCCAGGCAGCCTCGTGCGGCGGGCGCGCCGTGCGCCAGTCGTCAAGCGCGGACTCGTCTACGACGTGGAACGGCAGCGCGGCGGTGTCGGGCGCGGCGAAACGGGGGGGCATGGGCGGCGGTTCCTCCGGACAGGTTGCGGGGTTGCCCCGACCCTATCGGGTTCCGCCGCCCCCGCAAGCGGGATCAACCGGAGCGGTGCTGAAGCTCTGCCGCGATGCGCACCGAGCGCAGTGCAAGCCGCCGGAGCCGCGCCATCGTGGCCGATATCGCGGTCGCATCCCCGGACTGGACCGCATACGAGACGCCCCGCGCGGCCAGCGACAGGCTGTCGAGACCGAGCGACTCGCCCAACGTGCGAATCTGCCCTGCAAGATCGATGCAGTCGCCGGGGCGCACCTGCGAGGAGGCGAGGTCGAGCCCCTCCATCAATTCCTCGAGGCGCCCGACGGAAAGCGCGACAAGATGCGCCGCCCGGACCTCGCCCAGATCGACGAACATATCGGCCAGACGGTCGGAATCCACTTTCAACGGCTCGTCATGGCACAACACAACTACTCGGGACACACGCACCCTCCGATAACGGCACCACCACACCTGCGCCAAGCCTCGGCCTTTTGGGTCAAGAAAGCGTTGAACGCAAAAGCGGAAATGTCTCGAATTCCTCGCAAATGCGCTTTATGCAGCCGCGGACACACGGAGAGCCCCATGCAGCACGCCCGCCCGCTTCCGCAGTATCTCGCCCAGCGCTACCATGGCTGGAAGGCGACGACGCATGCCGAGAACAAGGCGTGGTATCGGCGCCTTGCCGCCGAGGGGCAGCGGCCGCGAGCGATGATCATCTCGTGCTGCGATTCGCGGGTGCACGTGACCTCGATCTTCGGCGCGGACGAGGGCGAGTTCTTCATCCACCGCAACATCGCCGGGCTCGTGCCCCCCTACGCGCCCGACGGCGACCATCACGGCACCTCGGCGGCCGTCGAATACGCCGTCACCGTGCTCAAGGTCGCGAACCTGCTGGTCGTCGGCCATTCGCACTGCGGCGGCATCCGCGGCTGCCACGACATGTGCGCCGGGAACGCGCCGCAACTCGAGGACAAGTCCAGCTTCATCGGCCGCTGGATGGACATATTGCGCCCCAGCTACGATCGGATGGCCAATATCGGCGACGAGGCCGCCCGGCTGGAAGCGATGGAGAAGGACGCCGTGCTGGTCTCGCTCGGGAACCTGATGAGCTTCCCGTTCGTTCAAAGCGCGGTCGAGGCCGAGGAGTTGACCCTGCACGGGCTCTGGAACGATATCGGCGAGGGCGCGGTGGAGTGCTATGACGCAGAGAGCGACCGGTTCGTGCCGGTCTGAGGCGGGCCGGGGCGGCCCGACTTCCGGGGATGATCGCGAACGGGGGGCGCGGTGGGCGAGATACTGAACCTTGCGGCGGGCAACCTGCTATCGCCGATCATCCTGAGCTTCGCGCTGGGCGTGGCGGCGGCGCTGGCGCGATCCGACCTGACCGTGCCCGAGGCCGCGGCGAAGGCGCTGTCGATCTACCTGCTGTTCGCCATCGGCTTCAAGGGCGGCGCGGGCGTCGCCGCGCACGGGATGGACGCGACGCTGGTCTTCGCGCTGCTGGCCGGGCTGGTCCTGTCAGCCGGGATTCCCTTCGTCGCCTATGCGCTCCTGCGCGCGATGACACGGCTCGGCCCGGTCGATGCCGGCGCGGTCGCGGGCCATTACGGCTCGATCTCGATCGTGACCTTCGTCGCGGCCACGTCAGTCCTGACCAGCCAGGGCATCGCGTCCGAGGGGTTTATGGTCGCCGTCGCCGCGATCATGGAGGCCCCCGCGATCCTCGCCGCGCTCTGGCTGGTGATGCGCCAGGGCGGGCAGACGGACATGGAGGCCGGGCTTTGGCGCGAAATCCTGCTGAACGGCTCGATCGTTCTGCTGCTGGGCGCGTTCCTGATCGGCTGGATCACCGGGCCTGCAGGGCTGGCCGAGATCGAGAGCTTCATCGTCGCGCCCTTCAAAGGTGTCTTGTGCCTGTTCCTGCTGGACATGGGTCTGGTCGCGGGCCGCAGCCTGCGCCAGAGCCGGGGCGTCATCACGCCCGGGCTGCTGGCCTTCGGGGTCCTGATGCCGCCCATCGGCGCGCTGATCGGCCTGGGGCTGGGGCTCCTGCTCGGGCTCAGCCTGGGCGGGGTGGTGCTGTTGATGACGCTGGCGGCCTCGGCCTCCTACATCGCGGTGCCCGCGGCAATGCGCGTGGCGCTGCCCGAGGCGAATCCGTCGATCTATCTCACGCTGTCGCTCGGGATCACCTTCCCGTTCAACCTGACGCTGGGCATCCCGCTCTACCTGGCGGCGGCGCGCCTTGCTACCGGAGGATAGCCGCATGCAGACCCATGCCGCGAAACGGGTGGAGATCATCATCGAGGCGCCGATGGAGCGCCGTCTCAGGAGCGCGCTGCACAAGGCCGGCGTGACCGGCTACACGGTGCTGCCGGTGCTCGGCGGATCGGGCCGGTCGGGCACCTGGAGCCGCGAGGGCCAGGTGAGCGCGGCCGGCGGCATGGTGGCGGTGGTCTGCCTGATCCGGCCCGACCGGCTGGACGGCCTGCTGGAGGCCGCCTTCGACGTGGTCGACCGCCATATCGGGGTGGTCTCGATCACCGATTGCGAGGTGTTGCGCGCCGAACGGTTCTAGGGCCGCGCCGCCTCTTCGCGGATGATCCGGGCGATCAGCGCGCAATCGTGTTCCAAGAAGGTCAGCGGCAGGCGCATGTCGATGAGCGTGGCCAGAACCCGGTCGGTCTGCGGCAGGGGGTCGGGGTCGGCATAGGCCCAATGCGCATAGCGCGACGTGAAGCCCGCCGGCCGGTCGGCACCGAACCACTTGAGCTCCACGCCGCGGCTGGCGCAGCGCGACAGGAACGCCTCGATCCGCGCCGCTGTCCAGTCCGGCACCCGGAACTGGAACGACGAGCCGACATAGGCCTCGTCCTGCGGCCGGTCGATCAGCGCGACGCCCGGCGCCCCCCGCAGCCCCGCCTCCATGGCACCGTAGAGGCGGTTCCAGCGCGCGACCCGGGCAGGCAGGTCCGCGAGTTGCGGGCGCAGGATCGCGGCGCGCAGGTTGTCCATCCGGCCCGAAACGTTCGGGACCTCGCCGGTCAGCGCCTCGAACGCCTCCGCCGGGGGCGCCGCGCGGTGACGATCGTAAAGCATGTAAGAGCCCGACAGCAGGATCGCGCGGGCCATCAGCGCGGCATCGTCGCTGACGATCAGCCCGCCCTCGCCGGAATTGATGTGCTTGTAGGTCTGGGTGGAATAGCAGCCGATGGCACCGTGCCGCCCGGACGGCACCCCGGCCCAGGCCGCGCCCATCGTGTGTGCGCAATCCTCGATCACCGCCACGCCAAGCCGATCGCAAAGCGCCGTCAGGGCGTCCATGTCGCAGATATGCCCGCGCATGTGGCTGAGCATCAGCACCTTCGCCCCGGTCTCGACGGCGCGCGTCTCGAGGTGGTCAAGGTCGATCACCAGCGCCTCGGTCGTCTCGACGAAGACGGGCCGCGCGCCGAGGCTCGCGATGGCGCCGGGCACCGGCGCCAGCGTGAAGGCGTTGGTCAGAACCGGATCGCCGGAGCCCACCCCCAAGGCCCGCAGGGCACAGGACAGCGCGTAGCCCCCCGACGCGACCGCCAGGCAATAGCGCCCGTCCGTGAAAGCCGCGAACTCCTCTTCCAGGAGCGCAACCTCGCCCGCCTCTCCGGGCGCGAGGTTGTAACGGTGCAGCCGCCCGTGGCGCATCACCTCCTCGGCTGCGGCGATGGCCTCCTCGGACAGCGGCTCCTGCTGGGTGAAACTGCCCGCGAAGCGCTCGGTCATTCCGCGGCCTCGCGCGGGATCAGCCGTTCGGCCAGCGCGTGCAACTCGTCGAAGTCGCCCATCAGCGCATCGGGCTTCAATCCCGGCATCGCCGCAGCCGCCGGTCCGAACGTCACCAGAACACACGGCACGCCCGCCGCGCGTGCCGTTTCCCGGTCGGTCTCCGAATCGCCGACGAGAATCGACCGCGGGACATCCCCGCCCGCCCGCTCGACGGCCGCGCGGTAGGGCGCGGAGGCGGGCTTGCGCACCGGCAGCGTGTCCGCGCCCACGAGAGAATCGAACAACTCCCGCACGCCGAGACGGCCCAGCAACACCTCTGCCAGCCCCTCGGGCTTGTTGGTGCAGATGCCCACCGCGTAGCCCGCCCGCCGCAACCGCTCAACCGCCGCGCGGGCGCCGGGGTAAAGCACCGTGTGCCGGTCGATGTTGCGTGCGTAGTGGTCGAGGAACACGGGATACTGTATGGTGACGATGTCCTCGTCGGCCGCGCTGCCCAGGCGTTCGTGCGCGAGGCGCAGCATCGCGCGACCGCCGCGAAACGCGGTTGTCGCATCTGTCACCGGATCGAGCGGCAGGCCAAGGCCGACTTCCTCGAAACAGGCATTCGCCGCGGCAATCAGGTCGCGGCTGGTGTCGGCCAGCGTGCCGTCGAGATCGAATATGACCGTGCGCATCCCCACTCCCTGCGCGAACCGCCGCCCACGCTGAAACACGTCGAAACGCCAAGTGACCCGGGCGCCCGTTGCGAACATGCAGAACCGCGATAAAAGGGAAGCGGCAAAAAGGAAAGAGCAGAGGGACATGCCGACAGCTCTGATCATCCTCGCCGCGGGCCAGGGCACGCGGATGAATTCCGACCGGCCCAAGGTGCTGCACGAGGTGGCCGGCGCACCGCTGCTGGCCCATGCAATGGCCGCCGCCGACGCGCTGTCCGCCGAGCGGACGGTGATCGTCGCCGGCCATGGCGCCGAAGCCGTGCAGTCCGCGGCGCTCGCCGTCGATCCCGAGGTGCTGCTGGCCGTGCAGGCCGAACAGCTTGGCACCGCCCATGCGGTGGCGCAGGCGGCCGCCGCGCTGGAGGGATTCGAGGGCGACGCGATCGTCCTGTATGCCGATACCCCCTTCATCCGGCCCGGAACGCTGGCGGCCATGGCCGAGGCGCGGGCGCGGCATTCGGTGGTGGTGCTGGGCTTCGAACCGGCCGACCCCGACCGCTACGGCCGTCTGGTGATGGCGGGCGACACGCTCGACCGGATCGTCGAGTTCAAGGACGCAAGCGCCGCCGAACGGGCGATACCGCTGTGCAACTCCGGTGTGATCGCGGCCGATTGCCGGCTCATGTTCGAACTGATCGCCGAGGTCGGCAACGACAATGCCGCGGGCGAATACTACCTCACCGACATCGTGGGGCTCGCCCGAGCGCGCGGGTTGTCGGCGGGCGTCGTCGTCTGCGACGAGACCGAGACGCTCGGCGTCAACTCCCGCGCCGACCTCGCGCGGGCCGAGGACGCGTTCCAGGCCCGCGCCCGCGCAGAGGCGCTGGACAAGGGGGTGACGCTTGTCGCGCCCGACACGGTGTACTTCGCCAGCGACACGATTGTCGGGCGCGATGCCGTGATCGAGCCCTACGCGATGTTCGGCCCCGGCGTCACGGTGGAATCCGGCGCCCGTATCCGCGCGTTCTCGCATCTCGAAGGCTGCCACGTCAGCCGTGGCGCGGTGGTCGGTCCCTACGCACGGCTCCGGCCGGGGGCCGAACTGTCCGAGGATGTGCGCGTGGGCAATTTCGTCGAGGTGAAGAACGCGCAGATCGCCGAGGGGGCCAAGGTCAATCACCTGAGCTACATCGGCGACGCCACGATCGGCGCGGCGGCGAATATCGGCGCCGGCACCATCACCTGCAACTATGACGGCGTGTTCAAGCACCGGACCGAGATCGGCGCGCACGCCTTCATCGGGTCGGACACGATGCTGGTGGCGCCCGTGTCGGTGGGCGCCGAGGCGATGACGGCCAGCGGCTCGGTCATCACCGGCAACGTGCCGGACGGGGCATTGGCGCTGGGGCGCGCACGGCAGGAAAACAAACCCGGCCTCGCGCGCAAGCTGTTCGACAGATTGCGGGCTCAAAAGGCCGAACGGAAAAGAGATTGAATTCATGTGCGGAATTGTTGGAATCCTTGGCACGCACGAGGTTTCGCCCTCCCTGGTCGAGGCGCTCAGACGGCTGGAATACCGCGGCTATGACAGCGCGGGACTTGCCACGGTGAACGACGGCCGGCTCGACCGGCGCCGGGCGGTGGGAAAGCTCGTGAACCTCTCGGACCTTCTGGTCCACGACCCCCTGCCCGGCAAGGCCGGCATCGGCCACACGCGCTGGGCCACCCATGGCGCGCCGACCGTCGCCAACGCCCATCCGCACCGCGCGGGCCGCGTTGCCGTCGTCCATAACGGCATCATCGAGAATTTCCGGTCGCTCCGCGACGAGATGGTCGCCGCCGGGGCGGGCTTTGAAAGCGACACCGACACCGAGACGGTGGCCCACCTGGCGCAGTCCTATCTCGAAGCCGGGCTGCCGCCGCGCGAGGCGGCGGAAAAGACCCTCGCCCGGCTGGAGGGCGCGTTCGCGCTGCTGTTCCTCTTCGAGGGCGAAGAGGACCTGATGATCGCCGCGCGCCGCGGCAGTCCGCTTGCCGTCGGCCATGGCGAGGGCGAGATGTTCGTGGGTTCCGACGCGATCGCGCTGGCGCCGCTGACCCACCGCATCACCTATCTGGAGGAGGGCGACCGCGCGATCGTCACCCGGGCCGGTGCTGCGATCTTCGATGCCGAGGGCCGCCCCGTCACCCGCGCGATCAAGACCATCGAGATGGATGCCGCCCGCGTCGAGAAGGGGGGCTACAAGCACTTCATGGCCAAGGAGATCGCCGAGCAGCCCGCCGTGCTGGGCGACGCGTTGCGCCACTACCTCACCGAGGACGACCGCATCGTCCTGCCCGAGGGCGCGATCGATTTCACGCGGGTCAGCCGGCTGACCATGGTCGCCTGCGGCACCGCCTTCTATGCCTGTCAGACGGCGAAATACTGGATCGAGCACCTCGCGGGCCTGCCGGTCGACGTCGATATCGCGTCCGAATTCCGTTACCGCGAGCCGCCGATCCCCGAGGGCACGCTGGCCGTTTTCGTCAGCCAGTCGGGCGAGACCGCGGACACCCTGGCCGCCCTGCGCTATTGCGCCGACAAGGCCGACCGCATCGTCTCGGTCGTCAACGTTCCCGAAAGCTCCATCGCGCGCGAAAGCGCGCTTGCCCTGCCGATCCATGCCGGCGCCGAGATCGGGGTGGCGTCCACCAAGGCGTTCACCTGCCAGCTGACGGTTCTTGCGCTTCTGGCGCTCGATGCGGCGCGGCAGCGCGGCCGGCTCGACGCGCCGGCGCTGGCAAACCACCTCGAAGACCTGCGCAGCATTCCGGGGCGGCTGAACGCGGCGATGGCGCTGCAGGACCGGATCGAGGCGGTCGCGCGCCGGTTGGCCGAGGCCGAGGACGTGCTGTTCCTCGGCCGTGGCGCAATGTATCCGCTGGCCTTGGAAGGGGCGCTGAAGCTCAAGGAAATCAGCTACATCCATGCCGAGGGCTATGCCAGCGGCGAACTCAAGCACGGCCCCATAGCGCTGGTGGACAAGACCGTGCCGGTGATCGTGATGGCGCCCCATGACCGGCTGTTCGAGAAGACGGTGTCGAACATGCAGGAGGTCATGGCGCGTGGCGGCAAGGTGCTCTTGATCACCGATGCCCGCGGCGCGGCCGAAGCGGGCGAAGGGGTCTGGGAAACGCTGGTGCTGCCCGAGGCGCCGGAATTGTTCGCGCCCATCCTCTACGCGCTGCCCGCCCAGCTGCTGGCCTATCACACGGCGGTGGCCAAGGGCACGGACGTGGACCAGCCCCGCAACCTCGCGAAATCCGTCACGGTGGAATGACGCCCGCGGCGGCGCTTGCCGCATTCGAAAGCCGCGCCGCCCCCGGCAAGGCTGCCGGGATGGCCGTCTATCACAAGGCGGCGCGGGTCTACCTCGGCGTCGCCAACCCCGAGATCGACGCGCTGGTCAGGGCGTGGCGGGCGGAGTGCACGCTGCAGGACCGGCTGGCGTTGGCAAGCGGGTTGTGGGACAGCGACATCCACGAGGCACGGATCGCGGCGGCGAAGCTGCTGACGCAGGCGCGCATCCGGCCCGACGACACGGGGGCATGGCGGCTGATCGCCTCCTGGGTGCCCGGGTTCGACGGCTGGGCGATCGCCGACCACGCCTCGATCGCAGGCCAGAAGCGATTGGTGGACGATCCCGCCCGGCTGGACGAGGTAGAGGGTTGGACCACTGCCGCGTCCATGTGGACCCGGCGCGCCGCGCTGGTGATGACCCTGCCCTGGGCCAAGACGCCGCACCCCAAACCCGCCGATCTGGCCATCCGCGAACGCGTCCTCGGCTGGGCGGCCGGCTATGTCGACGACCGCGCGTGGTTCATCCAGAAGGCGGTGGCCTGGTGGCTGCGCGGTCTCTCGAAACGGGACCCGGAGCGCGTGCGCGCCTTTCTCGACGCCCACGGCCCCGCCATGAAGCCCTTTGCCCGGCGGGACGCCGCTCGGCCGATGCGCTAACGCAGCACCTGCCCGTCCGGCCAAATCATGCGGTGAAACAGCGACACCTCGCGCGCCTCCCCGGCAGCGAGATCGAAGCGCCATTCCAGCACGCCGCGCTTGCCGTCCACATCCACCGCGTCCGGTGCCGGCTCCGCCTCCCAGGTGACTTTCAGGTCTTCCTGCTCGGAATGGGGCACCCGGTCCACCAGCCGCACCGGCCATGCCTCGCCGGTCAGGTTTTCCACCTCGATCCACACGTCCTCGACAACCTCGTTGCCGCTGCGGATCACGCCGCGGTCGCCCTCGGTCCGATTGCGCAGGATACGGCTCAGCCGCAGCCCCTCGACCGGGCCGAAGGCAAGTTCCGCGGCGTCGCCCGCCGGGATCAGGGACAGCGCCTGCCGGCCCACGAACCGGCCGTCGAGATAGAACATCGCCTCGTCCGTGGGCAGGATTACTTCGCCCGTGTCATTTGTGACCCCCGCAACGACGAACGCGGTGTCGTCCCAAAGCGGCGCGGCGCGGGCCGCGACCTCGGCCGCCAGTTCGGCGGTGCCCAGCGCAAGCCGCACCCGGTCGGCGCCGGCGGCGATATCGACCGGCTCGGGATAGACGTAACGCACCGAGATGGCATCCGCCTCGGGCCTGGCCTCGACCACAGGCGCCGGCGCGGGGGCGTCGGCGGCGATGCCGGCCATGCCCGAGCGGCGAAGCGGCAGGACCTCGTCGGGGTCGACGGCCCTTCGCCGGTCCGGGCGCACCTCGCTTGGGGCCAGCTGCCCGCTCGGGCGGGCCGTCGAGAGCGTGAGCGCGACCTGCCGCCAGTTCTCGCCCGTCTCCTGGCGGACGAAGGCGCCGCGCGCGATGGCAAGCCGGCCCTCCGCGCGGTTCAGCCGGATGTCGTAAACCGGAACCCAACCCGCCGCATCGACCGGGTGGCTGATCGTCAACTCCCCCGCTGCCGGTTCCGCCGCCGAGACCGAGACCGCAAGATAGGCGCGCTCTTCGGTTTCCGGCACCAACGCGGCCAGGGTCCGGCGCGCCTCTTCAAGCTCTTCGCGGACATCGTCCAGCGCGCGGTCCGCCGCGTCGGCACGCAACTCCGCCTCGTGGGCTTCGTTCAGCGCCGAAAGCGTCGTGCCCTTGATCATCGCCGAGAGTTCCAGAAGCGCGTCGGTCTCCGCTGGCAGCGGGCCGCCGTCGGCGCCGATCCGGCCAAGGAAATCCGCCCGCGCCTCGGCAGCGACCGCTTCCAGCCGGATCGTGCGCACCTCCGCCTCGCCCGACCGCAACCGGTCCTCGAGTTCCGCGACCTTGGCCTCGGCCGCCTCGACCACCGCGTCCTCGAGCGGCGAGCGGGGCGGCACGAAATCCGACCGCGTCGTGACGGCGCCAAGCGTGGCGCCGGCGACCGCGACGCGCACCTGCGCCAGCGGCGTGTCGCGCGGCAGGTCGGCTAGGATGAGCCGGTGCTGGCCCGCGGGCAGTTCGAACGGCACCTGCCGGGTAACCGTCGCGCCGTCGGGATAGACGGTCACCGCGGCCACCGCGGTTTCAAGCGGGATGTCGTCGGCCCAAAGGACCGTCGGGAAAAGGGCAAGGCACAGAACGAGCGCGCGCATCACTTCGGGCTCCGTTTGGGTCGCTGCACGCACGGTGCGTCATGCGTCCGCCGAAAGGCAAGGGCCAACTGCACCCAAGACAGCGCTCCGGCCGTTCGCCCCGCCGAAGCGCTGGCCGGGCGGCGCCCGCCCCCGGTCTCAGCCCTTCTTCAGAACGCGGCTGCCCAGGACCTCGGCGATCTGCACGGCGTTGAGCGCCGCCCCCTTGCGCAGGTTGTCGGACACGCACCACAGGTTCAGACCGTTATCGATGGTCGAATCCTGCCGGATGCGGCTGATGAAGGTCGCGAAATCGCCCACGCATTCCACCGGCGTCACGTAGCCGCCATCCTCGCGCTTGTCGACGACCATGATGCCCGGCGCCTCGCGCAGGATGTCGCGCGCCTCGTCCTCGTCGAGGAACTCCTCGAACTCGATATTGATCGCCTCGGCGTGGCCCACGAACACCGGCACCCGCACGCAGGTCGCGGTGACCTTAATCGAAGTATCCACGATCTTCTTGGTCTCGGCGACCATCTTCCACTCTTCCTTGGTGGTCCCGTCTTCCAGGAAAACGTCGATATGCGGGATCACGTTGAAGGCGATCTGCTTGGGATAGACCGAGGGTTCGACCTCGTCCACGGGGTTGTAGATCGCCTTGGTCTGGTTCCAGAGTTCGTCCATCGCGTCCTTGCCCGAGCCCGAGACCGACTGGTAGGTGGACACCACCACGCGCTTGATCTTCGCCCGGTCGTGGAGCGGTTTCAGCGCCACCACCATCTGCGCGGTCGAGCAGTTGGGATTGGCGATGATGTTCTTCTTGGCATAGCCCTCGACCGCCTCGGCGTTCACCTCCGGCACGATCAGCGGCACGTCCGGGTCGTAGCGGTAGAGCGAGCTGTTGTCGATGACCACGCAGCCCGCCTTGGCGGCCTTGGGCGCATACTCCTTCGTCGCGTCCGAGCCGATGGCGAACAGCGCGATGTCCCAGCCGGTGAAGTCGAACTGCGCCAGGTCCTGGGTCTTGAGCGTCTCGTCGCCGAAGCTGCACTCGGTGCCCAGCGAGCGGCGCGAGGCAAGTGCCACGATCTCGTCGACCGGGAACTGGCGCTCGGCCAGGATGTTCAGCATTTCGCGGCCCACGTTGCCCGTGGCGCCGACGACGGCGACCTTGTAGCCCATACGGATGGCTCCTGCGTCAGGCGGATTTACTGTCGGGCGGAGCCTTACAGCAAAGGCCGGGGCTGCGAAAGGGTCCTCAGGGGCGCGCGGCGGCCAGCTTCCGGGCGAGCGCCTCGGGGTCGATCACCACGCTTCCGTCGGGGCGTTCCTCCACCCTGGGGTAGTAGACGCGGTCGAGATAGCTCATGAAGGCGGCGCGCAGCGCGGGGTCAAAGGTCAGCCTGCCGGGCGCCGACAGCGCTTCGGCCAACAGGGTTTCGGACTGCGCGCAGGTCACCAGGCCGGGGATCGCGAAGAACGCCTCGCCCAGGACGATCACCGGCTTGTCGTGGAAGAACGCCTGAAGCCCCATCGAGGAATTGACGGTGATGACCCCCCGCGCCGCGCGCAGTTGCGCGAAGCTGTCGGTCGCGTTGTCGACGACCAGCCGCCCGCCGCTTTCCGCGACCGCCCGCTCCAGCGGATCGGCCAGAGACTGCCGCGCAGAGGGGTGTTCCTTGAGCCGGACATGCCAGCCCGCGGGCAGGCGGCGGGCCGCCCGGCCAAGCGCCGCGATCATCCCCTCTAAGCTGCCCGCCCAACCCGAGAACAGGGTGATCTGGCTGTCGTTCGGCACCTGCAGGGGCACGAACAGGAAATCACCCGCCCCGGCGAGGGCCTCGTCCCCGGCCTGCCCCACATCGGCCCGGCGCGAGGCGCGCGCGGTCAGACCTTCGCCCAGCGCGCGCCAGGTCTCGCCGGGGGGGGGCGTCTCGGTCTCGGCCCAGTCCAGGTAGAAGCGCGGATCGCGCGGCAGGCCGTTCTGCGCATTCACGCCCGCCGGGTCCAGCGTCACCCGGCCCGGAAACGGCGCGAGCTCGGCATAGAGCCGCCCGGCGCCCGCATCCCGCGCGCCCTCCATGAAGGCGCGGCGCGACCCGGTCAGGCCGTTCCAGCAGACCGCGACCCGGTCGGGATGACGGGTGAAGTAGCGCCGCGACCAGTTGTATTGCGCCTCGATCAGCGCGCGTTTCAGCACCCGGCCGCTCTTGCCTTTCGGCTGGCGCTTGGCCACGGCAAGCGCCTCGGCGGCCCGCCTCCGGCTCTCGGGGAAGCCGCGGAAGGACAGCCCGATCACGGCCAGCCGCACGCCACCGTCCGCGCCCCGGGCGACCGCGCGGAAGATCGCGTCCTTTTTCCGGTTCCAGCCGGCGAGCCAGGCAATCATGTCGGCCGCGTCCCCCCGCGTGTCGGTGCCGCGGCCGGGGCGCGCAGGGGCGCATCGGTCGTATCGAACTGCATGCCGGCTCTCCGTCGGGCCGCGGCGGCATCCCGCGCGCTTTGCGTGGCTCGGCATAGCGCATTACCGGGCGGTCCGGAAAGAGGCCTCGACATCGGTGGCCGGGGCCATGCGCCCCCCGAAACGCCCTGTGGCGCTCCATGGCGACCCGGGCCGCGACGGGCGCGGGCTCAGCGCGCGAAACAGCGCGGGCGCTCGCCGAAGCCGGAAGGCGAACAGATGTAGCTGCCGCGGCCATGGCGGCTGTCGAGCCGCGCCGCCTGGACCTTGCGCGCCTGGCGGCTTTGCGCCGAAAGCCGCCTGGCCTCGGGCGCGAGCCACAGCCGCACGGAGGCCCCGACGACGGCCGGACGCTGGACTGCCGGGCGCTCGGCCACGGCCGGCGCCACCGTACCGATGAAACCCGCCGTCGCGACGGCGGCAAGAGCCGCCACACCGGCCTTGGCCGGTCGTTTTCTCTCAAGGGGCATGAGACCTGTCCCTGCGTTGTCGGAACTCGTGTCGCCCTTCTGAGCCGTCAGCCCACCGACGGGCACGATGCGCGCGCCGGTCCGAAGGCTGGGATGCGGTCACCGTCCGAAAGAGCCTTGGTCATTCTGAGGCAAGCGTGGGGCAAAAACGAGGCCGCCCGACCGGGCGCGCGTCGTGGCGCGGAGGATCGCCGAGAGCCGCCCGGCCCTCGGCGGGTGCTTGCCGCCGGGGGACTCACATCTGCCTAGTCGTCGAGCACCCGTGCGTCGAACTTCCAGTTCGGCAGGCCGTAGCCGTCGGGCCAGGGATGGACTTCCTTCTGGTTGAAGTAGACCACGGCGACGAGGTTCGGAAATTCGGGGTAGACCACGCGCACATCGCCGTTCCACGCGTCGACGTAGTCCTGGCTTCCCGAGTAGCCGAGTTCCGCCACCACGACGGGTTTGCCGAAGGGCTCCACCCGCGCGTATCGGGGGGCGAGAATGTCGGTGTAGGATTGGGCGCGCCCGACGATCTCTTCTTCCCACGGCTCCAGGCCGAAGACCGACAGCCCGACGATATCGACATAGTCGTCACCGGGATAATAGTCCTCCAGTTCCTCATGGCCGAGCGGCGACCACATGAAATTCACGTCCGGCGCCTGCGCGCGGCAGACATCGACCATGCGCCGATAGGCCGCGGTCCAGGTCTCGGGCTCCCAGTCGGCCCAGATGAACTGGCCGCTTTCATCCTCCATCTCCTGGGCCCAACGCACCGTGACCGGGCTCTCGAAGAGGTTCAGCACCGCGCAGATCGAGGCCATGTACCGGTCGTAGGCGCCCGAGGCGATTCCTTCCTGCAAGGCTTCGGCGGTGTTGCGTTCGCTGCGGTTCCAGGTCCAGGGCTCGATCGTGGCAAGGATCGACCGGCCGCGCTCCAGCGCATAGGCGTCGGCCTCGACGAGGCTCGGCAGGAACACGTCCTCCCACGGCAGGAACAGGTGTTCGATGGTGACCTCGGGATCGTCGGCGAAGGCCCCGTCGGGATCGTAGACCCCGAAGGGCAAGTCGCCCGGCGGCGCGGACTCGGCCAGGGCGGCGGCCGGCAGGGCAAGGGTGGCGGCGAGAACGGCTGCGATCTTCGGCATGTGTGCCATGGTCCAGTCCTTATTTCACGGGCGGTTCCCAGTCACGGCGCGTGAAGGGAAGGTCGAGCGAGTAATGCATGGCCTTGCCGCCGCCCTGGCCCGCGCCGGAGACCAGGAATTCGACCTTGGTGAACTGATAGGGACCGAGCCCGGCCGAGAGGTAGTGCACGCTCTGCATGCCCCGCAGCCAGCCCGCCGCAACCATCAGCCCCGCGATCCCGACCGTCGCCGCCACCTGCGGCCCGTAGACGCGCAGATTCGACAGCAGGTCCACGCCGTTCTCCCAGATATGATGCATGATCGCGACGGCGAGAACGGCCAGGTAGAGCACTGCGTTGAAAAGACACAGCAGGTAGAAGCCGGCGGCGTTCTCGCAGTCGTCGACGATCAACACGGGCAGGATGCAGACCGCCGCGATCACCGCGTAGGGCGCCACCACCCGCAAGGGCAGCTTGGCCGTGGCCGACGCGCCCTTCGGCGTGATCCGGAAATCGACGAAGCGCCCGGTCACGCTGTCGCGCACCGCCATCAGGCAGCCCCAGAGCACCCAGGGCCATTGCGCGCATTGAAAGAGCGCCTTTTCCCAGCCGATGACCTTGGCGTCGGTGGGCCGGAACAGCCCGTCGGCCTTGAGCTGATAGGCGATCAGCACGAAGGCCAGCACCACCGGCAGGCTGTGGGCGATGAAGGCGGGATATGTGACATCCGCATAGCGCATGTCGAACAGAACGGCGCTCACGGGAACCAGCGTGGTCGCCAGCATGAACAGCGCGAACATCGGATACCAGAGCTGCGAGAACAGGAACTGGAACTTGAGGACCGGCCCGAGACCTCGGAAATAGCGCGGCGTATGGCGCAGCAGCAGCGTCACCAGGCTGCGCGACCACTGGAATTCCTGGGTCAGCATGTCGGAGAAGGTCACCGGCCCGTCGCCGATGGCGATCGCGTCGAAGGCATGCACGCCGCGCCAGCCATGGGCGTTCATCATCATCGAGGTGGAGTGGTCCTCGGCCAGTTCCGGGCCCAGCCCGCCGATCTCGCGCAAGGCCCGCGTCCGCACCGCGTAATGCGAGCCGATGCACATCGGCGCCCAGCCGTTGGAATAGCCCGCCTGCAGGATGCCGTGGAACATGCCCTCGTGGTGCAGCCGCATCCGCGCCGCCCAGCTTTCGCGTTCGTTGCGCGCGCAGATCGACGGCGCGCTGACATAGCCGACGCGCGGGTCTAGGAACGGTCGCAGGACCTCGCGCAGGTAGCCGGGCTGCGGCACGTGGTCGGCATCGAGCTGCGAGACGAAGTCGTACCGGTCGTAGCCGAACTGGTCATAGAAGAAGGCGAGGTTGCCCTCCTTGCAGCGGGTGCGCCGCGGCCATTCCGCCCGGTGATAGTCGGCCCGGCCCTTACGGGTCGAGACCTTCACGCCGTTGGCCGCGCACCAGGCCAGCGTGTCGGGCGCGGGGTCCTCGTCGGCAAGCCAGGTGTCGTGCGGGAAATCCTGCGCCAGCATCCCCTCCAGCGTGCGGCGCACCACCTCGAAGGGCTCGGCGGGGCTTTTCGTCACCACCACCGCGACGCGCGGGCTGCCGAGCCCGGAGAGATCGCCCACAGGCCGCACCGCGCGCAGCATCGCGTTCAGGAAGTAGAGCTGGAGGAACATGATCCAGCCCACCGCCAGCGTGATGATCCCGTAGCGGACCCAACCGATGTTGTGCTCCGGCTGGAACCACCAGGACCAGAAGTAAAGCACGGTCGCCGCCCAGAGCAGGACCGAGGCGCGGTAGCGCCACGTCATCGCCGGGCTGTAGACCGGCACGCACCGAGGCCCGGCAAGGCCCATGGCGGCGGTCTCACCGCGCATGCGCATCGGCGAGCATCCTGCCCGGGACCCGCGCCGCCGGCCGGGCCGCGGGACCGATCCCGATGGGCCCCGTGCCGGAGGCGCGCGCGCCCCCGCGGCCGGCTTCCGGCCACCGCGCTTCCGGGGGCCGGCCCGCCAGACCGCCCCGGCCGTGCGCAGCCCGACGACCTTGCCCGGGGGAAGGTGGCGGCCTGCGCGACAGGCACCCGTGCGGTGGCTTGGTCGTTTGCAGCCTCATTCCCCGGTCTTGCCCTGGTGCACGAGCTCGGCGAAATACGCGATCGACCGATCGAGCCCCTCACCCAGGCCAACCGTCGGCGTCCAGTCGAGAATGTGCCGGGCACGCGAGATATCCGGGCGCCGCTGCTGCGGGTCGTCCTCGGGCAGCGGGCGGAACACCAGCCCGGAGGCCGATCCGGTCTTGGCAAGCACCATCTCGGCCAGGTCCAGCACCGTGAACTCGGCCGGATTGCCGAGGTTCACGGGCCCTTGGCAACTCGCCGGCGCCGCCATTAGGCGCACCAGCCCCTCGACCAGATCGTCGATATAGCAGAACGACCGGGTCTGCTCGCCGCTGCCGTAGATGGTCAGCCGCGCGCCGGTGAGGGCCTGGACGATGAGGTTCGAGACCACGCGGCCATCGTCGCGCGCCATTCGCGGACCGTAGGTATTGAAGATGCGCGCGATCCGCGTGTCGACGCCGCGCTCGTGGCGATAGTGGTAGAACAGCGTCTCGGCGCCCCGTTTGCCCTCGTCATAGCAGGCCCGGGGGCCCATGGTGTTGACGTTGCCGAAATAGGTTTCGGGCTGCGGGCTCCGATCGGGGTCGCCATAGATTTCGGAGGTCGACGCCTGAAGGATGCGCGCGCCCTGCGCGGCGGCCAGCTCCAGCACGTTCATCGCGCCGAGAACGTTGGTCCTGAAGGTGCGGATCGGGTCGCGGCCGTACTGGGCGGGCGAGGCCGGACAGGCGAGATTGTAGATCTCCGACACCGGCTCGCCCGGGTCGAAGGGCATTTCGACATCGTGCCGCACGAAGCGGAAGGACTCGCGGCCCACCAGATGGGCAATCCTCTCCAGGTTGCCGGTTGCAAGATTGTCGACGCAGATGACCCGCACCCCGTCCGCACTCAGCCGATCGCAGAGATGCGAGCCGATGAACCCGGCCCCACCCGTTACCAATACAGTCTTTTCCGGCATCCATCGCTCCCCGACTTGCGGCGCGACTATGTCACCATGCGCAACGCAAGACTAGGCGAAGCCACGACACGGAACGCTAAACGTGCCCGCGTCGTGCATTTTCGCATCAATCCCAAGTTGCGAGGCGGATTGTCCTAGACTCGCATGGTACGGGGCAGCGCCACGAGGTGGTTGTCCCACTGGCAGCGATGGTCGCGATTCCAGCGTCCGCCCTCGGGGCCGGCGAGCGAGACGCGCCCGCTTCCCGCACTCGTCAGCACACCGTCCGCCGCCTCGGCCAGACCGCAGATGTCCGGGCCAAGGAACGTGCCGACATGCCGGCCGCTTGCCGTGTCGAAGAACTGCGCCCGGCCGCCCCGCGGCGAAGAGATCGCGACCTGCCCCGTGGCGGGGGACAGCGCGATGCTGCCGGCATAGCCCTCCATCGCGCGCTGCTCCGCGCCTTCGGCCACCAGCAGTCGCACCGCCTCGTCCCGGCGGTGGAGGCCGACAAGCGGTGGCGCCTCGGCCAGGTCGCCCTGCCACTGCATCGCGAAGCCCACCAGCCCGTCCGCTCCGACCGCGAGATGCCGTATGGAATTGCGGTGCAGCTCGGGCGGCAGTTCGACCGTCTCGCGCGGCCGACCGTCGAGCCCCATATAGGCGAGGTTCGGACGCATCAGGGGAATGTTCAGCTTCGCCCGCCCCGAGTCGGGGTGGGTCTCGATCCCGCCATTTGCGACGACCAGCGTTTCGCCGTCGGGCATCAGCCGGATCTCGTGGGGGCCGACACCGCCCGACTCGAACTCGCCTACCCGGACATAGCCGGCGCGCGTGTCCCGGACACCGATGACGCCGCGCGCCGCCTCGTAGTCGTTCTCGGGCGTGAACAGCAGCGCGCCATCGGCCGAAAACGCGCCATGGCCATAGAAATGCCGGCCCGGCGCCGCCTCCAGCCGGGCGCGCACCGCGCCGGTCACGCAATCGACCACAACCGCGAAGGTCCCCGGCCGGCGCGCGAAGGCGACGGCCTCGGGCCGGTGGGGGTGGGCCGCGGCCGCGTGTCCGCGATCCGGCAGCGGCACGTCGAACAGCGCCTCGCCCGCCGCCGACAGCCCGAACAGCGCGTAGCTGCCATCGGGGCGGCGCGCGGCGCCGAGATAGGCGGGGTCGCCCGCCTCCGCCCAGGTCGGTCTGGGAGCGAGGCCCGTGGCCACCAGGCCGGCCAGGAATCCGCGGCGCGTGGTCATCCGTCAGTCTCCGTCCAGGGCATTGAATCCGGCCGCGACGCCCAGCGTGGGGCCAAGCTCCCGCGCGACGATCTCGCGGATCCGGTCGATCGCCTGTTGCAGGATCTCCACCCGCAGCCGCCCTGCGGGCGTCTCGACGCCCGCGAAGACAGGATCGTTCAGCTCGTCCGCCAGCGCGAAGGCGCGGTCGTAGGCGTCGCCGATCCGGGCGGCGATCCCGGGGTGGTCCGCGGCCAACAGCAGCGCAAGCTCGCGCGTTCCCGCCAGCGACAGCGCGACATGGTGCAGCGACCGCCCCGACCGGCGCGCCTCGGCACGGGTCGGGCGCGGGCGCTCGAACGTGCCGAGCGGGCGGCCGAGCCGGGTGTCGGAGGTGAATTGCAGCCCCCCGGACAGCGCCTTGAAGAACTCCTGCGCGGCCTCCTCGCGGCTGCGGTAGGTCTCGTTGCGGCCGGCGGTGCGGATCGACGCGGCATAGTCCGTGCGCCAGTCGGCGAGGATCGCCCGGGACACCGCCGCGATGTCGCGGGCGATGGCCCGGACCAGCGCACAGCGGTACGCGGCCGCCTCGTCCCCGGCGAAGGCCGGATCATGGAGCAGGAATTCCATGGCGTAGAAGCCCCGCGCGGCGATCGACACGGTCGCGAACGCGTCGGGCTCCTCGATGACCGGGTCGCGCTCGGCGATCAGGCCCGACAGGGCCCTAGGGGTGGCACCCCGGCTATCGGGCCAGAACGCCAGGGCAAAGGCCCGATCGTCGGTTTCGGTGGGCCCGAAGCGCAGGTGGGAGACACGCAGCCACGCATCGAACGCCCCGGCCCAGGCATTGCGCAGCGCCGCATCCCCCGGCGCGCACCGCTCGGCCGCGACGGCGTCAAGCGCGGCGCCCTCCTCGGCAAGGCGCGCGAACCCCGCGATGACGTGGTCCCCGACGATCTTGTCCAGCGGCACCTCGGCCGAGGCGGCCTTGAACCACATGAGCGCCAGGACCAGCATCAGTCCGCGCAACATCACAGGCTCTCCAGGAAGCGGATCAGGGCGGCGCGGTCCTCGGGGTCCATCGCGGCGACGGCAGCGCGCTGCGCCTCGGCCTCGCCCCCATGCCAGAGGATCGCTTCGAGCAGCGACCGCGCCCGGCCGTCATGCAGGAAATGGCTGTGGCCGCTGACCTGATCCGTCAGACCGATCCCCCAAAGCGGGGGCGTGCGCCATTCCCGACCCGTCGCCCGCGCCTCGGGCCGGGTGTCGGCCAGGCCATCCCCCATGTCGTGCAGCAGCATGTCGGTATAGGGCCAGATCAGTTGAAAGCTCTGCGCCGGCCGGTCGTTCAGACGGTGGGTCACGTAAGAGGGCCGGTGGCACGACGCGCAGCCGGTCTCGTGAAAGACCCTTTTCCCGCGCAACACCTCGGGGTCGTCGACGTCGCGGCGCGCCGGCACGGCGAGGTTCTGGCTGTAGAAGGTCACGAGGTCGAGGCCCTCGGCGTCGATCTCGAACACGCGCTCGTCTCCGTCGCCATGGGGCGCGGTGATGCAGGCCGCCTGGCCCGAGGTGCACGCGCCGAAGGCGTCCGGAAAGAGCGGGTTGGAAATGCCGATATCCCCGGCGAAGGCGGCGGCCGACTGATGGCGGATCGTCGGTGCACCGGCCTTGAGCCCGAAGCGGCCCAGCATCGCCATGTCGTATTCCACCGACCAGACGATGTTCGGCCGCCCGGAAATCCCGTCGCCATCCGCGTCTTCCGGGTCCGCCCAGGCCAGGATGTCGGCCGCCGGGATCGCTTCCAGCAGCCCCAGCCCGATCATCTGCGGCGCGACCCGCGGGCTCAGCATCGCGTCCGCGTGCAGCGGCCCGTAGCCGGGATCGGCCAGCCGGTAGGTGGGCTTGCGCAGATGCGCGACCTCGCCGCCCGCAAGCGGCACCTCGATCTCCTCGTAGGCGATCTCCATCCGCCCTTCGGCGGCGTGGCCCGGCAGGGCGCGGTCCTGGATCTGGGTGCCGTAGGTCGGCTCGGGCAGGGTCGCGATATAGTCCTCGATCTCGTCGATGGTGTCGTCCGGCCCGCCCGGAATCGAGACCCGCAGGAACATCGAGACGGCGCTGTCCTCGGGCCCCTCGGGAGGATGGCCCCGCCCGTCCTTGAGGTGGCAGCGCTGGCAGGATCGCGCGTTGTAAAGCGGCCCCAACCCGTCCGAGGCGCGGGTGGAGGCCGGCGCCGAGACCCAGATCTTGCGAAAGAGCCCGTTGCCGACCTTGAACGTCAGTTCTCCCTCGAAGCCGATATTGGCCGAGGGCTGGGAAAAGGCATCCGGGTTGGCCCGCGCCCGAACCGTGGCCGCCCCGGCCGACATCTCCTCGAAGGTCTGCGGCGCAGAGAAATCCGTGGGCAGCGCCGTCGCCCCGGCGATGCGGTCGGTTTCCTCTGCGGTGCGGGGGATGATGTCCAGGTGCGGCTCGTCCAGCACCCCGGACAGGGCGGGGGCCGCGGCCGTCAGGACCGCGGCCAGGGCGCTAGTCGGCTTCGTCCATCCGAGTGGCGTTGAGTTGCGCATAATTCTCCGGTCCGATCCGCTCGAACAGGTCGAGCTGGGTTTCAAGGAAGTCGATATGCCCTTCCTCGTCGGCAAGCAGTTCATCGAACAGTTCCTTGGTGACGTAGTCGCCCGCCTCGACGCAGTATTCCCGCGCTTCCTTGTACAGCGCCCGCGCCTCGTGCTCGGCGGCGAGGTCGCATTCCAGCGTTTCCTTCGGCGTCTGGCCGATACGCAGCGAGTCGAGCTTCTGCAGGTTCGGAAGACCTTCGAGGAACAGGATGCGCTCGACCAGCTTGTCGGCGTGGTGCATCTCCTCGACGCTCTCCTCGCGGCTCTTCTTGGCCATGTGGCCAAGGCCCCAATCGTCCTGCATCCGGTAGTGCAGCCAGTACTGGTTGATCGCCGTCAACTCGCTGCGCAACGCGCGGTTGAGATACTCGATGACCTTGGGATCGCCTTTCATGCCGGTTTCTCCTTGCTGATGGCTGGGCGGAGGTTCTGGAGGTCCGAGGGAACCTCCAGGTTTGGATTCGCCCTCATCCTATCGAGAAAGTTCGGCATGCAGCACCCGCAATCTGCGGATTTCCCAAGCGCCCGAAAGACTTTGCCCGGCGTGATGAGCGTTGCCGGGTCCGAGGCGCGCATCCAGTCGATGGCGGCGTGGATTTCCTGGTCGGTGATGTTGCGGCAGCTGCAGACGATCATGACGGCGTCTCTCGGGTCTGGGCCGGGGCCCCCGTGGCGGGCCCCGGCTGGGGGGCTACTGGAAGACGGCGGAGGGGTTGTCGAGGCTGTCGGAGCCCTCGAACTCGATCGCGTCGAGCCCGAGCGTGGCGACCACCCGCTCGATGCTGCGGGTCTGGTCGGTCAGCGCGTCGACGCCCCCCATGATCAGCGCCTCGCCGGCGGCGTTGCCGCGTTCGAGCATCCGGTCATAGGAGAACCCCGCCTCGGCCGCGGTCTTGATCTGGCCGAGTTCGATCATCGTGTGGGCGAGCTTGTCGCGCAGTTCGGCATCGAGCGCGGCATCGGTCGCGGCGACGAGCTCGGACAGCGACGGGCCGGAGACGGTCGTGCCGTCGACGCGGACATACTCGCCGACATAGACGTTCCGGATGCCGAGACCGTCGTAATAGTGGCTGTTGTGGGTGTTGTCCGAGAAGCAGTCATGCTCTTCCTCGGGGTCGTTCAACATCAGGCCCAGCCGCATCCGTTCGCCCGCCTGCTCGCCGTAGGACAGCGAGCCCATCCCGGTCAGGATCGACGCAAGCCCGGCATCCACGTTTTCCATCAGCGCCTGGCGCGCGGCGGCGCCGTCGGCCCATTGCGCGGCCATCCATTCGAGGTCGCTGACCAGCAGGTCGGTCGCCGCCTGCAGATACGCGGCGCGGCGGTCGCAATTGCCGTTCGTGCAGGCCTCCCCCTGCGCGTAGTCGGTCCACGGCCGGTCGCCCGCGCCCGGATCGGTGCCGTTCGTGTCCTGCCCCCAGAGCAGGAACTCGATCGCGTGATAGCCGGTCGCGACATTCGCCTCGATCCCGTCGGCCTCATGCAGGGTCTCTTCCAAGAGCGTCGGCGTGATCTCGGACGCATCGACCGTCTGGCCCGACAACGTGAAGCTCGGGCTCGCGACGACGTTCAGCGCCGCCAACCGGTTCTCGTCCGACGGCCCGCCATAGCCGGTTTCGACATAGTCGATCAGCCCCTCGTCCAGCGGCCAGGCGTTCACCCTGCCCTCCCAGTCGTCGACGATGGCGTTGCCGAAGCGGTAGACCTCGGTCTGCTGGTAGGGCACGCGCGCCGCGAGCCAGGCCGCGCGCGCGGCCTGAAGCGCCTCGGCCGTCGGCTCCGCGATCAACGCCTCGACGGCGGATCGCAACTCGCGGGCCAGCGCCAGACTGTCGGAATAGCCAGCCTCGGCAATGTCCGCATAGGTGTCCAGAATCGCGGACTTTTCAGGCGCATCCTGCGCCAGCGCGGCGCTGCCCAGGCCCAGGGCGAGCACGCTCGCCGCGGTCAGTTTCCCTCTCATGTGTTCCCGTGTCCCTTTGTCGGTCGCGTTTTCCGGGCAATCCTGCCCCCCTTGCCGGCGTCCGGGCCCTGACGCCTTGGATAAAACCTGAGTTATTCAGTCAGCCATGTCAATCCGAGTTTTTTACTCGGAATAGCTAAAGGACCGGGCGGGATGCCCGGGGCCGGACGACGTCATCTCATGAAGTCAGAGGCTCTCGCCGGTCTCCGCGTCGAAGAGCTTGGCCTTGGCCATGTCGACCTCGAACCGGAAGGCCGACCCCGGTCTCGCGGCGTCCTCGGGGCGGACACGCGCGATGTAGTCCCGCCCATCGATCTGGAACACGATCATCGTGTCGGGGCCGGTGGGTTCCACCACCTCGACGGGCGCCTCGAAAACGTAGCGATGCTCGCCCGGAAGCTCGGTGCCGGCGGCGAAGATCGTCTCGGGCCGCAGGCCCAGAACCACATCGTGCCCGTCCGGCGCCGTCACGTCCTTGCCCGCCGGACCGCTCATCGGGAAGCGCAGCGTCTCGCGCGCGCCAAGCGGAAGAACGAAAAGCCTGCCACCGTCGCGCCGTAGACGCCCCGGAATCATGTTCATCGGCGGCGAGCCCATGAAGCCCGCGACGAACATGTCGACGGGCTCCTCGTAGATCGTGGCCGGATCGGCGAACTGCCGGATATGGCCGTTGTCCATCACCGCGATCCGGGTGGCGAGCGTCATCGCCTCGATCTGGTCATGGGTGACGTAGACCACGGTCTTGCCCAGCCGGTGGTGCAGCTTCTTGATCTCGGTGCGCATCTCTATGCGCAGCTTGGCGTCGAGATTGGAAAGCGGCTCGTCGAACAGGAAGACCTCCGGTTGCCGGACCAAGGCGCGGCCCATCGCGACCCGCTGGCGCTGGCCGCCCGACAACTGGCCGGGCTTGCGGTCGAGCAGGTGGTCGATCTGGAGGAGTCTGGAAAACTCCTCGACGGCGGTCTGCTGCCGCTCCTTCGGGATGCGTCGCGTCTGCATGCCGAAGGTGATGTTCTGTTCCACCGTCTTGGTCGGATAAAGCGCGTAGGACTGGAACACCATCGCGATGTCGCGGTCGCGGGGCGGCACCTTGTTGACCTTGTTGCCGCCGATGAAGATATCGCCCGAGCCCACGGTCTCCAGCCCCGCGATCAGGTTCAGAAGGGTCGATTTTCCGCAGCCCGAGGGGCCGACGAGCACCACGAACTCGCCCGGCTCGATGTCAAGGTCGATCCCCTTGATCACCTCGTTGCCGCCGAAACTCTTGCGCAGCTTTTCCAGCCGGATGCCCGATGCCATGCCCTACCCCTTCACCGCCCCGGCCGAGAGCCCGCGCACGAAATAGGCGCCGGCGACGACGTACACCAACAGCGTCGGCAGCCCCGCGATGATCGCCGCGGCCATGTCGACATTGTATTCCTTCACCCCCGTGGAGGTGTTCACCACGTTGTTCAGCGCCACCGTCACCGGGTTGGAATCGCCCACGGTGAACGCCACGCCGAACAGGAAGTCGTTCCAGATCTGGGTGAACTGCCAGATCACCGTGACCACGATGGCCGGCAGCGACATCGGCAGCACGATCCTGAAGAAGATCCCGAAGAACCCCGCGCCATCGACCTTGGCCGCCTGCACGATCCCGTCGGGCACCCCGATGAAGAAGTTGCGGAAGAACAGCGTGGTGAAGGCCAGCCCGTAGACCGTGTGCACCAGCACCAGCCCCGGCACGGTGCCCGCCAGTCCCAGTTCGCCCAGCGTGCGCGCCATCGGCAGCAGCACCACCTGGAACGGGATGAACGCCCCGAACAGCATCAGCGCAAAGATGATGTCGGCACCCGGAAAGCGCCATTTCGTCAGGGCATAGCCGTTCAACGCCCCCAAGGTCGTTGACAGAAACACAGCCGGAACCGCCATCGCGACCGAGTTCATGAAATAGGGCTGCAACCCGTCGCAGCGCACGCCCACGCAGGCCGAGCCCCAGGCCTTGGCCCAGGCCTCGAACCCGATGTCGCGGGGGAAGGCGAGGAAACTGCCCTCGCGGATCTCGGCCAGCGATTTCAGCGAGGTCGCGAGCATCACGAAAAGCGGGAAGAGGTAGTAGAGGCAGAAGAGCCCGAGGATCGCGAACAGCACGACCCGCATGAGCCAGGCCCCGGGACCGGAGGCGCGCACGATGCCCGAGGTGGTCCGCTGCCTCATTTCCGCGCCCCCCGGAGTTCGGAATAGAGATAGGGCACGATGATCGCGCAGATCGTCATCAGCATCATCACCGCCGACGCCGCCGCCACCCCCAGTTCGGACCGCTGGAAGGCGAACGCGTACATGAAGGTCGCCGGCATGTCCGTGGCGTATCCCGGCCCGCCGCCGGTCAGCGCGACGACCAGGTCGAAGCTCTTGATCGACAGATGCGCGAGGATGATGACCACCGACAGGAAGACCGGGCGCAAGGACGGCAGCACGATGCCTGTATAGACCCGCCACGGCCCCGCCCCGTCGATGGCCGCGGCCTTCAGGATCTCGTCATCGACGGACCGGAGCCCGGCGAGGAACAGCGCCATCGCGTAGCCCGAGCTTTGCCAGACGCCCGCGATGACGATGGTGTAGATCGCGAAATCGGGGTTCACCAGCCAGTCGAAGGTGAAATTCTCGAACCCCCAGTCGCGCACCACCTTCTCGATGCCGAGGCCGGGATTCAGGATCCATTTCCACACCGTCCCGGTCACGATGAAGCTCAGCGCCATCGGGTAGAGGTAGATCGTGCGGATCACGCCCTCGACGCGGATGCGCTGGTCCAGCAGGATCGCCAGCAGGATGCCCAGCGCCATGCTGATCCCGATGAAGAGCGTCGAGAAGAGAAACAGGTTCTTCAACGCCACGTACCAGCGCGGCGTGTCCCAGAGCCGTTCGTATTGCAGCAGGCCCGCGAAATCGTAGACCGGCATAATCCGCGACTCGGTCATCGAGATGTAGACCGTCCAGGCGATGAAGCCGTAGACAAAGAACAGGCTCAGCGCGAAGAGCGGCGAAACCACCATCAGCGGCAGGCGCCGCTCGATCGCGCGTGAAATCGCTGTCAGCACCCTGCCCCCTGTCGGTGCGGCGGCCGGGGCGTCGCCCCCCGGCCGGGCCTTGTCCTTACATCGCGCGCTGAACCGCGTCGGCGAGCCGCTGGGCCGCGTCCTCCGAACTCATGTCGGAGTTGAAGAACTCGGTCACGAGGTCGAGGAATTCGCCCCGGACCGACCGCGGCACCGCCATCTCGTGCGCCATCGAGGGCACGAGGGCATCGTTCTCGATCGCCGCGACCAGGTCGTCATGCGAGCGCTGCGCGCAGAGGTCGAAATCGTCGAGCGACACGTCGGTCCGCGCCGGGATCGACCCCTTGGCAAGGTTGAACGTCTCCTGGAAGCCCGGAGACATGATCAGGCTGGCCAGCTTCTGCTGGCCCTCGATGTTCTCGTCGCCCTCGACCCTGAAGAAGGCGAAGCTGTCGGAATTCAGCACGAAGCCGTTGCCCGGCGTCGGCGCGCAGACGAAATCCTCGCCCGGCACCTGGCCCGCGGCCAGGAACTCGCCCTTGGCCCAGTCGCCCATGATCTGGAACGCGGCCTCGCCGTTCATCACCATGCCGGTGGCAAGGTTCCAGTCGCGGCCCGAGAAGTTGGCGTCGACGTAGTCGCGCAGCTTCCGCAACTGGTCGAACGAGGCGACCATCGTGTCAGATGTCAGCGCCTCCTGGTCCAGTTCGACCAGCGCGGCGCGGAAGAAATCGGCCCCGCCGATCCCCAGCACCACGTTCTCGAACAGCGTCGCGTCCTGCCAGGGCTGGCCGCCATGGGCCAGCGGCGTGATCCCCGCCTCCATCAGCGTGTCGGCCGCGGCGTTGAATTCGTCCCAGGTTGTCGGCATCTCCTCGATCCCGGCCTGGGCCAGCACCTCGGGGTTGGCCCACATCCAGTCGACCCGGTGGATGTTCACCGGCGCGGCGACATAGTCGCCGTCGTATTTCATGATCTCGGCCAGCACCGGCGGCAGCACGTCGTCCCAGTTCTCGGATTCCGCGACGCTTTCGACATCGGCCAGCGCGCCCTGCTCGGCCCATTCCCGGATGCCCGGCCCCTTGAGCTGCACCGCGGTGGGCGGGTTGCCCGCCACCACGCGCGCGCGCAGCGCCGTCATTGCCGCATCGCCGCCGCCACCCGCGATCGGGGAATCGACCCAGGTGCCCCCGGCATCCTCGAAGCTCTGCTTGAGTTCGCCGACAGCCTTGGCCTCGCCGCCCGAGGTCCACCAGTGCAGCACCTCGACGGTGCCCTGCGCCGGCGCGGCGCTTCCCAGTGCGAGGCTCGTCACCGCGGCGAGCGGGACAATCGTGGTCATACGGAACATGGAAACTCCTCCTCTGTTCGGCGCGGCGCGCGGACACCCGTGGCCGACCGGCCTCCTCCTCCGTCCGGGCGGCAAGTGTCGGGGCGAACGGCCGCCCGGTCAAGCTAGCACGCGTTGCCCCGCCCCCGTCTTGACCGCCGTCAACGGCCGGAACCGGGCGGGCCGCACCTGCGCCCGGCGCCGCGCGCCCCGGGAAAGCGCGGTCGGCGCCCGGCCCCGCAAATGCGTGCCGGCCCGCAGGGCTCGTCTTCGGAAAGGAGGCGGCGCCCGGACCGGGACGCGATCCGGCGACTGGACGTTGCCATGCCGGGTACTCGCGCTTCGCGGGCGCGTGCGGGGACGGGGCGTGCGGGGACGGGGAATGCCAGCCCCGCGGCGATCACGCGGCCGCGATGCCGGGCTCAGCGGTCGAAGAAGTCTTCCTCGACCTCGCTCGGATTGATCCCGATGGCTTCCAGCCCCGCCTCGAGGTAGTCCGCGAAAAGCGGCATGTTCACGAGGTAGTCTTCGGTCGGCGTCGTCGCCTCGGTCTTGGCCGTCTCGATGGCCTCTTGCAGGTCGTCGGCATCGAAGGTGTCGCGCCCGATCCAGGTCAACGCCACGAGGCTGGCTTTCTCGTCCTCGTTCATCGCCGCGATGAAGGCGCGCAATTCGGCCTCGGCCATGCGCTTCTCCCGGGCCTGAAAGATGACTTGCACCACCTTCCGCGGGCTGATCTCAAGCAGGTCTTCCATCTCGTCGTGATCTCCTCCGAACGCGGGCGTCAAGTGTCGCCCGCGCGCGGTCCGGGTACAAGGGGGGCTCAGCGCTTGGACGCGAAAATCGGGTAGTACAGCCAGTCGGGCAGGAACTGCGACAGGCGGAACACCCAGGAGAACACGGTCGGGAAGCTGCGCGAGAAATTGTCGGACATCATGTGCTCGACATATTCATGCGCGGCCGGTTCCGGGTCCATGATGAACGGCATCTCGAAGTCGTTCTTGTCGGTCAGCCGCGTGCGGATGAAGCCGGGATTGACCACCTGCACCTTGATGCCGCTTTCGCGCAGATCGGCATGCATGCTTTCGGCCAGCGACATGATGCCCGCCTTCGACGCGCAATACCCGATGGCGCCGGGCAGGCCGCGGAACCCCGACAGGCTGCCGGTCAGCACGATATGCCCCGCGCCCTTCTCGACGAACTTCGGAACGACCTGGCCCAGAACGCGCGCCGCGCCGGTCAGGTTGATGTCGAACATCGCCTCGACCTGCTCGGCGTTCCACTCCTGCGCGGGCTGCGGCCAATAGACCCCGGCGAGGTACACGATCCCGTCGATCTCGCCGACCTTCTCGACCGCCGCCTTGACCGAGGCCGCGTCCGACACGTCCACCGTGACCACGTCCGCGCCCCGCGGCAGCGACTCCGCCAGGTCCTGCAGGCGCTCTTCCGTGCGTGCGCTCAGCACCGGGCGCACGCCCAGCGCCGCGAGCCGCTCAGCCACGGCCCGGCCCAGCCCCTCGCTTGCGCCAACAATCCAATACCGTTTGCCGATCCAGTCGTTCACACCGCCTCCTTCGGACGCATTGTCGCCACCAGTTCGGCAACCGGAATGCCGAACTTTCGGAACTGGCTCCGATTCATGATGGTTCCGTTGTCCATAAGATACATCCAGTCGATTGTGTCGAGCACATGACCACCGGAGTCCTCGGGAAGACGAATCCGGTAGCGCAGGTGCACCGCCGAGCCCTTCTGTACACCCTCGCCCGCGCCGACGACATCGGGCGCTTCGGCGCGGATGGACCCGTCATTGCCCAGCGTGAAGGTCCAGCGTCGGCTCTGCGTCGCCCCGCTGTCGTAACGAAATTCCTCGGTGACCGTTCCGGTATTGCCGTCCCAGCGCGCCTCGAAATCGGCCACGAAACGCGAGGCCACCCGCCCGGTGGGTCCGTAGATCACGCCCTCGCACTGGATCGGGCCGTCGAGATGCTTGCGCATGTCGAACGCGGGCCCCTTGTCCGCGTAGTCCGACGCCCGCTGCGCGGGGAAGGCAAGGCTGCGCGCCCGCAGAACCGCGAGACCGGCCGCGGCCAGCAGGCCAAGGCAGAAGGCAAGCAAGGGACTCATCGAATCGTCTCCCGTGTAAGCGGCGTCGCGGCCAGAAGCCCGATCGCGAGGAGTTTGAGCGCGCAGGGCACCAGAGCGTAGAGAATGCTGAGCATCGCCAGCGCCGCGGGCGGGTTGTCGGCCCCGGCCCGGAACCCGGTGCTTTCCAGAAGCGGCAGCAGGGTCACGGCGGCGAAGGCCAGCGTGAATTTCGACACGAAGGACCAGAGCCCGAAGGCCTGGCCCGCGTTCGGCGAGACATGGGACATGCGCCCGGCGAAGATGGCGGGCAACAACGTCATGTCGGCGCCAAGCGCCGCGCCCGAGGCCAGGCAGATCAGCGCGAACGGCAGGATGTCGCCGGCCCCCAGCAGCGCGGCGTAGCCGAAGGCGAGGATCGACAGCACCATGCCCGCGATCAGCGCGGGCCTTTCCCCCCAGCGCCGCGCCGCCAGCCCCCAGGCCGGGGCGGCGGCCGCCGCCGACAGGAAGAACAGCAGCAGAAGCGGCCCCTCCCAGCCCGGCGCGGCCAGACGGCTTTCGACGAAGAACAGGAACAGGGTCGAGGTCACCGCCACGGGCGTCGCGTTGACCAGCGCGATGAGCAGGAGCCGGCGCGCGATCGGGTCGGCCAGGACCTCGCGGAAATTGCTGTCCTGCGGCGCGATGGGCAGCGCCCATTCGCGGCGCATGGCAAAGGCCGCCAGGATCGCCAGCCCCGCGAACCCCGCCGAAAACAGCGCGAACGGCGCCCCCGTCGCCAACAGGACCGTCGGCGCCACCGCCGCCGCGCTCACCCCCAGAAGCGCGCCGGTCTCGCGCCAGGCGGCCACGCGGACATGGCCGGCCTCGCCCATCCGTGCGGCGCGCGACACGCCCTGGGCATAGAACGTGATGGTGAGAAAGCTGAACGCGGTGAACAGGCCCGTCAGGGTCAGCCCGAACCACAGGAGCGGGGCCACCGGCGGCGTCACCGCGAAAAGCGCCGCCATCGATCCCGCCAGCAGCGCGACCCCCGCCCCGACCGCCAGTCCGCGCACCCGGTGCAGCCGTTCCGACAGCCAGCCCAGCGCGGGGTCCTGCACCACGTCGAACAGCCTGAGCCCGAACAGGACCGCGCCCAGCGCGGCCAGGCTCACCCCGTACTCGTCCACGTAGAATTTCGGCGCGTGGATGTAGATCGGCAACCCGGCCGAGGCCAGCAACGCCGCGAACAGGGCATATCCGGGCAGCGGCGCCCGCTGGCCCCCCTCGGCCATCACGAGACCTCTTCGGCCGGCGGCTCGGGGCGCCGGCGGTACTTGGCGCCCTTGAGGAACAGCCAGAGCGCATGCCAGTGGATCAGCGCCAGCACCCGGCGCGACCCGAAGGGCCGGCGCACCATGCTCTTGACGATCGTCCAGTTCGTCAGCGGCCGGCGCGGTCCGGTGAGGGTGGCGTAAAGCCCTTCTTCGTCACCCGCCGAGTAGTCGATCCAGATGCCCACCTTGTCGGGGCGGATATCGAAGCGGAAGCGGTAGCCGCCCGCGATGGGCTGGAACGGCGAAACGTGGAATATCTTGGTCGCGGTCAGGATGTCGGCCCGCCCGATGGGCCGCTGGTCGGGGTGGTGGCAAAGATAGGAATGCCGGTCGCCGAAGGTGTTGCTCACCTCGGCGATCACCACACGCAGCGCCTCGTCCTTGCCGTAGCACAGCCAGAAGCTGACCGGGTTGAACTCGTGCCCCATGACCCGCGGGAGCGTCATCAGCTCGATCCGGCCCTTGGCGGCGAACAGATCGTGCGCGGCCAGCACCTGGCGCACCCAGGCCGCGCCCTGCCCGGCACCGCGCGGGCCGCCGTGGTCGGCATCCCAGACCGACATGACCTTCTTTTCGTTGTAGCCGAACAGGCTGGGGTGGGTCGGGTCGGGGGCCTCGGCATCCATCAGCACGTAATCGACCGTGTGATGCAGCTTGTGCCGCACCGCGCCGTGCCGTTCGTGGTAGGTCTGGCCCCTCACATGCTCGACGATCGACGTCATGCCGCCACCGTTTCGGACTCGCGCCGTTTCATGGCCTCGGCCACGTCGACGGCGCTGGCAAGCCCGTCCTCGTGGAACCCGTTCCGCATCCAGGCGCCGCAGAACCAGGTCCGGTTGAACCCGTTCATCTCCCGTATCTTGGTCTGCGCCTGCAACGCCGCAAGGTCGTAGACCGGGTGACGGAAGGTCACGGTGTCGTAGATCAGCGTGTCGCGGATCGCGCGGTCGGTGTTGAGCGTCACGAACAGCGGATCGTTTTCCGGGATCGGCTGCAGCGAGTTCATCCAGTAGGTCAGATCGATCCGGTCGCGCGGGCCGCCCGCGGCCTCGGTGTAGTTCCAGCTTGCCCAGGCCGCACGGCGCTTCGGCATCAGGGACGTATCGGCGTGCAGAACGGCCTCGTTGGGCTGGTAGCGCACCGCGCCCAGCGCCGCGCGTTCTTCGGGCGTCGGGTCGGCCAGCATCGCCAGGGTATCGTCGGCATGGGTGGCGAAGACCACGGCATCGAACGCCTCCCACGCCCCGCCCCGCGCCCGCAATTCGACGCCCGCCTCGGCGCGCCGGACCGCCTCGACCGGCGCGCCGGTGCGGATCTCCGTACCGTGCTTGCGCAAGGCCGCATCGAGCCGGCGGACATACTCGATGGAGCCGCCCTGAACGGTGTGCCACTGGTGCTGGCCGGTGTGGCTGAGCAGCGCGTGGTTCTCGAAGAACCGGATCAGCGCCTGGGCGGGGAAGTCGAGGATGCCCTGGCACGGCGTCGACCAGATCGCCCCCGACAGCGGCAGCAGATAGCGGTCGCGGAACCAGTCGCCGGTGCCGAGCGCCTTCAGAAAGGCACCGATGGTCATGTCCGGGTCGCGCGCCACCCTGAGCGCGTTGGCGTTGAACCGCATCACGTCGCGCAGCATCGCCAGATATTTCGGGCTCAGCGCGTTCGCGGGCTGGGCGAACACGGCCTTGAGGTTCCGCAGCCCGTATTCGAAGGCCCCGCCGTCGAAGGATGCGCCGAAGCTCATGTCCGATTTCGCCACCGGCACGCCGAGGTCGTCGAACAGCCGCGTCAGGTGCGGGTAGTTCACGTAGTTGAACACGATGAACCCGGTATCGACCGGCTGGTCGCCCCGCTTGCCCGCAAGCACGGTCCGCGCATGCCCGCCCAGCCGCGTCTCGGCCTCGAACAGCGTGATGCGGTGGTCCGCCCCGAGAAGATGGGCCGCTCCCAGACCCGATATCCCGGCACCGATGACGGCGATGCGCCGGGGGGCGCCCGCTGCGGTTTCGAAAGGCATGTGGTCCTGCTCCTGATCTGTCCGACCGATGCATATGGCGTCCCGCCGCCCCATGTCCACCGGCCGCGGGCGGCGGCGCATCCAAACCGGGCGGCGTGACTCTTTTTTCGCCGTTTCGGTGATCCAGTCCCGGTCTGCGGTCGTATACCGGATATGTTGAGCGGCTCATGTGCCACCGAGGAATCGGATGCAGGCCTGCTGGTCAGGTCCTATGCTCGTCCGCGAGAAGCTGCGGTCCGATCTGTCGAGGCTAAGGTCGTGAAACAACGGGAAGCGTCCGACGCGCGCTGGGTTGTGTTGGTGAAGCGGGTTCGATCCGCAAGGGATCAGGCCGCGTTTGCCGAACTTTTCGGCCACTTCGCGCCGCGCGTGAAGGCGTTCCTGATGAGATCGGGGGCCGATCAGGCCCTCGCGGAGGAATGTGCGCAGGAGGTTATGGCCACGATCTGGCACAAGGCGCATCTGTTCGACCCGGAACGGGCGAGCGTGGCGACCTGGGTGTTCACGATCGCGCGAAACCGTCGGATCGACGCGCTGAGAAAGCAGCGCCGCCCGGAGCCCGAGGATCTGTCCTGGGGCCCCGAGCACGAGCCCGACCAGGCGGAAACGGTCGCCCTGCAGCAGGAGAGCGAACAACTGGGCAAGGCGCTGGCCGCCCTGCCCGAAAACCAGAGGGTTCTGATCGAGCGGGCCTATTTCGGCGAGTTGTCGCACAGCGAGATCGCCGCCGAGACCGGGCTCCCGCTCGGGACGATAAAATCCAGGATACGGCTGGCGCTGGAGCGCTTGCGCCACGAGATGAAGTGAGACGCCTATCATGACGAGTGAAATCAAGCATCACCTGACCGACGACCTGCTGATGGCCTATGCCGCGGGTTCGCTGCCCGAGGCGTTCAGCCTTGTCGTCGCGACGCATGTGTCGCTTTGCGACGAGTGTCGGGCGCGGCTGGCGAGTTTCGAGGCCGTCGGGGGCGCCGTTCTCGACGAGGCGCCGGATTGCGCGATGTCCGAGGACAGCTTTGCCGCAACCATGCGCCTGATCGCCGACACACCCGAGGACGACCGGATCGCGGCCGAAGACGTGCCGGGCGTGTTCCCCAGGCCGCTGCGCGACTATGTCGGTGGCGATGTCGAGGCGGTGCAGTGGAAATCGCTGGGCGGCAGGGTGCGGCAGGCCCTCCTGGCCACGTCGAGGGACGCGACCGTGCGCCTGCTCTACATCCCCGCTGGCATGCCGATGCCCGAGCACGGGCACGCGGGCACCGAGTTGACGATGGTCTTGCAGGGCGCGTTCGAGGATGCGGACGGGCTGTTCGCGCGCGGCGATGTCGAAGTCGCGAACGAGGAACTCAGCCACACGCCCGTCGCCGCGCCGGGGCGGGACTGCATTTGCCTCGCCGCGACCGACGCGCCGTTGAAGTTCTCCGGTCTGCTGCCGCGAATCGCCCAGCCGTTCATCGGCATCTGACCGTCATTCGCCGGGCTTGGTGAGGGCGACAACCCGCTCCTCGTCCGGCGCGAGATCCTCGAAGTCGAAATTGTCGAGCCTGGCGGCGCGTTTGCCGGCCCGCTCGGCGGCGACCCCGATGCCGTCCAGATCGGCGCGCGCCTGGCTGAAATGGGTGTCCAGCTTGTTCACCCGCTCCACCACCAGTTCCACGTCCCGGTGCAACTGCTTCAGCGTGCGGCGGATCGCGCCGGCCTGCTCGCGCATCCGCGCGTCCTTGAGGATCGCGCGCATGGTGTTCAGCGTCGCCATGCAGGTGGTGGGCGACACGATCCAGACCCGCGCCTCGAAGCCGTCCCGCACCAGCTCCGGGAAATTCGCGTGCAGTTCCGCATAGACCGCCTCGGACGGCAGGAACATCAGCGCGCCGTCCGCGGTCTCGCCCTCCAGGATGTATTTCTCCGAGATCGCCTTGATATGCGCCCGCACGGACGTGCGCAGCTGCTTCGCCGCCTCGTTGAGGTCCCATTGCGTTTCCGCGCGGCGCAACGCCTCGTAGGCCTCCAGCGGGAACTTGGAATCGATCACGAGGGGACCGGGCGGATTGGGCAGGCGGATCAGGCAATCGGCCCGCTTGCCGTTCGACAACGTCACCTGCAGATCGTAGCTGTCCTTCGGCAGGGCCTTGCCGACGATGTCCTGCAACTGGATTTCGCCGAACGCGCCGCGGGTCTGTTTGTTCGACAGGATGTCCTGCAACGACAGCACATCGCCCGACAGCTTCTCGATATTGGCCTGCGCCTTGTCGATCGTCACCAGCCGCTGCTGCAATTCGCCCAGGGACAGCGCCGTGCGCCGCGACGCGCCCTCCAGGTTGCGGTTCATCTGCTCGGTGACCTGGCCGAGGCGGGCCTCCATCAGCTTCAGGAGGTTCGTCTGGCTGGCCGCCTGCGCCTCGGACACATGCGTCAGCCCTCCGGCCAGCTGTTGCTGCCCGTGGCCCAGGCTCTCGACCCGGCGGGCGAGCTGGTCCATCTGGTAGATCAAGGGCTCGGCCAGCGCCGCCGAGCGCCCGGCACGGCGCACGGCCAGCACCAGCAGCGTGAGCACGACCAGAACCAGCACCGCAACCGCGCCCGTCCCGAGCACAAGCGGATCGTCCCAGGTGTACACCCGGCCGCCGACGACGATCTCCTTGCCGATCTCGATCATCGCCGCCCGAACAGCCTTTCGATATCGGACAGCTTCAACTCGACATAGGTGGGCCGCCCGTGGTTGCACTGGCCGGAATGGGGTGTCGCCTCCATCTCGCGCAGCAGCGCGTTCATCTCGTCCGCCCGCATCCGGCGCCCGGACCGTATGGAGCCATGGCAGGCGACGCGGGACAGGATCGCCTCGATCCGGGACCGAAGCGTCTGGCTGTCGCCCAGATCGGCGATCTCGTCCAGGATGTCGCGGATCAAGGCCCCCGCGTCCACCTCGCCCAGAAGCGCCGGCGTTTCGCGCACCGCCACGGCCCCCGGCCCGAACGGCTCGACCGTCAGGCCCAGCCGGGCGAGGGTCTCGGCATGGCCCATCAGCCGCGCGACGTCATCTTCCGACAGGTCCACGATCTCGGGGATCAGCAGCGCCTGCGCGGCCACGCCGGTCTCGTCCACCTGGCGCTTGAGCTTTTCGTAGACCAGGCGTTCATGCGCGGCATGCTGGTCGACAATGACGATGCCGGCCCCGGTCTGGGCGACGATGTAGTTTTCGTGGACCTGCGCACGGGCCGCCCCGAGGGGCAGCGTTTCGGTCTCGGGCGCGGGTTCGGCCGCCTCGAAGCGCGCCGAGGGTTCGGCCAGGCCCGGCGCGACGGGCTGCGGCGCCTGCGCGGTGCGGGCGACGGCGACCGCCTGCGGCGACGGCCGGTCCATCTGGTAGACGCGCGGGGCTGCGGGCTCGGGCCGCATCGCGCCCAGCGTCTCGCCCGCGACGGTGGTCGACGCGCGATGCCCCGCCCCGGCCAGCGCGTGGCGCAGCGCCGAGACGATCAGCCCGCGCACCACGCCGGGGTCGCGGAACCGGACCTCGGCCTTGGCCGGGTGCACGTTCACGTCGACCCGGTGGGGATCGCATTCCACGAACAGGGCCGCCGCCGGGTGGCGGTCGCGCGACAGGAAATCGGCATAGGCGGCGCGCAGCGCGCCGATCAGCAGCTTGTCCCGCACCGGGCGGCCGTTGACGAAGAGGTACTGCGCCACCGCCGCGCCGCGGGAATAGGTCGGCAACGCCGCGTAGCCGACAAGCGACACGCCCTCGCGCTCGGCGTCGATCCTCAGCGCGTTCGCGGCGAACTCGGCCCCGAGGATGCGGGCCAGCCGGCCGTGGAGCGCATCGAAAAGGTCGCCCGTCTCGGGATCGGCGCGGAAGGTCACCCGGCCCTCGCCGCCATCCGACAGATCGCGCAGGGTGAAGCCCACGAAGGGCTCGGCCATCGCCAGGCGCTTGACCACATCCCCGATCGCCTGCGCCTCGGCCCGGTCGGTGCGCAGGAATTTCAGCCGCGCGGGCGTGGCAAAGAACAGGTCGCGCAGCTCGACCACCGTGCCGCGGGACAGCGCGGCGGGGCTCACCGGCGCGATCCGCCCGCCGGACACCGCGATCCGCGCGGCCTCGGCCCCGTCGGCGCGCGAGGTGATCGTCAGCCGCCCCACCGCGCCGAGCGACGGCAGCGCCTCGCCGCGAAAGCCGAAGCTGGAAATGTCGAGCAGGTCGGACCCGTCGATCTTGGACGTCGCGTGGCGCGCAAGCGCCAGCGGCAAGTCCGCCGGCCTGATGCCATGGCCATCATCGGCCACGCGGATCAGCGTCTTGCCGCCATGCGCGATGCCGACCTCGATGCGCCGCGCGCCGGCGTCCAGCGCGTTCTCGACCAGTTCCTTCACCGCCGAGGCCGGCCGCTCCACGACCTCGCCGGCCGCGATGCGGTTGATCGCGGCTTCGTCGAGTTGGCGGATACGCGGAAGATCGGCGTGTATATTGGGGGTCGGCGAGTTCATACCACAAGGCTTAGCACGCACCCGCCGATTCTGCCACCGGTCTTAGTTCGTCGTCTCGATCCCCTCGGGACGGCCGACAACCACGAAATGCAGCCGCTCGGGCTGCAGCAACTCGTCCGCCACCCGGCGGACCTCGTCCAGCGTGACCGCCATGATCCTGTCGTTGCGGGTGTTCACGTAATCGGGGCTCAGCCCCTCCATCTGCATGCCCACGAGGATGCGCGCGATCGGCGCATTGCCGTCGAAGCGCAGCGGGTAGGCGCCGGTCAGGTAGGTCTTGACGTCCTCCAGTTCCTGCTCGGTGACGCCGGTCTCGGCCATCCGCGCCCATTCGTCCCGGATCACGGCGATCGCCTCGGCGACCTTGTCGTTGGCCGAGGCGACCTGGCCCAGCATCAGCGCGGCATGGTCCATCGGGTAGATGTAGGAATAGACGCCGTAGGTCAGGCCGCGCTTGACCCGCACCTCCTTCATCAGGCGCGACTCGAACCCGCCCGCGCCCAGAACCTCGTTCATCACGTAAGCGGCGAAAAAGTCGGGATCGTCGCGCGCCATGCCCTCGTGACCGAACACCGCAACCGATTGCGGCGTGTCGAAGGGCACCACCGTCGTGCCCCCCTCCAGGCCGTAATCGGCCGCACCGGGCAGCGGGGCCCCGTTTTCCGGCACGCCCTCGAACAGCGTATCGAGAAGCGCGCCAAGGTCTTCGGCGGTGATGTCGCCCACGGCGGCGACATACACGCGGTCGCGGGCGATGGCGCGGCCATGGGCCTCCCTCAGATCGTCGCGCGTCAGGGCCGCCACGCTCTCCTCGGTGCCGTCGACGGGCCTGCCGTAGGGGTGGTCTGCAAAGGCCAGGCGGTCGAAGGTCTGCGCGGCAATCGCGTTCGGGTCCTTGGCGTCGGACCGGATCGCGGCGATGACTTGCGCGCGCACCCGCTCGATCGCGTCCTCGTCGAAGCGCGGCGCGTGCAGGGCCTGCCGCAGAAGCTCCACCGCCGCGTCGCGGTTCTCGCTCAGCATCCGCGCCGAGACGCGCAGCGAATCCTGCCCCGCGTCGAAGCGGAAGGACGCCGCCAGCGCGTCGCGCGCCCGGACGAAGGCACGGGCATCCATCTCGCCCGCGCCTTCCTCCAGCAGCGCCGTCATCAGGTTGGTCGCGCCGGCCTTGCCCTCCGTGTCCAGGCTTGCGCCGCCGCGAAAACGGATTTCCAGCGCCACGAACGGGATGTCGTGGCTTTCCACCAGCCAGGCCTCGATGCCGCCGGGCGACGTCACCTCCCGGATGTCCACCGCCGCGCGGGCGGGCACCGCCAGCCACAGCGCCAGGCTCGCGGCGACGACCAGACGGATCATGCTCATTGCGTCACCTCCGCGGCCGGCTCGGCGGGCCGCTCCAGCCAGGCCGTCACCGCCCTGTTGCGGTCCAGAACGTCACGCGCGGCCGCCATCACGTCCTCGGGCGTGACCCGTTGCAGGATATCGGGCCAGGCCTGCACATCCTCGACCGAAAGCCCCGAGGCCAGCGCCCTGCCGTAACGCCGCGCCAGGCTGTCCACGCTGTCGCGCGCATAGATTTCCGAGGCGCGCAGTTGCGTGCGAATCGTCTCGAACAGGTCGGGGTCGATGCCCTCGTCGAGGAAGGCGGCCAGGGCGTCGTCCAGCGCCGCCTCCGCCTCGGTCAGGCTGACGCCCGGCGCCGGCACCACCACGATGCCGAAGGTGGTGTCGTCGAGCGAAAGCCCGTCGTAGAACGCCGAGGTGTAAAGCGCGGTCTGCGCGTCGAACTGCAGCCTGTCGCCCAGCACCGAGTTCGCCCCCTCGCCGCCGAGGATCGCGGCCAGATAGGTCAGCGCCGCCGCGCGCCCCTGGTCGCCGGGGTCGCGTTCCGGGGCCAGATAGCTGCGCATCACGTAGGGCTGCGCCACGCGCGGGTCGGCAAAGCTCAGCCGCCGTTCGGCCCGTTGCGGCGGCTCCTGCGGGCGGACGCGCGCGGGCAGCGCCTCGGAGGGCGGAAGGCTCGCGTAATGCTCTTCGGCGAGCGCGCGCACCGCGTCGGGCGACACGTCGCCGGCCACAACGAGGATCGCATTGTCGGGCGCGTAATAGGTCCGGTAGAAGTCCAGCGCGTCGGCCTTGGTGAGCTTTGCGATCTCGTGCCGCCACCCGATGATCGGCGTGCCGTAGGGGTGGTTGAGATACTGCGCGGCGCGGCGCTGCTCGCCCATCAGCGCGCCCGGGTTGTTCTCGGTCCGCTGGTTGCGTTCCTCCAGGATCACGTCGCGCTCCGTCAGCGTGTGCTCCTCGGCCAGCGTCAGACCGGTCATCCGGTCCGCCTCGATCTCCATCATCAGGCCCAGCCGGTCGGCGGCCACGCGCTGGAAATAGGCCGTGTAATCCCACGAGGTGAAGGCGTTGTCGTTGCCGCCATTGGCCTGGACGATGGCCGAGAACTCGCCGGGCGCCAGGTCATCGGTGCCCTTGAACATCAGATGTTCCAGGAAATGCGCGATGCCGGACCTGCCCGGCGGCTCGTCCGCGGCGCCGACCCGGTACCACACCATGTGCACGGCGACCGGCGCCCGGTGATCCTCGATCACCACGACGTCGAGCCCGTTGTCGAGGGTGAAAGACGTCACGGGTTCGGCACGACCCGGCAGCGGCAACAGCATCAACGCGACAAGCGCGCGGCGGATCAGCGGCATCGACCTTTCTCCCCTGGGACTCCGTTGGTCACAAGGTACGCGGTCCGGGCGCCCTTTCAACGGTGCGCCACGCAGTTGTGAGCCGGGTCACTCCGCCGTTTCGGGCGGCGCGCCCACGTTGCGCGCGCCGGCGCGGCGCCAGCGTTCCAACTCGGCATGCTGATCGAGCGACTGCGGGCGGTAGGCCTTGAAATAGACGTTCACGTTGAACCAGCGTTCGAGCAGCCGGCCATCGTTCTGGCGGCGATACGCGAGATCCTCGGCGGCGAGCGTCTGGCGGATCGACGGGCTGACGCCGAACCGCGAGACATGGGAAACCAGCCCCCGGTCGCCGGACACCGCACGCGCCGGGTTGCCGCCCAGCGCGATGATCGCATCGGCCTCGGGCGTGGGATCGGTGCGGGACGGTGCGCCCGGCGTGGGCGCGGGCAGTTCCGCCAGGTTCTGTGGCATTTCCAGCGGCTTGCGCGGCAGCACGCCGAACTCGTCCGGCCCCCGCGTCTGCGAGCGCAGGTTCATCAGTTCGGGCGTGGCATCCCGGCTGCAGCCGGCCAGCGTCGCGGCGACTGCCGCCCCCAGAACCACCATCCGCGCGGAACGCATCGCGTTGCTCCTCCGTCCGATCGCGCCCTGTTTAGCGCAAGCGCAGCGCGCCGTCACGGGGTGTTCTCGCGGCCGGTGAAGGCCACCAGTCCCAGCGCCCCGGCGAAGATCGAGATGTCGGCCACGTTGAACGCGTAGGGGTTGTCGATGCCGCAGCAGGACATGTTCAGGAAGTCCGCGACCGCCCCGTACAGCACCCGGTCCACGACATTGCCCAGCGCCCCGCCCACCAGCAATCCCGCCGAGACCAGCGCGGCGGTCCCGTGCGCGCCCCGCGCCATCCAGACGGTGACCCCGGCCGAAATCGCCAGCGCCACGCCGATCAGCAGCCAGCGGCCCAGGTCGCTGTCATTGGAGAGCAGGCCGAAATTCACCCCGCGGTTCCAGGCCATGCGCAGGTTCAGATAGGGCGGCCAGACATCGATGCGCAACCGCTCCGCGAGGCCCAGAACGTGCACGACATAGACCTTCGACACCTGGTCGAGCACGAAGACCAGCAGCGCGGATATCCCCAGAACCCGCATCGCGTCAGTGCAGGAAATGGCGCATGCCGGTGAAGACCATGGCAAGGCCGGCCTCGTCGGCGGCCGCGATGACTTCCTCGTCACGCATGCTGCCGCCGGGCTGGATCACCGCGGTCGCCCCGGCATCGGCGGCCGCCAGCAGGCCGTCGGGGAACGGGAAGAACGCATCCGACGCCACCGCCGCGCCCTTGGTCAGCGGCGCGTCGAGGCCCAGCACCTCGGCCATGTCCATCGCCTTGCGCGCGGCGATGCGGGTGGAGTCCACCCGGCTCATCTGCCCCGCACCGACGCCCACGGTCGCGCCCTCCCGGACATAGACGATCGCGTTGGACTTGACGTGCTTGGCCACCGTCCAGGCGAACATCATGTCGGCGATCTCGGCCTCGGTGGGCGCGCGCCGCGTCACCACGCTCAGCGCATCGCGGTTCAGGCGGCCGTTGTCGCGATCCTGCACGAGGAAGCCGCCCGACACCTGACGCAGCAGCAGCCCGGGCTCGGCCGGGTTCGCCAGCCCCCCGGTGGTCAGCAGGCGCAGGTTCTTCTTGGCCGCGAAGATCTCCTTGGCCGCGTCGTCCGCGCCGGGCGCGATCACCACCTCGGTGAAGATCTCGCAGATCGCCCGCGCGGTCGGCGCGTCGAGCTTCATGTTCAGCGCCACGATGCCCCCGAAGGCCGAGGTGCGGTCGCAGTCGAAGGCGCGGCGATAGGCGTCTTCCAGCGTCTTGCCCCGCGCCACGCCGCAGGGATTGGCATGCTTGATGATCGCGCAGGCCGGGCCCTGCGCGGGCAGGAACTCGCTGACCAGTTCGAAGGCCGCGTCGGTATCGTTGATGTTGTTGTAGCTCAGTTCCTTGCCCTGCCACTGGCTGGCGGTCGCCACGCCGGGCCGCTCCGAACCGTCGACGTAGAAGGCCGCGCGCTGGTGCGGGTTCTCGCCATAGCGCAGCGTCTGGGCCAGCGTGCCCGCGACGGCCCGGCGCCGGGGGGCCGCCTCGCCCAGCGCCCGCGCCATCCAGGTCGAGACCGACGCGTCATAGGCCGCGGTGCGCGCATAGGCCCGCTGCGCCAGCGTCTGCCGGAAGTCGTAGGAGGTCGCGCCCCCGTTCTTTTCCAGTTCCACCTGCAGCGCGGCGTAATCCTCGGTATCGACGATCACGCCGACGAAGGCATGATTCTTGGCCGCCGCGCGGATCATCGCCGGGCCGCCGATATCGACGTTCTCGATGCATTCGCCATAGTCCGCGCCCGACTCGACCGTCGCCTCGAACGGGTAGAGGTTCACCACCAGAAGGTCGATCGGCCCGATCCCGTGCTTGTCCATCGCGGCGACGTGGTCGGGATTGTCCCTGAGCGCCAGCAACCCGCCATGCACCATCGGGTGCAGCGTCTTGACCCGGCCGTCCATCATCTCGGGAAAGCCGGTCACATCCGACACGTCGACCACGCCGATCCCCGCCTCGCGCAGCGTCCGGGCGGTGCCGCCGGTCGACAGGATCTCGACGCCGCGCGCCGCCAGCGCCTGGCCCAGCTCGACCAGCCCCTCCTTGTCGGACACGGAAATCAGGGCGCGGCGCAGGGGCACGAGGTCGGTCATGGGGCTCATCCTTCGTCTTCGGGTCGATCCGGCCGCGACCAGGGAAACGCCACCCCCTCGAACTCGTCCTCGCGGTCGAGGTCGCGCAGGGCGCGCGGCGTGTCCTGGGCCTTGGCCAGGGTCCATGTGATGAGGCTCGCATAATCCATCACGCGGGCGGAGAGAACGACTTGTTTCGTCGCGCGGGGCGTTTCCCGCCCCTTTTCGAGGTAGACGCTCGGGTCGAGCCGCAATTCCGCGGCCCCGTCATGGCGAAACACCCATATCTCGCCGCTTTTCAGCGCGAGCGAGACGGCGGTGCCGCCCATGTCGATCTCGGCATCCACGTCCGGGTGCAGGTGGAACCGGATGTCGAAGGCCACGCCCTGCTGCCGCGACCGGGCCATGGTCTTGTCGAACGCGGCGCGTTCCTCGTCGGTGAAGGCGGCCAGCGTGTCCTCGCCCGACAGCGCCCGCCCGTCATAGGCCAGCAGAAGCTGGCGCACATGGGTCAGCCCGTGGGTCGGCGCGTAACCGTCATGCCAGACCGTGAGGCTGTGGCCCGCGACGCCGGTCTCCTGCCGGGCCTCGACGGATTTCGGCACCTCGGCCAGCAGCGCCCGGCCGTGGTCCTTCTTCGCCGGGGCCAGCCGCGAGGACGAGAATCCCTTGATCGCCAGCGTGGAATGCGACTGCGTGGCCCGCCCGGCGCGGCGCCACGCGGCCCCGAACGGCGCGCCCGAGCCGCAATTCACGATCACCGGCCGCCGGCCCGAGGTCAGCTCGAAGGCGAGCGTCGAGGCATGGGCCTCCCGCGACAGCGGGGGCGGCGGCGGCGCGGCCGCATCCACCAGAACCGTGGTGCGGCCCGAGGAGAGCCGCGCATAGCCCATCGCGAGCCCCCGCACCGGCCGGGGCTTGACGCCCGACTCGGCCAGCGCCTGGTCCAGCCGCCCTTCCGCCCCGCGCCCGCCGCCATGGAACCGCGCAAGCCCGCCATCGGCATGGCGCAGCGCCCTGAGCGTCGGCGCGATGCGCTGGATCGCCCCGCGATGGGCGGGGCCCGCGTCGCGGCCGGCCTCCCGCAGCGCGGCCTCGGCCCAGATCAGCAGGGTAAAGACCTCCAGCAGCTCTTCGGGATTGCGCGAGGGCAGCGCGCCGCCATCGTCGATCTCGCGGTCGCATTCCTTGTCCAGCGCGCGCAGCGCGGGGCCGAGGTGGCGCTGCATGCCCGTGAGGAAAAGCGCGGCATAGATCAGCCCCGTCAGCGCCTCGATCCGCGGCAGGCCGGGGCGGGCGCCCGGCCAGCGGCGGGCGAGGAACCGTGCCTGCCGGGCGAAGGACCGGAAGATCGCCTCGGACTGCGCCCGATCGAGCCCGTTCAACAGCATCACCGCGTGATGCAGCCATCGGATCAGCCGGCGCCCCGCAAGCGCGGGCGCCCACCCCGGCCCACGGCCGCGCCCGAACCGGGCGATCCAGTTCAGCGTCCAGTCCTGCGCGCGCCGGCGGGCCGCGCCGTCGCCCGCGGCCGCGAGATCGTCGAGCCAGGCGAACCCGTGCAGCGCGGCCTCGAAGCGCGCGTCCGGCATGTCCAGGTCCCAGATCGCGGCGCCCGGCGCCTCGACCAGGCCGCCCTCGAACAGGAAGCTGCCCACGCAAAGCTGCCGCCCCCGCGCGAAACTGCCGATGGAGCGGGGCTCCGGCTGCGACACGAGGCCGGGCACCGGGCGCGCGAACGCCGAGAGACGCGCCTGGAGCCCATTCCTCCAGTCGCCGCGCCGCCGGGGCGCCGGGTCGCTCTGAAAGCCGCCTGCCATCTGCTCGGGTCTGCTCTTGGGCCTCGATGCCTGCGGGGGAAGGATACCGGGGGGCCTGTCGGCTGTCACCGGCCAAAACCCGGCCTCAACCGGATTTGCCCAGACAGGCGATGTAGAACCCGTCCATTCCGCCGCGCTCCGGCCAGAAGTCGGGCCTGAGGCGCAGGGCGCCATGTGCGGTCTGCCATGCGGGCTCGATCCACGGGGCCTCGGCCGGCATCGGCAGCAGGTCGGGATGGCGGTCCAGCGCGGCCGCAACCTGGGCCTCGCCCTCCTCGGGCAGCAGCGAGCAGGTGCAGTAGACCAGCCGCCCGCCGGGGGCGAGCATCCCGACCGCCCGGTCGATCAACGCGGCCTGCAGCGCGAAGAGCGGCCGGATCGACGCGGCATCCTTGGCAAAGGGCAGGTCCGGGTGGCGGCGCACCGTGCCGGTGGCCGAACAGGGCGCGTCGAGCAGGACCGCATCGGCGGGCCTGTCCGGCGCCCAGGACAGCGCGTCGGCGACCACCAGATCCGCCGCAAGCTGCGTCCGGGCGAGGTTCTCTTCCACCCGCGCCATGCGCGCCTCGGAAAGGTCCACCGCCGTGACGGCGGCCCCGGAGGCGGCCAGTTGCATGGTCTTGCCGCCCGGCGCCGCGCAAAGGTCGACGACGCGCGCACCGGGGCGCGGCGCGAGCAGCTTCGCGGGCAGCGCCGCGGCGGCATCCTGCACCCACCACGCGCCCTCCGCATATCCCGCCAGCGCCGAGACCTGCGCCCGACCTGTCAGCCGGACCGATCCGGTCGGCAGGACCGCCCCGCCCAGCCGTGCGGCCAGCGCCGCGGCCTCGCCGTCCTTCGGCGTCAGGTCCAGCGGCGCGCCCGCCGCATGGGCCGCCTCGATCCCGGTGACCGCGGCCCGGCCCCAGGCGCTGTCGAGCCGCCCGCGCAGCCAGCCCGGCAGGCGCTGCGGCGGCAGCGCCGCCCAGGTCTCGGGCGGGGTCGCGGCCACCTTGCGGAGGACCGCGTTGACGAGACCCGCATAGGCGCGGGTGCGTCCGTTGGCGCGGGCCAGCCCGACCGCCGCGTCCACCGCGCCATGCGCCGCCGCACCGGCCTCCAGCATCTCGACCGTGGCGAGCCGCAGGATCGCGCGGATGGCGGGCGGCGGCGGCTTGCGCAGATGGGGTTTCAGCACGGCATCGGCGCGGCCCAGGTGGCGCAACGTGGCCAGCGCGAGCCGCCGGGCGCGCGCGGCTTCGGCGGGCTCCAGCATGTCGAGCGGCCCGCCCGCCGCGGCGAGTTCGGCGATCAGCCGATGCTCCTCCAGAACCGCGCGCAAGAGCCGCAGCGCCGCGCCCCGCGCCCTGTCGCCCGTTCCGGCCATCGTGATGCCTCCGCTTGCCCAAGGACCGGGCACGGGTATATCAGCGGGAGCGGACCGGCAAGGAGACCTGGCGATGAGCGAGGACAGCGGCAAGGACCTCCCGCCCGCGGCGCTCCGCGCGCTGCGGGAGGCGGAAGAGCGGCGCAAGGCGGCACAGGCCCCCGCGCGGCCCAGGGAACTCGGCGGCCGCGACGGCCCCGAGCCCGTGCGTTACGGCGACTGGGAACGCAAGGGAATCGCCGTCGATTTCTGAGCCGCGCCGCGGCGGCGCCCGGTCATTCGAGGCGCAGAACGGCAAGCCGGCCGGCGCCCCTGTCGGTGATGAAGCGGACCGTCGTGCCCCGCACCTGGACCGCCTGGCAATCGGGGCCGATCGCGCGATCTCCGTAGGTCAGATCGGGGCAGAAGTATTTGCCGTCCCAGCGCCAGTCCCCGGACACGCGCTTGCCGAACGCCTGGCCCACCACCTGCCCCCGCGGCGTGACGGCCAGCTTGACCCCCATCCGCCTGAGGTCCTTGCCGTGAACGAGGCTGACGAAGGTGGCGCGGCTTTCGACCGGGCGGAAGCCCTCGGCCGAAACGGGGGCGGCGCAGAGTACGGCCAAGGCCGCAGCGCCCAGAACGGTACGCGACATCGCAAGACTCCCTGGTCGTTCTGACGGGCATGTGCCCGACAGCCTCGCGCAGGCCCCTTGCGATCGGGTTAACCCCTCAGAGGCCGAGCACGTCGACCATGTCGTATTCGCCGGGTTTCCGGTCCTGCCCCCAGAGCGCGGCCCTGAGCGCGCCGCGGGCAAAGATCGCCCGGTCCGTCGCGATGTGGCGCAGCACGACCCGTTCGCCGAGCCCGGCGAAGATCACGTCGTGCTCGCCGACCACGTCGCCGCCCCGAATCGCCGAGAACCCGATCGCCCCGCGCGCCCGTTCCCCGGTGATCCCGTCGCGTCCGCGCTCGGCCACCTCGTCCAGCGCGACACCGCGTCCCTCGGCCGCGGCCTCGCCCAGCATCAACGCGGTGCCCGAGGGCGCATCCACCTTGTGCCGATGGTGCGCCTCGACCACCTCGATGTCGAACTCCGCATCCAGCGCCGCGGCCACCTTGCGCGTCAGCTGCGCAAGAAGGTTCACCCCGAGGCTCATGTTGCCGGCCCGCACGATGACCGCATGGCGTGCGGCCGCCTTGATGCGCTGCAGATGCTCCTGCGAGAAACCCGTGGTGCCGATCACGTGCACCGCGCGCGCCTGGGCGGTCAGGGTGGCGGTCGCCACGGTCGCCTCGGGGGTCGTGAAATCGATCACCGCCTGGGCCTGGGCGATCACCTCCACCGGATCGTCGGTGACGTGCAGTCCGACATGCGGCCCGCCCATCGCCTCGCCCACGTCGCGGCCCACCCAGGGGTGGTCGGGCCGTTCGACGCAGCCCGCAAGGCGCGCCTGCTCGCTTTGCAGGACCGTATGGATCAGCATCTGCCCCATCCGCCCCGATGCCCCCATGATCACGATGCCCGGCAGGTTCGCCATCTCGTCCTCCGTTCGGTTCTCGGCCCCGGTGTAGCGACTCGGCGCGCGCTTGGCAAAACGCCGTGCATCGCCTAGATGAAAGCCATGTCCCGATCTTCCGCCCCTTCCCAGAGACAGCTTCGCGTGGGCGAGCTTATCCGGCGCACCCTGTCGGAGGTGCTGGCCCGCGGCGATGTGCACGACCCCGAGCTCAACGCCCTGTCGATCACCGTGGGCGAGGTGCGCACCTCGCCCGACCTCAAGGTCGCCACCGCCTATGTCCTGCCGCTCGGCGGGCGCGGCGCGGAGGACGCGCTCGAGGCGCTGAAGCGCAACCGGGGCGAATTGCGCCGGGCCCTCTCCAAAAAGGTGGACCTCAAGTTTTCGCCCGAACTGCGCTTCGTCATCGACCAGACCTTCGACCGGATGGACGAGACGCGCCGCCTGCTCGCCCAGGAGGACGTGCAGCGCGACATCGCCCGCCCCGACGGCGATGGCGGCTAGGGCCGCGCTGACGGTCGCCCTGTGGCTCCTGGCCGGGGCGGCCTGGGCCGGTTGCGAGCGTCTGACGCATGAGGGGCGCGGCTATGCCGTCTGCCGCTACGACCCCGCCGGAGCCGACCTGCGGCTTTTCCGGCTGGATGGCGACGGGCGCGTCCTGGGCAGCTTCGCCCGCCTCGACGCGATGCTGGAACAGGCCGGCCAAAACCTGGTCTTCGCGATGAACGCGGGCATGTATCACCCCGATCGCGCGCCCGTGGGGCTCTATATCGAGGAGGGCGAGGAACAGGCGCCGGCCGTCGCCTCCGCCGGGCCCGGCAATTTCGGGCTTCTGCCCAACGGCCTGCTCTGCTTGACAAAGGCCGGCGCGGCGGTGATCGAAACCCGCCGCTACCTGTCGGCCCCGCCCGCCTGCCGCTTCGCCACCCAGTCCGGGCCGATGCTGGTGATCGACGGCGCGCTGCACCCCCGGTTCCTGCCCGACAGCGACTCGCGTTTCGTGCGCAACGGGGTCGGCGTGACCGGCGACGGCCATGTCGTCTTCGCGATCTCCGACCGCCCCGTCACCTTCCACGAGTTCGGGCGCCTGTTCCGCGACGTCCTCGACACCCCGAACGCGCTCTATCTCGACGGCAGGGTCTCCAAGCTCTACGCGCCCGAGTTGGGCCGCGCCGACGGCGGCCTGCCGATGGGCCCGATCGTGGGCGCGGTCGCGGACACGCCGCGTTGACGCCGCCCGCCCGCTTCGCTAGCAGGCGGGCTTCACGCAACAATGGCAGAGCATGGACATGGGACGCAGCCGCAAGGGACGCGACATTTCGGGCTGGCTGATCGTGGACAAGCCCGCGGGGATGACCTCGACCGCAGTCGTGAACAAGGTGCGCTGGGCCTTCCAGGCGAAGAAGGCCGGGCACGCGGGCACGCTCGACCCGGCCGCGACCGGGGTTCTGGCGATCGCGCTGGGCGAGGCGACCAAGACCGTGCCCTACGTCACCGACGCGCTCAAGGCGTACCGGTTCACCATGCGCTTCGGCGTGGCGACCAATACCGACGACGCCGAGGGCGAGGTGATCGAAACCTCCGAACGCCGGCCCGACGACGCGGAGATCGCCGCCGCCCTGCCCCGATTCGCGGGCGATATCACGCAGGTGCCGCCGCAATTCTCGGCCGTGCGGATCGACGGCGAACGCGCCTATGCCCGCGCCCGCGCCGGCGAGGAGATGGAGATCGAGCCGCGCCCGCTTTATGTCGACAGCCTCGAACTGGTCGCACGCCCGGACCCGGACCACGCGACGCTGGAAATGGTCTGCGGCAAGGGCGGCTATGTCCGCGCCATCGCCCGCGATCTCGGCCGGGCGCTCGGGTGCCTCGGCCACGTCACCGACCTCCGCCGCATCTGGTCCGGCCCGTTCGACGCCGAGGACGGCGTGAGCCTGGACCTGGTGGAGGAACTGGCCCGCACGCCCGAGCTCGACGCCTACCTGCGCCCGCTCGAAGAGGGCCTTGCCGATCTGCCCGAACTGCGCACCACCGCGGAAGGCGCGGCCCGGATGCGCAACGGCAATGCCGGGATCGTTCTCACCTCGGAGGCGGAGTATGGCGACGAGGCCTGGGCCTCGCTCGACGGCCACGCCGTGGCGGTCGGCATCTACAAGGCCGGCGAGCTGCACCCGCACCGCGTCTTCCGCGCCTGACCACGCCCCCGCGCCGCAGAGACCGGACCTTGCCCCGAAGCCGCCCGGGGGTCCTGGGGCGGCGCCCTCCCCCGCGCCGCAGGTCCGACAAAAAGTCCGATGAAAGTCCGATGGAATTCCGATCCCCGGAAACGGCCCCCGCGCCAGCCGCGTTCAGCGCTTTTTGGCCAGTTCCAGCGCCTCGGTCAGCACCTCCCGGTCGCCGATATGGTTGGCCAGGATCAGCACGAGTTGCGCGTTCAGGGCATGGCTCTCGGCCTCGCTCAACCCTCGATGCGCGGCAATCAACTCGGCGTAGAACCCGTCATGGTCGTCCAGATTGGGCGTGTCGATCAGTTTCATGGCCGTCCCTCCCACATCGCGGTCAGGGCCTTGTCCACCTGGCGCGCATCGGCCTCGAGCCAGCGCGCCGCGATCACCTGGTCCGGGCGCACGAGGTATAGCGCCGCCGGCGCATCGCCGAGGTAGCGGGCTCGCACGGCGTCGTTGACCTCGACCTGCAGCGTGGCAAGGCCGACCCCCGGCGGCGGCGCGCCGTTGACCGCCATCAGCGTGGCATCCCGGCCGAGGGCGTTCAACAGCCAGCCGTTGCCTTGCGGCGCGTCCGGGGCCACGGCGCCGGGACGCGAGATGGCGGGGAGCACCGGGTGGTCGGGCGCCGACGTCCGGAACACGCACGGGGTGGAAAGACGCCCGGAATTGACCCAGCCCCGCGCGAAGGGCGCCTTGCGCGCCAGCGCCAGCACCTGGTCGCGAAACAGCCGCCCGGCCCCGGGTGCGGGCGTCATGAAGCGGGTTGAGCGGCTCGAATGCAGGATGTTCTCGTCGGCCGCCTGGACGCGTTCGCGGTTGTAGCTGTCGATCAGGCCGGCGGGCGCGCGCCCCTCCAGCACCGCGGCAAGCTTCCAGCCGAGGTTGTCCACGTCCTGCAGCCCGCCATTGCCCCCGCGCGCCCCGAAGGGCGACACCACATGGGCGCTGTCGCCGGCGAAGATCACCCGTCCGTGGACGAATTCGCGCAGCCGCCGGCATTGGAAACTGTAGATGCTGACCCAGTCGAGGTCGAAATCCTTGCCGACGAGGCGTTCGATCCGCGGGATCACGTTTTCCGGCTTCTTCTCCTCGTCGGGGTCCGCATCCCAGCCAAGTTGCAGGTCGATGCGGTAGATGTTGTCAGCCTGGCGGTGCAGCAGCGCCGACTGCCCGTCGTGGAAATGCGGCTTGAACCAGAACCAGCGCTCCGAAGGGAAATCCGCCTCCATTTCGACATCGGCGATCAGGAAACGCTCCTCGAAGAGCTCGCCCTCGAAATCGAGGTCGAGCATCGCGCGGATCGTCGAGCGCGCGCCGTCGCAGGCCAGCACGTAGTCGGCCTTGAGCCCGTACTGGCCGTCCGGCGTCTTGACGCTGACATGGGCGGTGTCCCCGGTCTGGTCGATGCCCGTCACCCGGTTCCTGAACCGCAGGTCGACCAGCGGCTCGGCCTGCACGCGGTCGACCATGAACTCCTCGATATAGTATTGCTGGAGGTTCACGAAGGGCGGCATCTTGTGGTCCGGGTCGATCGCGAGATCGAAGCTGAAGATCTCGTCGTCGCCATGGCAGACGCGGCCGACGCTCCAGGTCGTGCCCTTCTCCAGGACCCGGTCGGCGATGCCCAGACGGTCGAACAGCTCAAGGCTGCGCCGCGACCAGCAGATCGCGCGCGACCCCATCGAGACCACGTTATTGTCGTCGAGCAGGACCGATCGAACGCCCCGGCTTGCCAGTTCCAGCGCCATCGCCAGACCCACCGGCCCCGCGCCCACGATCACGACCGGGTGGCGCGGTTCCGGCGCGCTCACCCCGGGCGGCGCGACGTAGGGAAACGGCTTGTAGTCATAGGGCATCACGCCTCCTCCCGTCGCGACGGCTCCCCAGGGCGCGGACGCTGCGGTGCGGTCGCGGAACTCCGGGCCGGTGCCGCCCAGAGGCATCGCACCTCGGACCGGACCCTCGGTCATCGCGTGCGCCCACACCAGCTGTCGGTGTGATCCGCTGCCCAACGTTAACCTCTTCCACGCCGGGCAAGGCTGCAACCGCTTTTTTCGGTCATTTTTCCGGGCGCAGATGCCCGCGCCGCGCCGTTCGGACCATCCAGGGACGTCATCGCGCAACGCACAATCGGTGCTGGTCAAGCGCCGCGGCTGCGGGCAACACTTCGCGAGGATCATATCGGGGAGGAGTCCACCATGACGGGCATCGTCATTCTGAGCGGCGCACGCACCGCCATCGGCACCTTCGGCGGCAGCCTCGCGGGAACGCCGCCGATCGCGCTCGGCGCGGTCGCCGCGACCGCGGCGCTCGAACGCGCCGGAATCGAGGGACCGCAGGTGGGCCATGTCGCCTTCGGCCATGTCATCAACACAGAGCCGCGGGACATGTATCTCAGCCGCGTGGCCGCGATGGAGGCGGGCATCCCCGAGACGGTCCCGGCGATGAACGTCAACCGGCTGTGCGGCTCGGGCGCGCAGGCCATCGTCTCGGTGGCCCAGGCGCTGATGCTGGGCGAGGCCGAGTTCGGGCTGGCCGGCGGGGCCGAGAACATGAGCCGGTCGCCGCACATCCTGCCGGCCGCGCGCTGGGGCCAGAAGATGGGCGATACGGGGGCGGCCGACATGATGCTGGGCGCGCTGAACTGCCCCTTCGGCACCGGCCACATGGGCGTGACCGCCGAGAACGTGGCCGAGGAGCACGGGGTCAGCCGCGAAGACCAGGACGCCTTTGCGCTGCAGAGCCAGGAGCGCGCGGCCTGGGCCATCGCCGAGGGGCGGTTCGACGCGCAGATCGTGCCGGTCGAGGTGCGCGTGAAGCGCGATACCGTGGCCTGCAAGGTGGACGAGCACCCCAAGGCAACCACGGCGGAGGGGCTGGCGGGACTACGGCCCGTCTTCCGCAGGGACGGCTCGGTGACCGCGGGCAACGCGTCCGGGATCAACGACGGGGCGGCCGCGCTGGTGCTGGCCCGGGAAGAGGCCGCCGAGGCCGGGGGGCTCACGCCGCGCGCGCGGCTTCTGGGCTACGCCCATGCCGGCGTGCGCCCCGAGGTCATGGGAATCGGGCCCGTGCCCGCGGTCGAGACGCTGCTGCGGAAGACCGGGCTTGCGGCGGAGGAGTTCGACGTGATCGAGAGCAACGAGGCCTTCGCCGCACAGGCGATCGCCGTCAGCCGAGCCCTGGGCCTGGACCCGGCCAAGGTCAATCCCAATGGCGGGGCCATCGCGCTTGGCCACCCGGTAGGGGCGACCGGGGCGATCCTCACGGTCAAGGCGCTCTACGAACTCGAGCGGACGCAGGGCAGGCTTGCGCTGGTGACGATGTGCATCGGCGGCGGCCAGGGCATCGCGCTGGCGCTGGAACGGCTCTGACTGCGGATCGTAAGGCGGCCCCTTGCGGGGCCACGGCATTTCGTATGCGCGCCTCCGGCGCGCAGATGAGTATTTTCGCCAAGAAGAAGCGCCGAGGCTGTGGAACGCCGGCGTCTCGCGGCGCAAGGCCCCTGCGCACCACACCCATGTCCGAGCCCGGGGGACCGTCGTGACGCGCGGCGCCGGTCGCGGCATCGGCGCGCCCAGGCGCCGCTGTCGTGCCCTACAGGCACCCGGCAAGCGATGAGGCGAGGTTGCGCATCATCTGCGGATAGAGATCCGGGCCGGGTTCGAGGTCCGATCCCAGCGGGTCGATCACGGCGGTGTTCGCCTCGGTGCCCTCCAGGACGGTCGCCACGATCCCCGGATCGAATTGCGGCTCGGCCAGCACGCAGTCGATCCCTTCCTCGGCAACGCGGCCCTGGATCTCGGCGATGCGGGCCGGGCTCGGGTCGCGCGCGTCGGACAGCGATATCGCGCCGGAAGCGGGAATGTCGAAGGCTGTCTCGAAATACTGGTAGGCGTCGTGGAAGACCACGAACCGGCCCCCGCGCGCCGAATCGAGGATGTCGCCGATCTCGCTGACGAGGGTGTCGATCTCGGCCCGGGCCTCGGCGGCATTCGCGAAGTATGTCCCCGCATTTTCCGGGTCCGCGGCCGAGAGTTCGCCCGCGATCAGGTTGAGCCACGCCGCTGCGTTGCGGGGCGACAGCCAGGCATGGGGGTCATGGGCGCCATGGTCGTGGTCATGCGCCTCGGCTTCCGCGTGTTCCCCGGTGTCGTGGGCGTGATCCTCAGCCCCGGCATGGTCGTCATGCTCGTGGTCATGCGCCCCGTCCTCGGCCGCATGGTCGTCGTCGCCGTGGGCGTGCTTTTCGAACAGGGCGTTTTCGCGGAATTCCAGAAGGGCCGTCTCCTGCGCCTCCAGAAGCGTCACGACCGATGCGTCGGCCGTGAGCGTCTCGATCGCGCTTTGCATCCAGGGGGCCAGGTCCTCTCCCATCCAGATCACGATATCCGCGTCCTGCAGCGCCTCCGCCTCGGAGGGGCGCAGGCTGTATTCGTGCGGCGAGGCGCCGGGCTGCACGATCAGGTCCGGCGCACCGACGCCCTGCATCACGCGGGCCACGAGCGCGTGCAACGGCGCGATGTCGGCGGCGACGCGCGGCACCTCGGCCATGGCCGTGCCGGCCAGCATCGTTGCGGTCAGCGCGAGCGGAAACAGGTTTCTGGACATTGGCACCTTCCTGTGATTGTATAACGTTTCAAGCCGAATACAGGAAATGAGATAACATGACAAGAGCAGCGCGGACGGAAACCGCCCCAAGCGTGGAGCCGATCGGGTTCGAGGCCCATGACCACGGCCATTGCGTCGAGGCGGCCATCGCGGCGGCCGAGACGCACTGCGCCGCCGAGGGGTTGCGCTTCACGCCGGTGCGGCGGGCGGCGCTCGAGATCCTGCTGCGCGAGCATCGCGCGATGGGCGCCTACGAACTGCTCGAACGGTTGCACGAGGCGGGGTTCGGCGCCCAGCCGCCGGTGGCCTACCGGGCGTTGGATTTTCTGGTGGCCAACGGCTTCGCCCACAAGATCGAGCGGCTGAACGCCTTCATCGCCTGCGCCCATCCCGGCGCGCCGCACTCGCCGGCCTTCCTGATCTGCCGGGTCTGCGAGGCCGTCGCCGAAGCGCAATCCGCCCCGGCCCGCGGCACGCTGGGCGAGGCCGCCCGCGCCACCGGGTTTCGAATCGAACGCACGGTCGTGGAGGCGATCGGCGTCTGCCCCGCCTGTGCCGAGAAAGCCGGGGCATGAGCCTTCTGAACGTCGACCATATCAGCGTGCGCTACGGCGCAAGTGAGGTCTTGCGCGATGTCAGCCTCAGCATCGAACCGGGCGAGATCGTGACCATCGTGGGGCCGAACGGGTCGGGCAAGACGACCCTGCTCCGCGCCGTTGTCGGCGCGGTGCCCGTGGCGGCCGGGCGGATCGCCAAGGCCTCCGGCCTCGTCATTGGCTACGTCCCGCAACGACTGCATGTCGATCCCACGCTGCCGATCACCGTCGCACGTTTCCTGCGCCTGCCGGGCCGGGCCGCGCAGGAGAACGTGGCCAGCGCGTTGGCGCGCGCGGGCGTGCCCGACCTGGCCAACCGGCAGATGTCGCAACTGTCGGGCGGGCAGTTGCAGCGGGTGCTTCTGGCGCGGGCGCTGGTGGTGCGCCCCGGCCTGCTCTTGCTCGATGAGCCGACGGCGGGCCTGGACCAGCCCGGCTCCGCCGCGTTCTACCGGCTGATCGACGAGGTGCGGCGCGAGACCGGCTGCGCGGTGCTGATGATCAGCCACGAACTGCACGTGGTGATGGCGGCCTCCAACCGGGTGATCTGCCTCAACGGGCATGTCTGCTGTCACGGCACGCCCGAGCATGTCTCCTCGGCGCCGGAATATCGCGCGCTGTTCGGGACCGGGACCGGCGGGGCCCTCGCGCTCTATCGCCACGAACACGATCACAAACACGACACGACACAGGCGGCCGAGTGATGCTGGACGATTTCATGACCCGGGCCACGCTCGCCGGCATCGGTGTGGCTGTCGCGGCCGCGCCCCTCGGCAGCTTCGTCGTCTGGCGCCGCATGGCCTATTTCGGCGACGCGACGGCCCATGCCGCAATCCTGGGTGTCGCGCTGTCGCTCGCGCTGGAGATGTCGATCTTCCCCGGGGCCGTGGCGGTCGCGCTCGCCATGGCCCTGACGGTCTCGGCGCTCAGCGGGCGGGGCTATGCGATGGACACGCTGCTGGGCGTTCTGGCGCATTCGGCACTGGCCTTCGGTCTCGTCGCGGTGTCGTTCCTGTCGGGCATTCGCATCGACCTCATGGCCTATCTCTTCGGCGACATCCTGGCCGTGTCGCGCGGCGATCTAGCGGTGATCTGGGGCGGCGCGGTTCTCGTGGTCGGCCTGATCGGCTGGCGCTGGTCCGCGCTGCTGACCGCGACGCTGAACGAGGAATTGGCCTATGCCAGCGGCATCCGGCCCAAGCGCGAACAGCTGGTCCTGACGCTCTCGCTGGCGATCACCGTCGCGGTGGCGATCAAGGTGGTCGGCGTCCTGCTGATCGCCGCGATGCTGATCATTCCGGCTGCCGCCGCGCGGCCCCTGGCGCGCACGCCCGAGGGCATGGCCCTAACCGGCGCGGCCATCGGGGCGGTCTCTGCGGTGGTCGGCCTGCGCGCGGCCTATCTGTTCGACACGCCGGCGGGCCCCTCCATCGTCTGCGTGGCCGCGATCTGTTTCCTGTGCACCAGTGTCTTCCGGGGCCTTCGGTCGGCAATAGGCGCTTAACGAAAGGGCCACGGGGCTTTGTTGCGCAAAGAGCGTGAAGCCCGGACCTCCCCTTTCCCCAGACGCACTTACCCCATGGGCTCTGTGACTGGTATGCCGAGCGCGGTGTAGCCGTTCAGGACGGCGGCGCGGACCTGGAGTTCGGCGACCTGACGATCGAAGTCGTGACCTTCCCCCCGCTATCCGGGCCATTGCGAACTGGAATTTTCCACCTTTGACTGGACGAAGGAGGAAGTCCCATGAAGCGGAAACGGTTCTCTGAAGAGAAGATCATCGGCGTGCTGAAGGAGCACGAGGCCGGGGCGAAGGTCGACGACATCTGCCGGCGCCACGCGATCAGCACGGCGACGTTCTACAATGAGCCATTGGTCCGAGAGACAATGGCGAATGCTCAAGCGGATCATGGCAGATCAGATGCTGGACATGACCGCGATGAAGGAGCTCTTGGCAAAAAACTGGTGAGGGTGAGCCATCGCGTCGCCATGCGTTCGAGACCGATGGCGAACGGCGAAGCGCAAAGCCGTGGGCTTTCTGATCAGTGAGATGGGACTCAGCGAACGGCGGGCCTGCCGGGTCGTCGTGACCTGCCACGGGATTTTTCCTCCACCTGCGATTAGAGTCCGACCCAATGAGGGGACGGACAATGAAGCGAACGAGATACAGCGAAGAGCAGATTATCGGCATCCTGGCCGAGCATGAGGCCGGGGCGAAGTGTGCCGATCTGTGCCGCAAGCACGGCATGTCGGAGGGGACGTTCTACAACTGGAAAGCCAAATACGGCGGCATGACGGTGTCAGAGGCCAAACGGCTGAAGGCGCTCGAGGACGAGAACGCCAAGTTGAAGAAGCTGCTGGCGGAGCAGATGCTGGATCTGGCCGCGATGCGCGAGCTGGTTTCAAAAAAGTGGTGACGCCCGTCGTGAAGCGCGAGGCGGTCGCGCATCTGAAGGCCCGGTTCGGGCTGTCGGAACGACGGGCGTGCCAGATTGCCGGCGCGGATCGGAAGACGATCCGCTACCGGTCGCAACGCGCACCCGACACGGAACTGCGCGGCCGATTGCGGGAGCTTGCCAACGAGCGTCGGCGGTTCGGCTACCGGCGGCTCTTCGTCCTGCTCCGGCGGGAGGGCGAGCCCTCGGGGATCAACCGTATCTACCGGCTTTACCGCGAGGAAGGGCTGACCGTCCGCAAGCGGCGCGCGCGGCGCAAGGCCATCGGCACCCGCGCCCCGATCCTGGTCGAGGCGCGCGCAAATGCCCGTTGGTCACTGGATTTCGTCCATGACCAGTTCGCGTGCGGGCGGCGGTTCCGGGTGCTGAACATCGTCGATGACGTCACGCGCGAATGCCTCGCCGCGATCCCGGACACGTCGATCTCCGGCCGGCGCGTCGCGCGGGAGCTGACGGCGCTGATCGAACGTCGCGGCAAGCCGGGAATGATCGTGTCGGACAACGGGACGGAACTGACCTCGAACGCGATCCTGAAGTGGTGCGCCGAGAACCGGATCGAATGGCACTACATCGCGCCGGGCAAGCCGATGCAGAATGGCTTTGTCGAGAGCTTCAACGGCCGGATGCGGGACGAGTTCTTGAACGAGACGCTGTTTCGTAACCTCGCCCATGCCCGCGACCTGATCGCCGCCTGGGTCGCCGACTACAACACCGAGCGCCCCCATTCGGCCTTGGGCTATCAGACCCCGGCTGACTACGCGCAGACCCTGACCACCGCAATCGCCCGACCCGCTGCGCGAGATGAGAGCTCCGCGCGTCGGGCGATTGCTCAACCCGCGCCATTTGGCGTAAACACCAACCGGGCTCCGGTCGCGGCTGGATGAAAGATCAGTGGCAGGTCAACCCGTCTACCACATCCCTGCTTGAGGTTTGCAGTCTTCCACGCAGCTTCCACGCCTGGCGGGGCAAAGCCAGAAGCTTCGCCCGCTGCGAGGTTAAGGTATTGATTTATTGTGCTAAAGTTGGTTGCGGGGGTAGGATTTGAACCTACGACCTTCAGGTTATGAGTCTAAGGGTCTGTGGTTTGCTCAAATTCTCCGCAGGCATTTCTATCATGCTTTATCAATATGTTACGCCAAGACTTGGCTTGCGCGCCATGCTGCCAGATTGCCCAAATTTGCTCCAGAGTGTAGCACCAGCGTAGCACCGCCGTAGCACTGGATCACGGGAGGCAGCATGGCCAGCCACCGCCTGAACTTCACCAAGGCCGCCTTGTCGAAGGCGCCGCCCGCCGCCAAGGGCAGCCGGGACTACTACTATGACGAGCGGGAACAGGGCCTGGTCCTGGCCGTCTCGCCTGGCGGCAGCAAGAGCTTCTATCTCTACAAGCGCGTGGAGGGGCGCCCCGAGCGGCTTCTCCTGGGGCGCTTCCCCGATATCAGCATCGAGAACGCCCGGAAGCTCGCGCAGAAGGCCAAGGGCGAGATTGCGAGCGGCAAGAACCCGCAGAAGGAACGGCGCGCCATCCGCGACGAGATGACGTTCGGCGCGCTCTTCGAAGAATATTTGGAAAAATACTCGAAAGTTCACAAACGCTCTTGGAAATACGACGAGCGGGAAGTTACGAAGTTCCTTTCCCACTGGTTCAAACGCAAGATATCGAAGATTATGAAATCCGATGTGGAGCGCTTGCACGCCCGCGTCGGCAAGGAGAACGGCATTTACCAGGCCAACCGCCTGCTTGAGCGGGTGCGCTCGATCTTCAACAAGGCGATTGATTGGGGCTGGGACGGCACGAACCCGGCCGCGGGCATCAAGAAGTTCAAGGAACAGAGCCGCGACCGCTTCCTGCAGCCCGACGAGTTGCCGCGCTTCTTCGAAGCCCTGGCGAACGAACCGAACGAGGCGGCGCGCGATTTCTTCCTGGTTTCCCTGCTGACCGGCGCGCGGAAGTCCAACACGCTCGCGATGCGCTGGCAGGATATCAACTTCAGCACCGCGACCTGGCGGATCGGCCAGACGAAGAACGGCGACGCGCAGATCGTCCACCTGCCCGGCCAGGCACTGGAAATCCTGAAAGAGCGCAAGCTCGCCTCTGACGGCCCATGGGTGTTTCCCGGCAGTGGCGCGTCGGGCCACCTGGCCGATCCGAAGAAGGCCTGGGCGCGCATCCTGAAGGAAGCCGGGATTGCCGATCTCCGGATTCACGATCTGCGCCGCACCCTGGGCAGCTACCAGGCCGCGACCGGCGCCAATGGCTACATCATCGGCAAGTCCCTGGGCCATCGCAGCCAGCAATCGACCGCGATCTATGCCCGCCTGAACCTGGACCCCGTACGCGACTCCGTGAACAAGGCGACCGACGCGATGTTCGCCTATGCGCGTCCAGCCCAAGAAACGAGGGACGACCTTGACCATTGCAGCCCTGTATCCGCACCTCGCGATCAACGTGGACGAAGAATCGGAGCCTCAGTACCAGGAACTGATCAGCAATGAGTTGCTGAGCGAGGTCATTGCGCATGGCGACATGAGCAACGACCCGGAAACGCAGGCCTCGTTGCGGCGAGGCTTGGTCGTCGCGAGCGATGCCTATGTGACTGCCGCCCTGGAACGGGCGACACAGCGCAGCGAAAAAGAAGACAACGCGGCGCTGGATCGCGTCACGGAAGCCGCGCAACGGCTCTACGATGCCCTCCTGCATCTGCAGGATTACCCGGGACTGGAAGCGCGCGTAGAGAAGGCCGTGAGGCGCAACCCGCATCTTCACGAGGTACGAAACGGCGTCACGCTCGGGGATATGATGGGCACACGCCGCAATATCTTCGCGAACTATCGCGAAGTCCTGGTGGACCTGCAAATCTGCGTTGAAGACGCCATCAACCGGAAGCCGAAGCCGGTGCTGCTGGAACCTGATATGGAAGGCGAGGCCCCGCTCCGGCTGGATTCAGAGGACGAACTCAAAGCGGAAACGCAGCGCTGGCGGGCACAGTCCAAAGTCAGGAAATTCCCGAAGGACCATGCGCTTTTGCAGTTTCTAGTTACCTTCCAGCCGACATGGTCGGCGCTGTCCGGCCATCCGTTTACGGAAGGCATGTACTATCCCGAAACTGGCCGCACCCTCTCGCGCCTCGTGGATGCCTTGGAAACCGTATTTCGGCGCCTTGATCCGGCCGTCACGCGCTCCGCCATCGTGAACGGTTTGCGTAAGGTCAGAGCGGACGATACGAACCGCTAGTACCCGACAAGCGATTATACCGACCGATCAAGACAACGCTGACCCCTTGCGCACGGAGCCCGCAGCCGATGAACGCATATGACAGACCACCACACTACCTTACAGACACGGAATTTGAGCGTCTTCGGCTGAGCGATGAACAATGGGAGAAGATGGAACTCCAGCTCCTAAAGCGGTCACTCGACGCAAGGAAAGGAAAGAGAGAACGTGAGGAAAACGAACAGCAAAACGATCGTGTCATAAGGCCAGTGGCGGCGGCAGTAGTTGGAATATTTCTCGCGGCTTTAGCATATTCGCTTATCGAGGAGTTCACCGACACTGAGATGTGGGACCTGATGGGAAACCCGCTCTCATTCTTGGCGTGGACCGCGGTCAGCGCTTGGATGATGCGCAAAGCGTAAAGGTCTGTACCTTCGGGATAGAAGTCATCGTAAATCCGGGGCGCGGTTTCCGCCCCGGAATCTCCGATCAGGTTTGATGGAGCGCGGCCCGCGATGCTGGCAGCCTTTCCTTGTCGCTAACCATTGACGAGGAAACACGAAATGAGCCTGACACCGAAAACCCTTCTCACGCCCCAGGACGTGGCCGACCGGCTGGGCGTGTCCACGACCACGCTCAGCACCTGGCGCTGCACCAAGCGCTATCCGCTGCCTTACGTGAAGGTCGGGCGCCTGGTGCGCTATCGCCTGGCCGATGTGGAGGCCTTCGAAGTGGCCCGGCTGCAGGAGGTGGCGGCCAATGACAACTGACACCCTGCCCGCCCGCCATATCTATTTCGTGGCCGTCAACGCGGCCTGCCTGGCAAACCTGCCCCGGCTCCTGGCCGCCTGGCTGCCCGATGGCCGCCGCATCGGCCGGGAATGGGTGGCGCGTAATCCGACGCGCGCCGACCGGCGCCCCGGATCGTTCAAGATCAACCTGGCCACCGGCCGCTGGGCCGACTTCGCGACCGGGGACAGCGGCGGCGATCCCGTCAGCCTCTACGCCTACCTGAACGGCGTTAGCCAGGGCGAGGCCGCGCGCGAGCTTATCGAGACATGGGGGATGAAATGACGGCGACCGAACTTCACGCGCTGCGCCATCCCAAAGCGGGCCAGCCGGACGCGCAGTATGTCTATCACGACGCCAGCGGCGCCGCGATCCTGGTGGCCAACCGCTTCGACCGGCCTGACGGCAGCAAGTTCTTCCTGCCTTACGACCCGGTGCGGCAGGAGTGGAAGGCGCCGGAGCGGCGGCCGCTCTACCGCCTGCCCGAGGTGACGGCCGCTGCCAATACGAACCGGCCGGTGATCGTGACCGAAGGCGAGAAATGCGCCGATGCGCTGGCAGCGCTGGGTTACGTCAGCACCACCACGTTCGGCGGCGCGAACGGCGCGCACAAAGCGGACCTGGCGCCACTGAAGGGACGCGAGGTCATCCTCTGGCCTGACAAGGACGCGCCGGGCCGGAAATATGCCGAAGGCCTGGCCGTTACCTTACATAGGGAGTTCGGCACCCTGCCCCGGATCGTTCCCGTGGCGGACCTGGTGCTACGTAACGTTACCGGCGGCGCGCCCATCGCGGCGAACGATGGCGCGTCGGGCGGTCCGTATCCCAAGGGCTGGGACGCGGCCGATGCCGTGGCCGCGGGCTGGGGCGTGAGGCAGGTCAACACGCTCCTGGCCCTGGCGCGTCCGCTGGACGGCAACCGAGAACCGGCGCCCGACGACGACGCGCCCGCGCCGCTATTCGACGGTATGGAGCTTTGGCACACGCCCCGCGGCGAGCCGTTCATCTCTATCCGGCGCGGCGGGCATTGGGAAACCTTCGCGCTCGATGGCAGCACCTTCAAGCGGCTGCTGGCCCATGCCGAGTACCATGCGAGCGGCAAGACCCCGAGCGCGTCGAAGCTCGACGACCAGGTGCGCCAGATGATCGGCCAGGCGCTGTTCGAAGGCGAGCGGCGTGAGGCCTTCACCCGGATCGGCCGCCAGGGCGACGCCCTGGTGCTGGACCTTGGCGCGCCCGACTGGTCCGCCGTCGAAATCACGGCCAGCGGCTGGCGCGTGCGCCAGGCGAAGGAACCGCGCTTCAAACGCGCGCCCAGCATGGCCGCGCTGCCCGTTCCCATCGCCGGGAGCGGCGATCTGGACGCCCTGCGGGCCTTCGTGAATGTCGGCACCGATCAGGAGTTCCGGCTCATGGCGGGCTGGCTCCTGGGCTGCCTGCGGCCGAGCGGCCCTTACCCCCTCCTGATCCTGACCGGCGAACAGGGCAGCGCCAAGAGCACCACGTCTAAGGTGCTGCGGGCTTTGGTCGATCCGTCCACACTGGAAACCCGGAGCTTTCCCGGCGACGAACGCGACCTGGTGATCGCGGCCCAAGGCGCGCATGTGCTGGCCTTCGACAACCTCTCGCGGATCAAGCCCAGCATGGCCGACGCGCTCTGCCGCCTGGCCACCGGGGGCGGCTTCGCCACGCGAAAGCTGCATAGCGACGCGGACGAGGTGCTGTTCGACGCCACCCGACCCTGCATCTTGAACGGTATTCCCGACCTGGCGGAACGCGCGGACCTGGCCGACCGGGCGATTGCCCTCACGCTGCCAACCATCTCGGAAACCGGCCGCGTCTTCGAACAGGAGTTCTGGGCGCGCTTCCCAGAGGCGCAGCCCCGCATCCTGGCGGCGCTGCTGGATGCCACCGCCTGCGCGCTCGACAAGCTCGACGCGGTGACGCTGGCAGAGCGGCCCAGGATGGCCGACTTCGCGCGCTGGGTCACGGCCGCCGAACCGGCCCTGGGCTGGCCGCCCGGCGCTTTCCTGGAGGCCTACCAGGCGAACCGCCGCGCGCTGGAAGAAACCGCGCTCGACGGCAACGCCCTGGCCAGCGCAATCCTGGCGCTTCTGGCCGATCATGGCCCCTGGCAAGGCACGGCCACGGACTGGATCGCCCACCTGAGGCGCTGCTACCCCGCCCTGACCGACGCGGCCGACGCCTTCCCGCGCAAGCCCGCGGCCTTCGGCGCCGAGCTTCGCCGCATCGCACCGCTCCTGCGGCGCCGCGGCATCCGGATCACCCACGACCGGGAAGGCAAGGACCGGCGGCGCGTCATCATCATGGATCAGGCCTGATCGCTGTCCGCCCTGTCCGCCTGCCGTCCGCCGCCATATTCAACAGGGCCTGGGGGCGGACAGCGGCGGACAGGGCGGACGGCAGAAAGGTGAATTCAGGAAGTTGAGGCTTAGCAGGCTGCTGAAAAACCTCGCTCTGGACGTCGGTTGAGGGACGTGATTCACCCCTTGGGCGGTTGCCGGAGGGGTTGGGATGCGGGGCGCGGACGAGACGAGCGGGTCGCTGTTCAGCTATGTTGACATCGAGGCGCGGATCCCGGCGCGGCATCCGTTGCGGCAGATCCGGCGGGTCGTGAACGAGGCTTTGGCCAGCCTCGATGCCGAGTTCGAGACGCTCTACGCCCCGGAGGGCCGGCCCTCGATCCCGCCGGAGCGGCTGATCCGGGCGAGCCTTCTACAGATCCTGTTCTCGGTACGCTCGGAGCGGCAGTTGATGGAGCAGATGGATTACAACCTCATGTTCCGCTGGTTCGTGGGCCTGGGGATCGACGACGCGGTCTGGGTCCCCACCGTCTTCACGAAGAACCGTGACCGGCTGCTGACCACCGACATGGCGCGCAAGGTGATGGGCGCGATCCTGGCTCACCGGGAGGTCGCACCGCTGCTGTCAGACGAGCACTTCTCGGTGGACGGCACGCTGATCAAGGCCTGGGCTTCCATGAAGAGCTTCCAGCCGAAGACCGAGGGCAGCCCGCCCGGCGCGGACGGGCCGGGTGACCCGCCGGGGGACACCGATCAGGATACCAGCCCCGACACCGCCCCTGCCCAGCCCGAAGCCGAGACCGTCCCGATGCCCAGCCCCAGCCGCCGCCACCGCAACGCCGAAGTCGACTTCCGCGGCGAGAAGCGCTCCAACGCCACCCATGCCTCGATCACCGACCCCGACGCGCGGCTGTTCCGCAAGTCGCAGGGGACGGGCGCGCTGCTCTGTTACATGGGGCATGCGCTGATGGAAAACCGCAATGGCTTCGTCGTCCAGGCCGACCTGACCCGCGCCGATGGCCATGCCGAACGCCGCGCCGCGCTCGACATGATCCACCGCCATTCCCCCGGCTCGACCCGCCGCCTCACGCTGGGCGCCGACAAGGGCTACGACAGCGCAGATTTCGTCGCCGATCTGCGACAGGCCCACGTCACGCCGCATGTCGCCCAGAAGGCCCGACACTCCGCCATCGACGGCAGAACCACCCGCCACCCCGGCTACGCCCTGTCCCAGACGCGCCGCAAGAAGATCGAAGAGCCCTTCGGCTGGGCCAAGACCGTCGGCGGCATGGCCCAGACCGTATACCGCGGCCTCGACCGCGTCGCCGCCCGCTTCACCTTCACCATGGCCGCCTGCAACCTCGCCAGACTGCCGAAGCTGCTGGCCGCCTGACGCCAAAGGCAGGGCCGAGACCAAGCACACAGAACAGACGACGCCGGCCTCACGGGTGAGGGTCAGGGAAATCCGTCCGGCCGCAAGAGAATTTCAGCGGCCTGTTAGCGCAGGCACCCAGCCCGTTTCCGTGAATCCTGCAGGGCCCAGCACCGGTCTTCACCTCCCAGGGAAGGAACGAGGGCGGTTGTTTGCTGCAGGATAGTGTGCGCCTAGAAGCGGACGTTCGAAATATTGAAGCACGCTGATTTACTCCGAAAAATCAAATCTTTAGCTAGCCCCGCAAGAGTCCTTTGCTTCGATGAAGCTATCGAAAAACACGTTTTTTCGATCAACCAATGAAATTGAACCATTCGTGTTGCGATCAGTCCAATAATGACCCCTAATCTGCTTAGGGGGCCGACCGATCACTTTGTATCTGAAGCTCCCATAATGGATTTCACTAATGCCAGACCTTAGGTGGATACTTGGGTCACTTTGATACGCGCCGTAGAGGTACGGTCGTCCCATCATTTTGGAAATCGAAGCTCGACGCAACCAGAAACGATTCGCCTTGTTCGGTCATCAACCTGATCGATATGGAGCTAAATGTTTGACGAATAACCGCAAAGCCTTTTACTTCGGCAACAGGCTCGTCCGAACCTGGCATCTTGTAGGATGACTGCAGTGAAACTCGCCAGGTTCCGTTCAGATTCGGACGACGAACTAGCTTATGTACCGGCCAGGTTTTCCAGATGAACCGATCAAACAGCCATAGGCATGACGTTAGTGCAGCCAGCGTCAGGGAGTAAGGTTGGGCATGCTCCCACGTCAGCTCGATGCCTAGCACCCACAGAAACCCTCCCCAAACGGCAATGGCGATGATAAGCAGTACTGAAACCGAGACCCTGTTAAGCAATGTGTCACCCATGCTTGAGCATCTAAAGCAAACACTGCTCCAAATACATCAGGAGCGAGAACCGATCCACCCAGTAATCCTAGTCTTCGCGACTGGCCGAATGTCCGATCTGGATTGTATACCCATGCCGAGAGAGCCGATGCCGGAAGTAGGGCAGCGTTTTGGCCCTACTTTTGTCCAAGACCTAGAAGACGCCATAAAGTTGAACCCAAGCATCCATGACGGGGCAGTACTGTTTCAGAGAAGCCGGAAGGACGATAGTTATCATCTGTCTGCATGGTCTATGCGAATTGTTAGCCGGCACATACCATTGTTTTCTGAACCGAACCTCGGCTCCGCACACAACAGCGCCCTTTCGCTTTCAATTGCGAACTCTGTTGATGCTTGCTGTATTCTTTCCCGAACAAAAGCTGTCTTATTCCTGAATGGACGCGCTATAAAACTGGCGTGATTCGAGATAAGCACGGCAGTATTGAAGGGCCGCGGCGGAAGCGTTATGCTTGAAACTCGTAGCGGTTACAGAACGCATGGAAGAAACGAAGCGTCGCGGCGCAGCCGTTCCACCGAGTTCTAGCGAGCGGAGCTATTCCAATACCGGCGCATAGCTGTCAGCGTCGCTCGGAAGTCGTTGGAGTTCCAGCAAACGTTGGAACCATCACGGACAAGGTAGTAACGTTCGTTCGCACAAACCAGATCGGGCACGTTGCATCCCTCGAGCCAGGTAAGCGCGTTTTCCACGGTTTGCTGATGCGTCCAGTTGAAGTGATCGTTCGGAATGTTGTAAAGCATTCCTTCCACGAAGTACGATGGGGCTATGCCATCGGCGATTAACCCGGCATCGATCATGGCGTTCCGCATGTTCTTCAATACCCGGATATTCGGTTTGAAGCGCTCGTTAGCGTTGCCGTTTTTAGCGGTACAGTTAGCAAGGTGCTGGTGGGGATAGTTGATGATCTTGTCGCCGTCCGAAGTCCAAAAGCAAATACCCTCATGATAGCTCGGGCGACCATTGGTCGGGTAGGAGTAGTAGTCGCGGTGCTGGACGCATGCCAGGACGTCAGCATCCCGCCGGCTGCTACCGCCGGGCACTTTTATGGCCTTCTTGCCTAGCGTTACTGAGTTCCCGAAATTTGCTCGAAGCCATGCCGACACTTCCGCCCGGAAGTCCTTGAAGGAGTAATTAGCTGAGGACCAATTTGCATCGTAGCGTTCTTTCTCGTCCGCGCTTAGTCTGCCAGTGTCAGAGTAGTAGACCGAGGTCAGGCAGATCGCGACATCCACATCACTCTCGGACCAAACATTTGTTTTGTTGCCGTAGGACCCCTGTAAGAACACGTCGAATCTGCGGCCTGCGTATGGTGCGTTCGAGTCCTCCAATACTTTCTTGATCGACAGGTACGTCGCTGATGATTGCTGAACCGAGCCCTGGTGCGACCACGTTTCGAGCTGATCCTCTGAAATCGCCATTACTATTCCCCGTTCAAAAGCAGTTGACGGACATCCTTTTCACGTCGCGCAAATGACTCAACCCCTTGCTGACGAAGGAGATTCAACTTCTTTGAATCGTGCTCGAACATATCCGTCGCCATTTCTGGCTTATCGAAGGTATCGCTAATCCGAACTGTCGGTACGTTCGCATAGAGCAACCGCCTGAGCTGATCCATGGAGGACGTGTTAACCTCTAGCGTCTTTTGAAGCAACTGAACCGGCAGGAAGCTGTTGATCTGCCGCGCGATGAAGCCTCGCTTGGGCTCCGGGTATTGGCCGCACCCTAGGGAAAGGAGCCGACAATTCTCAGAGGCGTGACCGAGGGCCACGGTTGCATCGGCAAGCGCGTAAAGCGCTGGGTTGTTGGCGCAATAGCCGCCATCGAACAATTCAACGATGTCCCCGGAGGCCGTTTCCAACGATTTGATTTCAAAAAAGGGATAGGCCGAGCATGATGCCTCAACTGCATCTGCTAGTTTGCAACCGAAACCTGGAACGAACGTGGCTCTTCGCCCGTGCGCTTGGGTTTCCCGGCTCTTGAAGATCATTGGCGTCTCGAGTTGCCACTTAGTCGACACGACGCCAAGGCCAGTCAGCACCGTATCGAAGCCTGCGTCACCGAATACCGCCTTCCCGGCCTCACGCAGTTTTGCTGTCTTGGCCGCTTTCCCGGAAGCCCGCATGATCGGTGGGACGTGCTTCTTGTACAATTCATGAATCTCATCGACGGAACGACCAGTCGCTAGCAGCGCGGCGATGATGGAACCGGTGCTGGTGCCGAAGATCAGATCGAAAGTCTCATGGATCGGCCGGGGTAAGAAGGCTTCCACTTCGCGCAGGATACCGAGCGGATAAAAACCTTTTGCTCCTCCGCCATCCACACTCAGAATTCGGCAGACGTCACCGTCCATCACCATCGGGCCCTTCGCTGGCAAATAAAGTACGTGTCGCTCTGAAGATGGGCAATAGGTGGTTCACAACGTCCGTCCTCAGAATACCTCGTTGCGGTGCCGCCTACCACGCTCAAGGGCCGCTTGCGCCCTTGGCAGTTCTGCAGCGCGAGGTCTGCCTCGGTCGCGTTCTGCGCATCACGGTCGACAGGCAGCGCCTACGCCGCCCTGGAGCTTGGCGCCAAGCCATGGGTTGTCACGAGTGCGCCGTTGCTTCTGGCTGGATTCGCTGGAGCGGCCGACCTTTGCCCCGCTTCTGCGTAGCACCGCCGTAGCACCAAAACCTGCAAACGCGCCCGCCGCCCTTGCGGGCGGCGCGTAAGAGGTTGTAATATAAAGATTTTTTGGTTGCGGGGGTAGGATTTGAACCTACGACCTTCAGGTTATGAGCCTGACGAGCTACCGGGCTGCTCCACCCCGCGCCATTTTTTGCCTGAGTATCGGCGCCACACGCTGTTGCCATCGAAGAGAGTCACAAGGTTGGGTCTTTCTAGGTTTGGCGGCGACCTACTCTCCCACGTCTTGAGACGCAGTACCATCGGCGCTACGGCACTTAACGACCGGGTTCGGAATGGAGCCGGGTGTTTTGCTCGCGCTATGACCACCAAACCGAGGAAGACCCAACGCTGTCCAAGCTGCACACGTCCGTGCGCTTTCGACCAGCAAAGCTTGGCTTTTACTGGATCAAATCAAGCCTATCGGGCAATTAGTACCGGTCAACTGAACGCATTGCTGCGCTTACATCTCCGGCCTATCGACGTGGTGGTCTTCCACGGCCCTCAGGGATACCTTGTTTCGAGGGGGGCTTCCCGCTTAGATGCCTTCAGCGGTTATCCTGTCCGATCATAGCTACCCTGCACTGCGGCTGGCGCCACAACAGGTCCACCAGTGGATCGTTCACCCCGGTCCTCTCGTACTAGGGGCAACTCCTCTCAAGTATCCTACACCCACGGCAGATAGGGACCGAACTGTCTCACGACGTTCTAAACCCAGCTCACGTACCTCTTTAAACGGCGAACAGCCGTACCCTTGGGACCTGCTCCAGCCCCAGGATGAGATGAGCCGACATCGAGGTGCCAAACACTGCCGTCGATATGGACTCTTGGGCAGTATCAGCCTGTTATCCCCGGCGTACCTTTTATCCGTTGAGCGATGGCCCTTCCACTCGGGACCACCGGATCACTATGGCCGTCTTTCGACTCTGCTCGACTTGTCAGTCTCGCAGTCAGGCTGGCTTCTGCCATTGCACTCAACGAGCGATTTCCGACCGCTCTGAGCCAACCTTCGCGCGCCTCCGTTACGATTTGGGAGGCGACCGCCCCAGTCAAACTACCCGCCACGCAGGGTCCCGGATCCGGATGACGGATCGCGGTTAGACATCAAGCAGGCGAAGGGTGGTATCTCAAGGGTGGCTCCACCTCAACTGGCGTCGAGGTTTCAAAGCCTACCACCTATCCTGCACATCGCATGCCTGATGCCAGTGCGAAGCTGTAGTGAAGGTGCACGGGGTCTTTCCGTCTAACCGCGGGAAGCCTGCATCTTGACAGGCAATTCAATTTCGCTGAGTCGATGTTGGAGACAGCGGGGAAGTCGTTACGCCATTCGTGCAGGTCGGAACTTACCCGACAAGGAATTTCGCTACCTTAGGACCGTTATAGTTACGGCCGCCGTTTACCGGGGCTTCAATTCGGAGCTTGCACTCCTCCTTTTAACCTTCCGGCACCGGGCAGGCGTCAGACCCTATACGTCGTCTTGCGACTTCGCAGAGCCCTGTGTTTTTAGTAAACAGTCGCCACCCCCTGGTTTGTGCCCCCGGACCACATGGCCCGGGCCTCCTTCTCGCGAACTTACGGAGGTATTTTGCCGAGTTCCTTCAACATCGTTCTCTCAAGCGCCTTGGTATGCTCTACCAGTCCACCTGTGTCGGTTTAGGGTACGGTCTGGCGGAGGGCTATTTCCTGGAACTGTCTTGGATACGCCCCAATCCGATAAGGGACGCACGCCGCCACAATCCGTCACATCCTCCTGGCCCAGGAATATTAACCTGGTTCCCATCGACTACGCCTTTCGGCCTCGCCTTAGGGGCCGGCTTACCCTGCTCAGATTAGCTTTAAGCAGGAACCCTTGGACTTTCGGCGACAGGGTCTCTCACCCTGTTTGTCGCTACTCATGTCATCATTCTCGCTAGTGATCGCTCCACCGGCGGCTCACGCCCCGGCTTCACAGCCAAACCCGCTCCTCCAATCCGCCCGAGGACGGTAAGGAGGAATGGGTTTTATCACACTACGCTCCGCTACCACTGCTTGCGCAGTCCTAAGCTTCGGCTCGTGGCTTGAGCCCCGTTACATCTTCGCCGCAGGACAACTTGTTTAGACCAGTGAGCTGTTACGCTATCTTTAAAGGATGGCTGCTTCTAAGCCAACCTCCTGGTTGTTTTGGTCGTCCCACCTGCTTTCCCACTTAGCCACGAATTGGGGGCCTTAGCTGTAGGTCAGGGTTGTTTCCCTCTCCACGACGGACGTTAGCACCCGCCGTGTGTCTGCCAGATAGTACTCCCGGGTATTCGGAGTTTGGTTAGGATCAGTAAGCCTGTGGGGCCCCATTACCCATCCAGTGCTCTACCCCCCGGGGTATTCGTCTGACGCACTACCTAAATAGTTTTCGCGGAGAACCAGCTATCTCCGAGTTTGATTGGCCTTTCACCCCTAGGCACACCTCATCCCGACCTTTTTCAACAGGTGTGGGTTCGGACCTCCAGTAAGTGTTACCTTACCTTCATCCTGGACATGCCTAGATCACTCGGTTTCGGGTCTGATCCCACGAACTCGACGCCCATTTAAGACTCGCTTTCGCTGCGCCTACGCCTATCGGCTTAAGCTTGCACGTGAGACCAAGTCGATGACCCATTATACAAAAGGTACGCCGTCAGGACTCGAGGTCCCTCCGACTGCTTGTAGGCGCTCGGTTTCAGGTACTGTTTCACTCCCCTCGTCGGGGTGCTTTTCACCTTTCCCTCACGGTACTGGTTCGCTATCGGTCAGCAAGGAGTACTTAGCCTTCGAGGGTGGTCCCCCGATCTTCAGACAGGATTACACGTGTCCCGCCCTACTTGATACGTCCGATCATGCTTCCCATACGGGACTGTCACCCACTATGGTCAGACTTTCCAGTCTGTTCTGGTCACATTCACGGCTCGGCTGATCCCCGTTCGCTCGCCACTACTAGGGGAGTATCTGTTGATTTCCTTTCCTCCGGGTACTTAGATGTTTCAGTTCCCCGGGTTTGCTCTTAAAACCCTATGTGTTCAGGTCTTAAGTACCTGTTTCAGCCGACTATAAATCGCCCGAAGGCTATTATAATCAACTGTCAGGTGGGTTGCCCCATTCGGAGATCCAGGGATCAAAGCCTATTACCGGCTCCCCCTAGCTTATCGCAGGTTATCACGTCCTTCATCGCCTCTTGCTGCCAAGGCATCCACCAAACGCCCTTCTCGCGCTTGATTTGATCCAGAAAAAGACAAGCTTT